>NZ_JBEZWH010000027.1:0-97319 GCF_040703975.1 Spirillospora sp. NPDC029432
ATGGTACTGCATGGGAGACTGTGTGGGAGAGTAGGACACCGCCGGACATTTATTAGGGGAAGGCCCCGCCAGTGATGGCGGGGCCTTCTTCATTTTCCAGGGGTTTTGTGGCTGGAGTGGGCCCGGCGGGCGTCTCTGAGGACGTTCAAGATTCTTTTGGGTGGGTGTCGAGAAGCGGCGGTCGGCTCCGTCCCCGTAGTGGATGCGCCAAGATGGGGCGCACAGTACGGAGGAGGACCACGATGGCCAAGTACCTGCTGCTCAAGCACTACCGCGGCGCTCCGGCCTCGGTCAACGACGTGCCGATGGAGAAGTGGACGCCCGAGGAGATCTCGGCGCACGTGCAGTACATGCGCGACTTCGCGGACCGGCTCGTGGAGACCGGCGAGTTCGTCGACAGCCAGGCGCTCGCGCCCGAGGGGACGTTCGTCCGGTACGACGGTGAGGGGCGGCCGCCGGTCACCGACGGCCCGTTCGCCGAGACCAAGGACCTCATCGCCGGCTGGATGGTGATCGACGTCGACACCTACGAGCGTGCCCTCGAACTCGCCGGTGAACTGTCGGCGGCCCCGGGCGCCGGCGGCGCGCCGATCCACGAGTGGCTGGAGGTGCGGCCGTTCCTGACGGAGCCGCCTACCATCACGGAGTGACCTCACCGATGGACGAGGCTCTGCTCCGGAGCCTCACGCCGAGTGTGATCGGAATCCTCGTCCGCCGCGGAGCCGACTTCGCGGCGGCCGAGGACGCCGTGCAGGACGCGCTGGTGAAGGCGGTCCGGGTCTGGCCGGACGATCCGCCGCGGGATCCGAAGGGCTGGCTGGTCACCACGGCCTGGCACCGGTTCCTCGACGCGACCCGGGCGGACAGCGCCCGCCGCCGGCGCGAGGACCTCCTCGGGGAGGAGCCGGAGCCCGGGCCCGCGCCCGCGGTGGACGACACGCTCCAGCTCTACTTCCTGTGCGCGCACCCGTCGCTGACGCCGTCGTCCGCGGTCGCTCTGACGCTGCGCGCCGTCGGCGGGCTCACCACCCGCCAGATCGCCGCCGCCTACCTGGTGCCCGAGGCGACCATGGCGCAGCGGATCAGCCGCGCCAAGCGCACCGTCTCCGGCGTGCGGTTCGACCGGCCCGGCGATGTCGCCACCGTGCTGCGCGTCCTCTACCTGGTCTTCAACGAGGGCTACTCCGGTGACGTGGACCTCGCCGCCGAGGCGATCCGGCTCACCCGGCGACTCGCGGCGATGATCGACCATCCCGAGGTGTCGGGGCTGCTCGCGCTGATGCTGCTCCACCATGCCCGGCGCGCCACCCGTACGGCGCCCGACGGCGGTCTGGTGCCGCTCGCGGAGCAGGACCGCTGCCGCTGGGACACCGCGTTGATCGCTGAAGGTGTCGGGATCCTGCAGGTGGCGCTCGCCCGGGACCGGCTCGGCGAGTTCCAGGCCCAGGCGGCCATCGCGGCCCTGCACGCCGACGCGCCCACGGCCGGGGAGACCGACTGGGTGCAGATCGTCGAGTGGTACGACGAGCTGGCGGGGCTCACCGGCAGCCCGATCGTCCGGCTGAACCGTGCGGTGGCCGTCGGTGAGGCCGACGGGCCGCGTGCCGGGCTGGCGGCGCTCGCGGAGCTGGACGACTCGCTGCCCCGCCACGCCGCGGTGGCGGCGTACCTGCACGAGCGCGCCGGGGACCTGGACGCGGCGGCGCGCCTGTACGCCGAGGCGGCCCGGAAGGCTCCCAACCTCGCCGAACGCGACTACCTGACCCGCCAGGCCGCCCGCCTCAACACCCGAAGCTGACGCCCGGTACCGCGGCCGGCGGTCAGGAGGCGGTGGCCTCCAGGCGGGCGAGGTGGGCCGCGGCGTCGTCGAGGGTGTGCTCGTTGAAGACGTGGACGCCCGCGCGGCGCAGCAGAGCCGTCGTGAGGCCGATCCCGGGGGTCTTGGTGCCGGTGAACGTGCCGTCGTAGACCTGGTGGCTGGCGCAGGAGGGGCTGCCCTCCTTGAGGATCGCCATCCGGGCGCCGGCGCGTTCGGCGGCGGCGAGGGCCAGGCGGGCGCCGTGGAGGAACGCGGCCGTGACGTCGGTCCCGTCGGCGGTGAGGACGCGGCCGGTCCCGGCCAGGACGGCGGCGGCGTCCCCGTCGAGTTCGGCGGGCGGGCGCGGGGTCGGCAGGCCGCCGGACACTTCCGGGCAGAACGGCACCAGGCGGCCCTCGGCGCGCCAGCGGTCCATGAGCGCGCCGTGCACGGGTTTGGCGGCGCCGTCGTAGCGGACGGGCCGTCCCAGCAGGCAGGCGCTCACCAGGATGCGTTCCATGTTGTTTAGGTTATGCGCCCTGGGAAACCGTCTCTTGCGTCTGGTGGGGCGGCGGCGAATAGTTGAAGTGACCCCGTTCACAGGAGCGTCGGCATGGTCCTTCTCGGCCGCCCCGTACCGGAGGCGCAGCCGCGGGTGCGTCCCGCGGGTTCGGTACTGGTCTCGTGGATGACGACCACCGATCACAAGGTGATCGGCTATCTGTACCTGTCCACCTCGTTCGTCTTCTTCCTGCTGGCCGGGCTGATGGCCATGGTGCTGCGGGGCGAGCTGGCCGAGCCCGGCCTGCAGATGGTGAGCAACGAGCAGTACAACCAGATGTTCACCATCCACGGGACGGTGATGCTGCTGCTGTTCGCGACGCCGCTGTTCGTGGGGTTCGCGAACGTGATCATGCCGCTGCAGATCGGCGCGCCGGACGTGGCGTTCCCGCGGCTCAACATGTTCAGCTACTGGCTGTTCCTGTTCGGCGGGCTGATCGTGTTCCTGTCGTTCGTGACGCCGGGCGGGGCGGCCGCCTTCGGCTGGACGGGATACGCGCCGCTGTCGGACGCCGTCCGCTCACCGGGGGTGGGCGGCGATCTGTGGATCATGGGGCTGGTGCTGTCCGGGTTCGGCACCATCCTGGGCGGGGTCAACTTCATCACGACGATCATCGGGATGCGGGCGCCCGGCATGACGATGTTCCGGATGCCCATCTTCACCTGGAACATCCTGCTGACGAGCCTGCTCGTGCTGATGGCGTTCCCGGTGCTGGCGGCGGCGCTGCTGGCGCTGGAGGCGGACCGGCGGCTGGGCGCGCACGTGTACGACCCGTCCCTGGGCGGCGCGCTGCTGTGGCAGCACCTGTTCTGGTTCTTCGGCCATCCCGAGGTGTACATCATCGCGCTGCCGTTCTTCGGCATCATCACCGAGGTCATTCCGGTGTTCAGCCGCAAGCCGCTGTTCGGCTACATCGGGATGGTGGGGGCGACGCTCATGATCGCCGGGCTGTCGATGGCGGTGTGGGCGCACCACATGTTCGCGACCGGGCAGGTGCTGCTGCCGTTCTTCTCGTTCATGTCGTTCCTGATCGCGGTGCCGACCGGCATCAAGTTCTTCAACTGGGTCGGCACGATGTGGCGCGGGACGATCACGATGGAGACGCCGATGCTGTTCTCGGTCGGCTTCCTGGTGACGTTCCTGTTCGGCGGGCTGACCGGGGTGATCCTGGCGTCGCCGCCGCTGGACTTCCACGTCACCGATTCGTACTTCGTGGTCGCGCACTTCCATTACGTGGTGTTCGGCACGGTGGTCTTCGCGATGTTCGCCGGCTTCTACTTCTGGTGGCCGAAGATGACGGGGAAGATGCTGAACGAGCCGCTCGGCAAGTGGCATTTCTGGTTCCTGTTCATCGGCTTCCACACGACGTTCCTGGTGCAGCACTGGCTGGGGGCCGAGGGGATGCCGCGGCGGTACGCGGACTACCCGGAGGAGTTCACGGCGCTGAACCGCGTGTCGAGCCTGGGCGCCCTGATCCTGGGCGTCTCCACGCTGTTCTTCATCTACAACGTGTACCGGACGGCCAGGCACGCGCCGCGGGTGGACGCCGACGATCCGTGGGGCTTCGGCAACTCGCTGGAGTGGGCGACGTCGTCCCCGCCGCCACGGCATAATTTCGTCGCGATCCCGCGGATCCGATCCGAGCGTCCCGCGTTCGACCTGCACTTTCCCCGGCGGGACGCGGTGGAGCAGGGACGCGTTGGTCCATCGAAGGAATGAGGTTTCCCGCCCCCCGGCCGACCGCTTCGTCACGCGGGAGTAACAATCACCTGCCGTGAGGCAATCCGGCCGAGTGTCTCGCGGCGATGGAGTACGGTTCTCACACCGTCGAGTGAGATGGATCACAGGAGAACGTAGGGGGCGCCGTGAGCGTTGTCCGTGCCGCCGGCGTGGGGGCCTGATGGCGGGGCGTACGAGGTCCGTCAAGTCCAGGATCGTGGTCCTGCTGGTCCTGCCGGTCACCGCGCTGGTGGCGCTGTGGGCGTTCGCCGCGGCCCAGTCGCTGCAGGACAGCCTCCGGCAGACGCGGGCGCGCACGTTCACCGAGAAGGTGCTGCGGCCGACCGACCAGATGATCGCGGCGCTGCAGGACGAGCGCCGCATGTCGCTGTCGTTCCTCGGCGACGACGCCACGATCGGCCGCGCCGGGTTCGACGCGCAGCGCGCCGAGACCGACCGCACCCGCGACCTGTTCCGCCGGTCGGCGGCCGACGGCGACATCGCGGGCGCGACCCGGCCCGCGACGCGGGAGCGGATGGCGCGGCTGGCGAGCGCCCTCGGCGGGCTGGACGAGCTGCGCCGTTCCGTGGACGGGCGGGCGCTGGACCGCGCGCAGGCGCTCGGCCGCTACACCGAGTACATCGAGCTGGCCGCCGAGATCTACGACGAGGTCCACTCGCTGGACCCCGAGCTGGTGCGGGCCAACCGGATCCTGCGCACCCTGGAACGCGCCAGGGAGAACCTCTCCCGCGAGGACGCGCTGGTCACCGGCGCGCTGGCCGCCGGGCGGCTGGGCGACCAGGAGCACCTGCAGCTGGTGCAGTTCGCCGGCGCGCACCGGTTCCTGTACGACGACGCCTCGCGCGGCCTGCCGCCCGCCGAGCGCGCCGCGTACGAGCGGATCGTCTCCGGCCCCGAGTTCACCCGGTTCAAGGACCTGGAGGACCGGCTGATGCGCGGCGGCGCCACCGACCGGCGGCCCGCCGTCGACATCGGCGCCTGGCACACCTCCACCGAGTCCGCGGACGCCCAGCTGGCCGGGTTCTCGAACGCGATCCGGTCCGCCACGACCGCGCGCGCCCGCGACGAGGCCAGTAGCGTGCTGCTGCGGCTGGGCCTGATGGGTGGGCTCGGGCTGGTCGCGGTCGTGGTGGCGATCGTCGTCGCGGTGCGGGCCGGCCGCCGGCTGATCGTGGAGAGCCGCGACATGGCCGCCGCCGTGTCGGAGTTCGCGCACCACCGGCTCCCGGAGATCAGCGAGCGGGCGCGGCGGGGCGAGCCCGTCCCGCAGGAGGCGCCGCGCGCGGCCGGGGCGTTCCGGGTGACGGAGATCGCGCAGATCGACCGGGCGTTCGGCGAGGCCCGCCGGGAGGTCGTCCGCGCGGCCGAGGGCGAGGCGGCCGCGCACAAGCGGCTGAACGAGGTGTTCGTGACCCTGGCCCGCCGCAACCAGTCGCTGCTGCAGCGGCTGCTGCGGATGCTGGAGGCGATGCAGCGCGGCACCGAGGACCCGGACGAACTGGAGCGGCTGTTCGAGCTCGACTCGCTGGCCACCCGGATGCGGCGGCACGCCGAGGGCCTGGTGATCCTGTCCGGGCGCCCGTCCGGCCGCAGCTGGCGCAACCCCGTCCGGCTCGTGGACGTGGCGCGCGCCGCGGCCGCCGAGGTGGAGGACTACGCCCGCGTCGAGGTCGTGCCGATGGGACGGACCGCGCTGAGCGGCCCGGCCGTGGCCGACACCATCCACCTGATGGCCGAGCTGATCGAGAACGCGGCCACGTTCTCCCCGCCCAGCACCCCGATCCGGGTGACCGGCCAGCAGGTCGCGCACGGCTTCGCGCTGGAGGTCGAGGACCGCGGCCTCGGCATCGACCCGGAGACCATGGAGGAGCTGAACCGGCTGCTGGCGACGGACCCCGAGCTGGACCTGGACGACAGCGCCCGGCTCGGCCTGTTCGTCGTCGCGCGGCTGGCGGCCCGGCACGGCATCAAGGTCACGCTGCGCGGCTCGCCGTACGGCGGCGTCATCGCGATCGCGCTGGTCCCGCCGGACCTGGTCGTGGAGCCGGGCGAGATCGACCCGGCGGCCGGCCGCCGCAAGCCCGCCCCGATCGCCGCCGGCCCGTCCGGCGCCGTACCCGCGCTCGCCGCGCCCGTCCCCACCGAGCCCGGCAGCGAAGTGCCAGGACGTCCCAGCGAGGCGACCGGCCCCATCGCGTCGATCGGCCCCACGGGCTTCGCCGGCCCGACCGGCCCCGGCACCGCCCCCTGGGGCGACGCCCCCGGCCGCAGCGTCTCCGGCGAGTACACGTCCCCCAGCACCCCAGCCGCCCCCGCGCCCCCCGGCGGAACGAGCGAGGCCGCGAACGCCGGTCCTGGCGAGTACGGGACCTCTGGCGGATCTGGTGAGTACGCCGGAACCGGTGGCTCGGGCGAGCATGGAACCTCTGGCGGATCGGGCGGTTACGCGAGCTTCGGCGGCACAGGCGAGTACGCGACCCCTGGCGGAACAGGCGAGCGCGCGAGTTCCGGCGGGTGGGGCGACTACGCGTCGTCCGGCGGGTCGGGCGAGTACGCCGGTTCCGGCGGCTCAGGCGAGTACACGACCTCTGGGAGGTCGGGCGAGTACGGCGGCAGCGGCGGGCCGGGTGAGGGCGCGAGTTCTGGCGGGTGGGGCGAGTATGCGGCGCCCGGCGGCCCAGGTGAGCAGGCCGGTTCCGGCGGTTCAGGTGAGTACGGGACCTCTGGCGGGTCGGGCGAGGGCGCGGGTTCCGGCGGGTGGGGTGATTATGCGGCGCCCGGCGGGTCGGGCGAGTACGCGGCGCCTGGCAGGTCGGGCGAGTACGGCGGCAGGGGTGGGTACGCGAGCAGCTATGGCCCTGGAGAAGGCGCGGCGGCCGGCGGGTCGGGCGAGTATGCGGCGTCTGGCGGGTCGGGGGAAGGCTCCGCGTCCGGTGGGGCGGGGGAGTATTCGAGTTCTTCCAGGGGTGGCGAAGGCTCGGGGCGGGGTGCGGGTGGGGTCGAGCATCCGCCGACGCTGACGACCGGGGAGCTTCCGCTGCCCAGGAGGCGGCGGCAGGCCAGTCTCGCGCCGCAGCTCAGGCGGGCGGCCCCGCCGGAGCCGCCGGCGGCGGAGGACGACGACGAGCCGGCGGTGCGGTCGCCTGAGGCCGCCCGCGATCTCATGGCGACGATGCAGCGCGGCTGGCGGCGCGGCCGGGACGAGGCCGAGCCGGGCGGCGGTGGCGAGCGTGGGCCGGAGCACCCCGGGGGCGGCGGCGAGTGATGTCCGGGGACGGGCCGGACGACCTGTGGGTCGATGAGGAGGCCGGGCCGGTGGTCCGGCCGTTCGCCGTCGCGCGGGGGCGGACCCGCCAGCGCGGCGGCGAGCTGGACCTGATCTCGGTCGTGGTGACGGCCGAGGTGCCGATGCCGGAGCCGGCGACGCTGGGGCCCGAGGACGAGCGGATCCTGGAACGCTGCCTCAACCCGGTGTCGGTGGCCGAGCTGGCCGCCGACCTGATGCTGCCGGTGGGCGTGGTCCGGGTGCTGCTGGGCGATCTGATCGAACGGGGCCTGCTGGAGGTCCAGACACCGGTCCTCCAGGCGGACCGTCCCGACGTGCGCATTCTCAAGGAAGTGATCGATGGACTCCGTGCGCTCTGACAGGCTCCGCCGCAGGGGCAGGGCCCTGCTGGCCGGGGCGGCGCTGCTGGCGCTGCTGGCGGCGGGCTGCGGCGGTGCGGGCGACGGCGACTCGGCGTCGCCGGCGCCGGGCGTCACCCGGAAGCCGTGCCCGCAGCCGGTCAACGAGGACAACGGGTGCATCTACCTGGGCATCATCTCCGACCTGTCGGCGGGGCCGTTCAAGTCGCTGGGGGTGCCGCTGACGCGGGCGCAGCAGGTGTTCTGGGACCGGATCAACCGGCAGGGCGGCATCGGCGGGTACGACATCGACGCGCGCACGTACGTCCGCGACAACAAGTACGACCCCGCCACGCACCGCCGCGCCTTCCAGGAGATCAAGGACGATGTGCTGGCGCTGGCGCAGAGCCTGGGGTCGCCGACGACCGAGGCGATCCTGACCGAGCTGCGGGCCGGCCGGATGATCGCGGTGCCGGCCTCGTACCCGTCCAAGTGGGAGTTCGAGAACGTCATCCTGGAGGCGGGGGCGTCGTACTGCTTCGAGGCCATGAACGCCGTCGACTACGCGGTCGACAACCTGGGGGCCCGCAGCGCGATGGCGGTCTACTTCCCGGGGGACTACGGGGGCGACGCGGCGGCCGGCGCGAAGGCCGCGGCCCGGGCGCGCGGGCTGTCGTACTCGGAGGTGCCCACGAAGCAGGGCGCGGCGGCACAGGACGCGGCGATCAGGACGATCGTGGAGCGCAGGCCGGACGTGGTGATGCTGACGACCGGCCCGGCCGAGGCCGCGGCCATCGTCGCCAAGACCGTCGCGGCGGGGTTCCGCGGCGAGTTCATGGGCAGCAACCCGACCTTCGTCAAGGAGCTGCTGCGGTCGCCGGCGTTCCCGGTGCTGAAGGAGAAGTTCTGGTACGTGGCGCCCTGGAAGCCGTTCGCGTACGACTCGCCGGGGCACACCGCGATGCGCCAGGCGCTCGGCCGGGTGGACCCCGACGACTCGTACACCACCGGCTGGACGCTCTCGTACGCGCTCAAGACGGTCCTGGAGAAGGCGGCGGCGAACGGGAACCTGACGCGGGAGGGCGTGTACGAGGCGCTCGGCCAGGTGACGCGGGTCGACTACGAGGGCATGCTGCCCGCGCACGCGGGCGACTTCTCCGGCACGCCGAACTCGGCGGCGTTCCGCGAGTCGGTGATCTCGCGTCCCGACGAGCGGCAGTACACCGGAACGCGCGTCATCACGGACTTCTTCGCGGGGCCGACGGCCAAGAGCCACCGGCTGGACGCGCCCTGCTACAGCCCGCGGTGACCCCGGGGGCGGTTCACCGCTTGTCGGTCCGGATCCGGTCCACGGCGAGCTGTGCGACCCGTACGGCGGCGCCGGGGTTGAGGCGGACGCCGCGCCAGGCGGCCCGGCCGTGCGCCGGGGCGACGATGAGCGCCTGGTTGCGGCGCACGCCGCGCATGATGTCGCGGGCGAGCTTCTCGGCGGTGTAGAGCCGCGGGGACGCCTTGGCGATGTCGTTCTTGGCGTCGCCGCTCATCGGCGTCTCGGGCAGGCCGGGGTTGACGTTGGCGAGCAGCGGGGTGTCGACGAAGCTGGGGCACACGACGCTGACCTTGACGCCGCGGCCGGCGGCCTCGGCGCGCAGGCCGAGCGACAGGCCGACGACGGCGTGCTTGGTGGCGGTGTAGGGGATGCCGATCGGCATCGGGACGAGCCCGGCGAGCGAGGCGGTGTTGACGATGTGCCCGGAGCCCTGCTCCAGCATGATCGGGTACGCGGCGTGCACGCCGTGCACCACGCCCTTGAGGTTGATGTCGATCGCGCGGTTCCAGTGGTCGAGGGTGAGCTCCTCGGCCAGCCCGCCGATCGCGATGCCGGCGTTGTTGAACACCAGGTCGAGCGCGCCGTGCTCGTCGCGTACCGCGCCGTAGGCCTCGGCGACCGCGGCGGCGTCGGTGACGTCGAGCCGGGCGGCGGTCGCCTTGCCGCGGCCGAGGGTGTTGAGCCGGTCGGCGACCTTGCCCGCGCCGGCCTCGTCGATGTCGGTGACGACGACGGTGTCGCCGCGGGCCACCAGTGCCGTGGCGATCGCGCGGCCGATGCCGGACGCGCCCCCGGTCACGATAGCGATGCTCATCGCTGCTCCGCTCCCATATTGGATGCCGTGTTGAATTGCGCCGAGTCTAGGGCGGCCGCGTCCCCTTGAACACCCGTCCCGGGCAACACTCCCGCCCGCCTCCCGCGCACTTTCGCACGGGAGGCGGGCGGGAACGGAGCGGCTCAGGCGGCCTTGGCGGCGCGGCGGGGGCCGGACGTCCGGCGCGCCTTGGGCTCGTCCCAGATGCCCAGCGCCTTCCACAGCCGGCGGTTGACCGGGGTGATCAGGCCCAGTTCGGCCATCAGGTCGCGGACCTTGCCGACCGAGTCGCTGACCTCGTCCATGTGGGCGCCGTCCTTGTACGCCTCGCGGACGACCTCCGGCGGGATGTTGAAGCGCTTGACCATCGGCCCGGGCGGGGAGAGCATGATCCGCGCCATCCAGCCGAGGATCAGCGGCGAGGCGATGCCGATGGCGCGCCGCCGGCCCTTGCTCAGGTTCGGCACCCGGTGCTTGAGGTAGTGCCGGGCGAACGAGATGTGCCGGGCCTCCTCGGCGATGTGGATCTTCATGATCATCTCTTCGAGCGGGTGCTTGATGTGCCCGCCCTTGAGGTTCTTGCGCTGCACGTAGTCGATCGGGTCCTCGCCGCCGAGCACGAAGATGAAGAACAGTTCCGTGTTGACCAGCGGGATCCAGGGCGCGACCTGGGCGAGCGTGGTGAGCGCCCGGGGCATGCCGCGGATCGGCATCTTCGTGCGGTTCACGAACTCCTGGAACATCATGCCGTGATGACATTCCTCGGTCGTCTCGTGGTAGACGTACCGGAACTCGGGCCGCCCGTTCGGCAGCCAGTACGCGTAGTTCAGCAGCCCGCGCTTGAGCAGGTTCTCGAACTGGAGCCCGATCTTCATCGCGGTGGCCACCCGCCACAGCCCGATCTGGGCCTGGACCTCGACCGGCTGCGACCGGTACCACTCGGTCCGGCCGAGCTGGTCCATCTCGCCGAGGATCCAGCGGGGGTCGTTCGGGTCGATCTGGAGTTCGGGGTCGTCCCAGGGGATGTCGACGTACGCTTCCCAGTGCTTGTCGACGGAGGCCTTGTTGAGGCGGTCGATGACGCCGTGGTAGGAGCCGCGGTCCTTGACCTGCTCGCGGACTTCCTCGGCGAGGTCGGTGGGGGCTTCGGTCATGTCGGGCGCTCCCTCGCGGGTCGTGCTCAGGGGTGGAGTCGGGGTCAGGGGGCGGGCGCGGCCGCGGGGGCCGCCCCGGCGGCCGTACCCGGTACGGCGCCGGTGTCGGGGACGAGCAGCCGGGCGAAGTCCTTGAGCTGCGCCAGCACGGCGGCCTGGTGGCCGCCGGCGTCGCCGTCCAGCGAGTTCTGCAGCGACAGCCCGACCAGCAGGGCGAACAGGCCGCGGATCAGGGTGTCCACGAGATCCGGCGGGAGGGTCTCCGGGAACAGGTCGTGGAACACCTCCTTGACGATCTGGATCACGCGCTCGTTGAGGTCGACGCTGAGGACGCGCAGGTCCTCGTCGGTACGGCCGGCCAGGGCCAGCTCCAGCAGCGCCATCGCGGGCGGCTGCCGCAGCGTGTCCCAGAACAGGTCCAGGGCCCCGGCCACGTCGCGCCGGTCGTGAGGGAGGTCGGCGAACGCCTGCTCGTACTCGGCCCGCAGCCGGTCCAGCAGGTGCTCCAGCGCGGCGGCGACCAGCGCCATCTTCGTGGGGTAGTGGTGCTGCTGCGCGCCGCGCGAGACGCCGGCGCGCCGCGACACCTCGGTCGTCGACAGGCCCGACCAGCCGAGATCGGCCAGTGCCTCGGCGGTCGCGTCCAGCAGCCGCTGCTGGGTCTCGGTCCGCCGCTGGGCCTGGGTGCGCCGCCCGCCGTGCCGGCGGTGGTGGCGCCGTCGCTCGCTCACTGACACACCTCGAAGGTACGAGCGCGGTTACAAGCAAGCAAGCCTGCTTGTATGTTGCGCGCATCACAATTGGACATCGCGTCTTATTCGCCCGCCGCCGGAGACGCGCGTACGCCTTGCGGTGTACGGGCTCCCGGCTCCCTGCACCTGTGGATGCAGCCCGGGTGACGCTCCTCACCCGACGACGGGCGGCAGGCCGGGGGACGACGATCGCGTCCATGGCGGAGACGACGGGGTCCCCGGTGGCGGTCAGGCTCGCGTTCGGCGCTGCGCGGGAACGGGCGGCGGGCCCGCTGGCGGCGGTGTTCCTGGGCGTGACGTGGCTGGCCGGGACGCTGGCGCTGGGCGGCACGGTCACGGCCGGCCTGGACCGCCTCCACCCGCCAGGCCCGGAGCGCGGCGGGTCCCTGGCGCTGCTCCGCGGCGTGCCGGGGATCTTCGGGACGGTCGCGCTGGTGGCGGCGGGGGCCGGCGTCCACGGCGCGTTCGCGCGCACGCACGCGCGGCGCGCCCGCGAGTACGCGCGGCTGCGGGCGCTGGGCGCCACGCGCGGCCAGGTGCTCGGGATCGCGGCGGCCGAGGCCCTCGCCGTCGGCGCCGCGGGCACCCTCGCCGGGCTGGCGGCCGGGATCGGCTGCGCCGCGCTCCTCGCCCCCTCCGGGACCGGGCCGCCGATCGCCGGGGACGCCGCTCTGCTCGCCGTACCGGCCGGGCTGGGCGGCACGCTGCTGGCGGCCCTGCCCCCGGCCGTACGGGCGGTGCGGGTGCCGCCGGCGGTCGCGCCGCGCGAGGGCGGTCCCGCGCCGCCGGTGCCGCGCGTGCTCGTCTGGATCGTGCTGGCGGCCGTCGCCGCCGGGGCCGTCCTCACCGGCGCGCTGATCGGCTCGGCCAGCATGGCCGGTGTCGGCGCCGCGATGGCGGTGGCCGTCACGGCGCCGCTCGCCCCGCTCGCCGCCCGGCACGCCGCGAACCTCGCGGGCGAGGACACCGCCCGCGAGCCGCGCCGTACGGCCCGGGCGGGCTGCGCGGTCATGGCGGGGGCCGGGGCGGTCGCGTCGCTGGCGGTGCTCGCCGGGGCCGCGCGCGCCTCGGCCGCCCGCCTGCCGCCGGGCGCGGGCGCGTTACGCGGCGCCGTGGACGGCATGCTCGCGCTGGCGATCGCCGTCGTGGTGCTCGGCATGGCCGGCACGCTGGCGCTGTCGGCGCGCGAACGGGCCCGCGAGCCGGGCGCCGCCGGGTCGCGGGCCCGGGTGAACGCGCGGTGGGAGGCGCTGATCACCGTGCTGTACGGCACCGCCGCGGGCACCGGGCTCGGGCTGTTCCTGGGCTGGGCCCTGGTCCGGGCGCGGGACGCTCCGGTCACCGCGCCGCCTTTCCGGATCGGCCTGATCGTCATCGCCGTGGCCGCGGCGGGGATCGCGGCCGCGACCCGGGCGGCCGCCCGGCGGCCGCCGCCCACCCCGTGACGAAAACGCGTTGATCGCCGCGGATATGCTGCGTCCATGCAGGTCAATCAGTCGAGCAAGCTCACCAACGTCTGCTACGACATCCGCGGCCCGGTGCTCAAGCGGGCCAAGCAGCTGGAGGCCGAGGGGCAGCGGATCCTGAAGCTGCACATCGGCAACCCGGCCCCGTTCGGCTTCGAGGCCCCGCCCGAGCTGCTCCAGGACATGGTGCTCAACCTGCCGGAGGCGCACGGCTACAGCGACTCCAAGGGGATCCTCCCGGCCCGCCGCGCCGTCGTGCAGCGCGCCCAGGAACAGGGCATCCTCGGCGTGGACGTCGAGGACGTCTACCTCGGCAACGGCGTGTCCGAGCTGATCGTGATGACGCTGCAGGCGCTGCTCGACAACGGCGACGAGGTGCTGATCCCCGCGCCGGACTACCCGCTCTGGACGGCCGGCGTCTCCCTGACCGGCGGGACGCCCGTCCACTACCTGTGCGACGAGGCCGCGGCCTGGGCGCCGTCGCTGGAGGACATCGAGGCGAAGATCACTGACCGCACCCGGGCGATCGTGATCATCAACCCGAACAACCCGACCGGCGCCGTCTACCCGCGCCCGGTCCTGGAGGGCATCGTCGAGATCGCCCGCCGCCGCAACCTGATCATCTTCGCGGACGAGATCTACGACCGGATCCTGTACGACGGCGCCGAGCACGTCTCCATCGCCTCGCTGGCCCCCGACCTGCTGTGCCTCACCTTCGGCGGGCTGTCCAAGAACTACCGGGTCGCCGGTTTCCGCTCCGGCTGGCTGATCCTGTCCGGCCCGACCGAGCACGCCGAGTCGTACATCGAGGGCCTGGACATCCTGGCCAACATGCGGCTGTGCCCGAACGTCCCCGGCCAGCACGCGATCCAGGCCGCGCTCGGCGGCTACCAGAGCATCGACGACCTGGTGCTGCCGACCGGCCGGCTCGGCGAGCAGCGCGACCGCGCCTGGAAGCTGCTGAACGACATCCCCGGTGTCAGCTGCGCCCGGCCGGACGGCGCCCTGTACGTCTTCCCGCGGCTGGACCCGGACGTGTACCGGATCGAGGACGACGTGCGGTTCGCGTTCGACCTGCTGGAGCAGCAGCGGATCCTGATCGTCCAGGGGACCGGCTTCAACTGGCCCGCCACCGACCACTTCCGCGTGGTGACGCTCCAGTACGCCGACGACCTCGAAGAGGCGATCGGCCGGATCGGCGAGTTCCTGGAGACCCGCCGGGGCTGATCGTCGAGGCTGATCGCCGCGGCCGGCGGGGCGGGCGTGAGAGCCGGGGAACGGGGGAAGGACCCCGACCATGAACACACCTGCCGGACCGGGCCCGGCCGCCGACCGTCCCGTCCTCGAGGAGCTGGACACCGAGGAGTGCCTGGAGCTGATCTCGCCCGGCGGGATCGGCCGGGTCGCCTTCGACGACGGCGAGGGGCCCGCCGTCATCCCGGTGAACTACGCGGTCGAGGGCACGGCGGTGATCTTCCGTACCAGCCTGGAGGGGCGCCTCAACAAGAGCCTGGCCACCGTCCTGACCGGCGCGGCGGTCCGGATCGCGTTCGAGGTCGACCGGATCGACGAGGAGCGGCACGAGGGCTGGAGCGTGCTGCTGCGCGGCGGCGGCGAGCACCTGCCCGACCACGAGCGCCCGGCGGGCGCGTCCGTCGAGCCGTGGCCGGGCGGCGACCGCCCCGTCTACATCCGGATCGAACCGCAGGAGATCTCCGGCCGCCGCCTGCGCCACGGCTGACCGCCACGCTGACCGCCGCGGCCGCCCGCCGCCGCCGTGCTCAGCGGCAGCGGACGATGCGCCCGATGCCCTCCAGCAGGTCCTCGGTGGCCGTGGCGAGGGAGAGCCGGATCCAGCCCGCGCCGTGCGGGCCGAACGTCGTCCCCGGCGCGACCGCGACATGCTCCTCCTGGAGGAGCCGGACGGCCCACTCGGTCACGTCGTCGCCGCACCGGTCCGACACGTCCACCCACAGGTAGAACGCGCCCTCGGGACGCAGGTACGGCAGCCCCGCCTCGTCGAGCGCCGCGGTGGCCGCCTCCCGCCGCGCGCGGTACGCGTCGCGCGCCTCGGCCTTCTGGTCCTGCGGCCCGGTCAGCGCCGCGAGCGCGCCGTACTGCGCGGGCGCGTTCACGCACGCCACCAGCGGCTCCTGGAGCTTGGCGCAGACGGGCGCCAGCACCGGCGGCGCCAGCACGTAGCCGACGCGCATCCCGGTCATCGCGTACGTCTTGGAGAAGCTGAAGCAGCTGATCACCCGGCCGTCGGTGTCGTACACGGCGGGGCTGACGTGCGGCCCGTCGAAGGTGATTTCCTCGTAGCACTCGTCGGAGACCAGCCACAGGTCGTGCTCGCGGGCGAAGGCGACGAGCCGCTCGACGGCCGCGGCGGGCAGCACGGTCCCGAGCGGGTTGGACGGCGAGTTCACCACGATCGCGCGCGTCCGCGGGGTGACCAGCGCGGCGAGATCGGCGATGTCGGGCTGGAAGCCGTTCTCCGGGCGCAGCTCGTAGCGGACCGGCACGCCCTGCAGCAGCTGGACCAGCATGTTGAAGTTCGGCCAGCCCGGGTCGGGGATCAGCACCTCGTCGCCCGCGCCGACGACCGAGCTCATGCCGAGCTGGAGCGCCTGCATGCCGCCCGCGGTCACGATCACCTGCTCGGTGGTCGCGGCGGCGATGCCGTTGAGGTCGCGGAGCTTGGCGGCGATCGCCTCGCGCAGCTCGGTCACCCCGGCGTTGGGGACGTACCGGGTGCGCGCCTCGGCGTAGGCCCGGGCCGCCGCGTCCAGGACGTGCCGGGGCGTGGCGAAGCTCGGTTCGCCCACGTGCAGCCCGATGACCGGGTCCGGCAGCCGCCAGGCCAGGTCCATGATGGCGCGGATCCCGGACCGGGGCATCCGCTCGGCGTTGGGCGCGATGGACGGCATCAGGCCTCCTTCGTTGCGAGTTCGGGGAACAGGGACAGCGCGGTGCCGCCGTGCAGCGCGGCGCGTTCGGCGGCCGACAGCCCGGGCAGCGCGTGCCCGGCCAGGCCGAGCAGCTCGCCGTACCCGGGGACGTCGCGGGTCCACGGATAGTCGGAGGCCCAGAGCATCCGGTCCGCTCCGTAGGCGTCGGCGAACGCGCGCACGACGCCGTTCAGGTCGGCGTACGGCGGCGCCTCCCGGGACAGCGCGTACTGCCCGGAGAACATCAGGTAGGCGTCGGGGCAGCGGGCCAGCTCCAGGACCGTCTCCACCACGGGCGGCGGGAACGGGTCCTCGAAGTACGGCCGGCCGTGCTCGTCCACGCGCATGCCGTGCGGCGCGAACCCGAGATGGTTCAGCACGATCCGCAGGCCGGGCACCGCGCCCGGCAGCTCGCGCAGGAGCGGGAGCTGCTCGGGCGGGAGGTAGCTCCACAGCGGCAGCCCGCGCTCGGCCAGCTCCCGCAGCACCGGCAGCATCGGGCTGTCGGCCAGCGGGCGGCCCGGCTCGCCGAGCCACTGCGTGCGCAGGCCGGAGAAGCCCTGCGCGAGCCGCCCGCGCAGGGCCTCCAGCGGGCCCGATCCCGGGCGCCTTCCCTGGATCTCCGGGCCCGCGACCGCGACCGCGGCGAACCGCCGCGCGTGGGCGGCGCGCGCCTCGGCCACGTACTCGTCCTCCGGGCCGAGCGGTACGAGCACCGCCCGGTCGACCCCGGCGGCCGCCATCAGGGCGAGCAGGTCCCGCGCCGGGGCGTCCCGGCCGGCCGGGGCCAGCTCGTCCACCGCCCGGCGCCGCACGGCGGCCGGGCGGAAGACGTGCAGGTGCGCGTCGACGATCACGGTGTCCCCGCCGCGGGGGCCGCCGCGATCTGCGCCGCCACCGTCGCGGCGCGCTCCGCGATCCCCGGCACGTCACCGGGGCCGGGCGCGGCCGGGACCAGGTCCGAGCCCAGCCCCACCGCCACCGCGCCCGCCGCCAGCCAGTCGCCGACCGCGTCGTGCCGGACGCCGCCGGTCGGGATGAACGACACCTCCCGGAACGGGCCGCGCAGCGCCTTCAGGTAGGGCAGCCCGAGCGCGCCCGCCGGGAACAGCTTGATCAGCCGCGCGCCCGCGTCCTGCGCCGCGGCGACCTCGGTCGCGGTCGTGGCCCCGGGCAGCGGCTCCAGCCCCGCGCCCAGCACGGCGCGGATGAGCCCGGTGTCGGTGTGCGGGCTGACGCAGTAGCGGGCGCCGCAGGCCGCCGCCTCCTCGACCTGCGCGCGGGTACGGATCGTGCCCGCCCCCAGCAGCGCGCCGGCGGGCAGCGCGGCGCGCAGCGCGCGCAGCCCGGCCGGGGCGTCCGGATGGTCGAAGGTGACCTCCATGGCCGTGAGGCCCGCCTCGTACAGCGCGGTGCCGACCTCGACGATGTGCGCGTGGTCGGTCATCCGCAGGATGGCGATCGCGCCGCCGAACTCCCGCCCGGTCACCGGGGTCATCGCAGGATCCTCCGTCCTTCGGCCCCGCGCCGCGCCAGGTCCGCCGGGCGGATCGGGCAGGCGTCGCCGGGCATGGTGTGCTGGAACGCGCCCGCCCAGGCCGCCTTGTCCGCGACCTCGGCGGGGCCGTCGCCGGCGAGCAGGGCGGCGAGCAGGACGCCGAGCGCGGCGTCCCCGGCCCCGAACGTGTCGACGACGTCGGCCTCGTGGGTGCCGCCGGCGTGCTCCCCGGCGGCGGTGACGGCGGTGACGCGGGCGGCGATCCGCCGTCCGGGCAGCTGCTCGGTCTCGCGGAGCACGACCATCTCGTGGCCGAACTCCCCGATCGCCCGCCGCGCCAGCTCCGCCACCGCGGCGCCGGCGGGGGCGTCCGGCAGCAGCCGCAGCAGGTCGTGGCGGCTGGCGAGCAGGACGTCCACGTGGGGCAGCACGCCCCGCAGCACCGGGACGGCCTCCTCCCAGGTCCACATCCGGGCGCGGTGGTTGACGTCGAACGCGGTGACGGCGCCGTTGCCGCGCGCCGCCGACAGCAGCGCCGCCACGGCGGCGGCCGGGCCGGGGCCGAGCGCGCAGGTGATCCCGCTGCTCAGCGCCGCGCCGGCGCCGTCGGTCAGGGTCTTCCAGTCGAACGCGTCCGGGGTGAGGTCCCGCATCGCGGTGCCGGAACGGTCGTACAGGACCTCCGACGGCCGCGGCGGCACGCCCTGCTCGACGAAGTACAGCGCGGCGCGGGCGTCCGGGTCCCAGTCGATGTGGGTGCGGACGCCGAACGCGTGCGCGTGCGCGGCGATCCGGTGGCCGAGCGGGTTGTCGGCCACCCGGGACACCCAGGTGGCGGGCAGGCCCAGCCCGGCGGCGGCGATCAGCGCGTTCATCTCGGCGCCGCCCACCTCCACGTCCAGCCCGGTGGCGTGGTCGAGCCGCCGGTGCCCGGGCGGGGAGAGCCGCAGCAGCGACTCGCCCAGGCCGACCACGTGCGGCACGACCGGCAGAGGGGGCAGAGAAGGAGGTTCGGGAGCGTCAGTCATCGTTGGTCCTCGGTACGAAGAGTGCGGCGGCAGCCAGGATCACTACGCCGCGGATCAGGTCGGAGGCGGTGGCGGGGAGCTGGAGCAGCGTGAACGAGCTCTCCACCAGGGCGAGCAGCGTCACGCCGCCGAGCGTTCCGACCAGGCTGGCCCGGCCGCCGAGCAGCGAGGCGCCGCCCACCACCACGACCGTGATGGCCGACAGCTCCAGGCCCTGGCCCGCGCTGGGGGAGCCGATCGTGGCGCGCGCGGCCAGCATGACCCCGGCCGCCGCGGCCAGCGTGCCCGCGATCATGAACGCGAGCAGCAGCGTGCGGCGCACCGGCACGCCCGCCGACCGGGCCGCCTCCTTGTCGCCGCCGACCGCGTGGACGTGCCGGCCGAACCGGGTCCGGTGCAGCAGCACGGCCACGATCGCCACGGCGACCGCCAGCACCGCCAGCGCCAGCGGGAACGGCCCGGCGCGCCGCATGCCCACCGCGGCGAGCGCCCGGGTCACCTGCCCGGCCGGGGTGGTGCTGATCAGGAACGCGATGCCCTGGATCAGGTAGAACGTCGACAGCGTCACCACGAACGCCGGGATCGTCGTCCGCGCCACGATGAGCCCGTGCAGGACGCCGATCGCGGCGCCCAGCGCCAGCATCGCGATGATCGTGGGGATCGTCCGGATCGGGTAGCCGTCGATCAGCATCGCGGTGAGCAGCGCCGACAGCGTCGCGGTGGAGCCGACCGACAGGTCGATGCCGCCGGTCAGCACGACCAGGTGCTGCCCCAGGGCCACCAGCCCGAGCACGACGGTCGCCGTCAGCACGTTGGCGATGTTGGCCGCCGCCCAGAACCCGCCCGGGTCCGCCACGGTCAGCACCGCCACCAGCACGGCGACGATCGCCCAGGCCGCCAGCCCGGTACGGGCCGCGGCGGCGAGCACGTCCCCCGGCGAGCGCCCGGCGGTGCGGCCGCCCGGCGCGGTCATGACGCTCATGACGCCACCTCGTCTCCGCCGTCGCGCGTGCCGAGCGCCAGGTGCATGATCCGCTCCTCGTCGATCCCGTCGCCGGTCAGCTCGCCGGCGACCCGGCCGTCCCGGCACACCAGCACCCGGTGCGCCAGCCCGGTCACCTCCGGCAGCTCGCTGGACGCGAACACGACGGCCAGGCCCTGGGCGGCCAGCTCGGCGATGATCCGGTAGATCTCGGTCTTGGCGCCGATGTCGATGCCGCGGGTCGGCTCGTCCAGCAGCAGCACCTTCGGGCCGGTGCGCAGCCACTTGGCCAGCACGATCTTCTGCTGGTTGCCGCCCGACAGCTGCCCGGTGCGCTGCCCGGGACCCGACACCCGGATCCCGAACCGGTCCCGTTCCTCCTCGAACGCGGCGCGCTCGCGGGCGCCCGACAGCCAGCCGCCGGGGGCGACCGACCGCAGGCTCGACAGCGTCGTGTTGGCCCGGACGGGCAGGTCGAGCACCAGGCCCTCGGTCTTGCGCTCCTCGGGCACCAGGACGACGCCCGCGTCCACGGCCGCGCGCAGCGACCCGCGCACGGCGGAGCCGTTCACGGTGACCGTCCCCGCCGAGCGCGGCATCACGCCGGCCAGGGTGCGCAGGAGGGTGCTGCGGCCCGAGCCGAGCAGGCCCGCGACGCCGACGATCTCCCCGGCCCGCACGGTCAGGTCCAGCGGCGGCGCGGACCGCCCCGCCGGCACCAGCCCCCGCACGGCCAGCACGTCCTCGTCCCGGGGGGCGGCGAGGTCGGGGAAGACCGCGTCGACGTCCCGGCCGACCATCTCGCGGACGATCCGGTCGACCGGGTAGTCCGCCACGGGACCGGAGGAGACGAGCCGGCCGTCGCGCAGGATCGTGACGTCGTCGGCGAGCGCCCGCACCTCCTCCAGCCGGTGCGTGATGTAGATGATCGCGACGCCGTCGGCGGTCAGCTCGCGGACCACCGCGTGCAGCGCGTCCAGGCCCTCGCCCGACAGCAGCGCGGACGGCTCGTCCAGCAGCAGCACGCGGCTGCCGCGCACGAGCGCGCGGGCGATCTCGACCAGCTGCCGGGTGGCGGCCGACAGCGTCCCGGCCCGCGCCCGCGGGTCCAGGTCGCCGAGGCCGACGCGGCCGAGCGCGGCCTTCGCCGTGTCGCGCTGCCGGCCGCGGTCGAGCAGGCCGCGGCGCGCGACCTCCTGGCCGAGCATCACGTTGTCCAGGACGGACAGCTCCGGCAGTACGGTCAGCTCCTGGTAGACGGCCGTCACGCCGTGCGCGAGGGCCTGCCGCGGGTCGTCCAGCCGGACGGGCTCCCCGCCGATCAGCAGCTCGCCCTCGTCGGGCGGGTGGTTGCCGGTCAGGATCCGCACGAGGGTGGACTTGCCCGCGCCGTTCTCGCCGAGCAGGGCGTGCACCCGGCCCGGCCGGCAGACCAGCCCGGCCCCGTCCAGCGCCGTCACGCCGGGGAACCGCTTGACCAGCCCGCGCGCCTCCAGCGCCGGGGCGGCCTGTGTCGTCGTCATCTCCGGGTCACCTCCCTCAGCACAGCTTCAGCTTCTTGAGCAGGCCGGCCGGCAGCGCCGAGGGCACCGCCAGGTCGTCGCTGCACTCCGGGCGGACGTACCGGTCGATGCGCTCGTGCGTGAAGACCGCCGCGTCGACGTTCACCTGGCTCGGGACCTTCCTGCCGCCCAGCGCGTCCAGCGCCACGTCCAGGCACTGCGCGCTCTGCTCGGGCGGGAACGACCCCAGCGCGAACGGCACGTTCTTCCCCCGCACCGCCTTCAGGAACGCGTTGGTCACGTCCCCGGTGACCGGCGGCACGGGCTTGCCCGCCTGGCTGTACGCCTCGTACACGCCGAGGTTGGTGATCGAGGAGTCCGACCAGATCGCGTCCAGGTCGGGGTGGCGGGCCAGCAGCTGCGCCGCCACGGTCTTGGCCTTGGTCGCCGACCAGTCGGTGTTCTGCTTGGCGACGACCTCGATGCCCGGGTACTTCGCGGCGAAGATCTTCTCCGCCTGCGCCTTCGGCAGCTCGGCCGTCGGCACGCCCGCGATCCCCGACAGCATGGCGACCTTGCCCTTGCCGCCGAGCCGCTGGGCGATCCACTCGGCCCACAGCGTTCCCTGGAGCTCGTAGTCGCGGGTCACCGTGCTGACGGCGCCCGAGCCCTCGCCGAGCCGGCCCGAGCACACCACGACCGGGATGCCCTGCGCGGCGGCGGCGCGCACCTGGCCGGTGATCGCGTCGCCCATCGGGACCACGACCATCGCGTCCGGGCGCTGCGCCACGAGCTGCTGGACGTTGTCGACCTGCTTGTTCACGTCGCCGTTCGCCGAGGCGTACAGGACGTCCACGCCGCGCTGCTCCGCCCGGTGCTTGAACGCCTCCTCGTTGGTCAGCGCCCACGCGTTCGTCGGGCCCTGCGCGGCGATCGCCACCCGGTAGCCGCCCTTGGGCCGCTCCTTGGCGAACTTGCCGGTGTCGACCTCGCAGACCTTCGCCTGCGCGGGGGACAGGCCCTTGAGGCCGATCGCCTCGCCCGCCGTCCGCCAGGTCTCGGCGTACTTCTGCTGCGCGGCCCGCGCCTGCGGGCCGGTGCAGTCGGCGGCCTCGCCGAGCCCGGCGGTGAGCGACTCGCGCTCGGTGCTGCACGCGCCGAGGGCGAGCGTCCCGGCGAGCACCGCCGCCGCGGTGATCTTCGTACGGGAGCGGGTCATCCGCCACCTCCTGAGCCGTTCGTCCCGCGCTGGCGCAGCCAGGTGGCCAGCAGGATCGCGGCGCCCTGCACGGCGAGCTGGCCGCCGGCCCCGGCGCCGAGCTGGATCATCCAGACGATCAGCACGGCCAGCAGCGCCACGCCGATCACGGTGTGCCCGATGTGCCCGCGCCCGCCGGTCAGCGCGATGCCGCCGATCACGGCCGCGGCCAGCGAGTTCAGGTCCAGGCTGCGCGACAGCTGGGCGTCCACGTGGCCCGCGTACGCGGCGCTGACCAGGCCCGCCAGCACCGCCAGCAGCGCGCTGGCGAGGTACCCGGCGGCCATCACCCGGCCGGTGCGGATCCCCGACAGCCGGGCCGCCCGCGGGTTGGAGCCGGTGGCGTACAGCCGCCGCCCGGCGCTGGTGCGGGCCAGGACCACCGCCACCACGGCCGCGATCACGGCGAACAGCCACAGCGGCGTCGGCACGCCCAGGAACCGGCCGGAGCCGAGCGGCTGGAGCGCCTTGGGGATGTCGCCCGCCGCCGCGCCCTTCGTCCACGCCGTGATCGCGCCCTGGACGAGCACGAACACCGCGAACGTGGCCACGAACGGCGGTACGCCGCGCAGCACCACCAGCCCGGCGTTCACCGCGCCGACCGCGAGCCCGGCCAGCACCGCGAGCCCGATCGCCAGCGGCAGCCGGTCGGCGTCGCCGCCGCTCTGCGCGGCGACGATCACGGTGGTCAGGCCCATCACCGCGCCGACCGACAGGTCGATGCCCCGGCCGAGCAGCACCAGCGTCTGGCCGACCGCGGTGATGCCGATCAGGCCCGCCTGGAACAGCACCAGGCGCAGGTTGGCGCCGGAGTAGAAGCCGGGCGTCACCACCGCGCCGACGATCAGTACGAGCGCGAGCCCGCTCAGCGGCATCAGCGTCGTCGCCGACGCGAGCGAGCGGCCGCGGCCGGCCGCCGGCGTCCCGGCGGTCATCCGTCCGCTCCCGCGCAGAACGCGGCGGCGATGCCCGCGTACAGGTCCACGGCCTGGCGCAGCGCCGTCACCGACACCCACTCGTCGGCACCGTGCGCCCGCCGCAGCAGGCCCGGCCCGAACGCGGGCAGGACGGGAACGTTCCACGCCGGCTGCAGGAACGCGGCGTCGGTCGTCCCGGGGAACATCGCGTCCGGCGGGACGTGCCCGAGCACCCGCCCGGCGGCCTCCCGGACGGCGCGCGGCAGCGGCCCGCCGGGGTCGGCGACCGTGCCGGGCAGGAAGCCCTGCTCGTCGAACTCGACCTCCAGCCGCGCGCCGGTCCGCTCCGCCACCCGGCCGACCAGGTCGCTGATCGGCTTCTCCACGTCCGCGCGGGTCATCCCGGGCAGCAGCCGCACCTCGGTGTCCACGCCCATCCGGCCGGGCAGCACGCCGTACCCGACGCCGCCCCGGTACGCGAGCCCGGTGTTGACCGTCGTGGTCCAGCCCCGGATCCCGTACGGGTCGGCGGGGGAGGGCAGCTCCAGCTCCTCCGCCAGCGCGACCGCGGCGCGCGCGGCGTCCACCCCGGCGTTGCGGGTGCCGGGCTCGCCGGAGAGGCTGGAGTGGCCCTGCCGCCCGTACGCGGTGGCGCGGAGCCGGGCGATGCCGCGGCTGCCCAGGTGGAGGAGGTCGTAGTCGGCCTCCATGCCGCCGGGCTCGCCGATCAGCACGGCGTCGGGCAGGCCGGCCGGCGGCGCTTCGGCGAGGTACTGGGCGCCGTGGTACGCGCCGTCCTCCTCGTCGGCGGTGAACAGCAGCGAGAGCCGCCCCGCCGCCGGGGCGCCCGCGCCGGTGAGCCGGCCCGCGGCCAGGACCATGGCGGCGAGCGCGCCCTTCATGTCGGCCGAGCCGAGGCCGTAGAGGCGGTCGCCGTCCAGGTCGGCGCCCAGCGGGTCGGCGGTCCACTCCGCGTCGCCGATCGGCTTGGTGTCCATGTGGCCGCACAGCATCAGGTGCCGGCCGCCGGGACCGAAGTCGAGGGTGAAGAGGAGGTTCGGGCGTGAAGGGGCGGGCGAACCGGTATTGGATCGTTCCAGAAAGGTTCCGGCGGGCAGCCCGGCGTCCCGCGCCATCTCCGCGAGGACCGCGGCCACCTCGCTCTCGTCGCCGCCCGGATTGGGGCTCGGCACCCGGACCAGCGCCCGGGTCAGCTCGACGACGTCGGCGGTCACTTGTACTTCTCCGCCCAGTCGTTGCCCTGCCAGGTCGTGATGTTGACCGGTTCGAGCCGGAACAGCCAGCGCGGCTTGTCGAGCGTCGGCTCCAGGTACTTCGGCCCGTTCTCGCCCAGGTAGCGCACGCTCATCCGCTCGGCGACCGGAAGCCAGCGACCGTTCAGGCAGGGCTCCTCCACCAGGACGGCGCGCGCCTGCGCGACCACCTTGCGCTGGGTGCCGGCCTCGTCCACGGTGATCGCGCAGCGCGGCTCGGCGGCGAGGTAGCGGGCCCAGGCCGCGCGCTCGCGGGGGACGACCCAGAACGCGGAGCCGTCCCACTCATGCCAGCACGGCACCACGTACGGCCAGCCGTCGCCGTCCAGGCAGGCCAGCCGTGCGATGTGGCCCTCGGCCAGGAAGGCGGCGACCTCGTCGCCGGCCAGCCTCCCGACCTTGCCGCGCCAGCTCTCGTCGGTGGTGGGCGTCTCGCTCATGAGACCTCCTCGTGCTCGTGCGATCCCGGGGGATCGGCGGGGGGTGGCGGCTGGTGCCCGAGCCGCTCCGACAGCGTCGCGGCCGCGGCCAGCGCCATCTCCGCGACGGCCGGCAGGCCCTCGCGGGGGAAGCGGTACGCCGGCGCCGAGACCGACAGGGCCGCCGCGACCTGCCCGGTGTGGTCGCGGACGGGGACGGCGACGCAGCGCACGCCGTCCTCGTTCTCGATCTCGTCGATGGCGTAGCCGCGGTCGCGGGTCGCGGCCAGCTCGGCGGCCAGCGCGTCCGGATCGGTGATGGTGTTGGGCGTCTTGCGGACCAGCGGGCGCTCCAGGCAGCGCCGCAGGGTCCGCTCGTCCGCGTGGGCGAGCAGCACCTTTCCTATCCCGGTGCTGTGCAGCGGGTTCACGGTGCCGACCACGGCGGCGGGCCGGACCGCCTGCGGACTGTCGATCTTGGCGACGTACAGCACCTGGTCGTCCTGCACGATGCCGAGGAAGCAGGTCTCCCGGGTCTCGGCCGAGAGGCCGGCCATGAGGTCCTGGGCGAGCCCGCGGATGTCCAGCCGGTCCAGGAAGCGCTGCCCCCAGACCGCCAGCCGTGGGCCGAGGTCGTACAGCCCGGCGGCGTCGGTGCGCAGCACCCCGGCGTCCAGCAGCACCTCCAGCAGCCGGATGACGGTGCCGCGCGGAACGCCGCTCGCCTCGACCAGGTCGGTGAGCCGCCGCGGGCCGTCCGCGGCGATGAGATCGACCAGCCCCATGCCCTTCACGAGGGCCTTGGCCGTGCCGGTCGCGGCCGCCGCGCCGGCCACTTTGGACTCATCGTCCATTCTCAGTCTGGACATGGCGTCCATTCCTACCAGCGACGCCCTGACGTGCACAAGGGGTGAATTCCGGGCAGCGTTCGGCCCCGGACTGCGTCCGGTGGAAGGTGTCCGGTGGAAGGAGGGAGGCTCAGGAAGCGGCGTCGAGGCGGCGCAGCGCGTCGCGGACGACCGCCGGATCGGTCGTCGGCCAGAACGGCGGCAGCGACGCCTTCAGGAATCCGCCGTAGCGCGCCGTGGCCAGCCGCGGATCGAGGACGGCCACCACGCCCCGGTCGTCCATCGACCGCAGCAGGCGGCCCGCGCCCTGCGCGAGCAGCAGCGCCGCGTGGGTCGCGGCGACCGACATGAAGCCGTTGCCGCCCTTGGCCGCGATCGCCCGGGAGCGCGCCGAGGAGACCGGGTCGTCCGGGCGCGGGAACGGGATCCGGTCCATGATCACCAGCCGGAGCGAGGGGCCGGGGACGTCCACGCCCTGCCACAGCGACAGGGTGCCGAACAGCGACGTCCGCTCGTCCTCGGCGAACTGCTTGACCAGCAGGGACGTGGAGTCCTCGCCCTGGCACAGCAGCGGGTGGGTGAGATGGTCGCGCAGCTCGTCGGCGGCCTGCCGGGCGGCGCGCATCGACGAGAACAGCCCGAGCGTGCGGCCCCCGGCGGCCTCGATCAGCTCGGTGATCTCGGTCAGGTAGGCGTCGGCGAGCCCGTCCCGGCCCGGTTGCGGGAGGTGCCGGGCGACGTAGAGGATGCCCGACCGCGCGTGGTCGAACGGCGATCCGGCGTCCAGCCCGGACCAGGCGATCTTCTTCTGGTCCTGCTTCGGCCCGGCGCCGTTCCCGCTCTCGCTCCCGGCCCCGGTCCCGTTCTCGGCGGTACGGGCGAGGCCCTCGGCGGCCGTGCGGGCGTCCCTGGACGCGCCGTCCCCCAGCGGCGGCAGGCCCCACTGCCGGGCCAGCGGCTCGAACGACCCGCCCAGCGTGAGCGTCGCCGAGGTGAGGACGGCGGTGCGCTCCTCGAACAGCGTGGTGCGCAGCAGGCCGCCCACGCCGATCGGCGCGACGCGCAGCGCCGGCGGCCGCTTGGGACGCCCGTCCGGGACGAACGGCTTCTCCAGCCACACCACCTCGAACCGCGCCGAGATCTCCGGCTGGAACGACTCCAGCAGCCGCACCGCCGTGTCGTGCAGGTCCTCCAGCGAGGACCGCGCCGCCTTGCGCGCCGCCGCGGTGCCCGGGTCGTTGTCCTTCTTCTCCGGCCCGAGCGCCGTGAGGCAGGTGTGGGCGGCGTCGCGGACGACGGCCAGGGTGTTGCCCAGGGCGGGGGACAGCACGTCCATCCGGCCGTCCGGGAGGTCCTCCAGCAGCAGCGACAGGCCCTCGGACGACTCCTTGAGCCGGTCGGCGAGCCCCTCCTCGATCAGCCGGCCGCAGCGCCGCGCCGCCGCCTCGACCCCGGCGGCGCTCAGGTCGCCGGTCGCGACCGAGGTGACCCGATCGACCAGCTCGTGCGCCTCGTCCACGATCACCACGTCGTGCTCGGGCAGCACCTGGAAGTCCTCCAGGGCGTCGATCGCCAGCAGCGCGTGGTTGGTGACCACCACGTGCGCCTCCCCGGCCCGGGCCCGCGCCAGCTCGGCGAAGCACTCGGTGCCCTGCGGGCAGCGCTGGGCGCCCAGGCACTCCTTGGCGGTGACCGACACCTGCCGCCACGCCTGCTCGCTCACCCCGGGGACGACCTCGTCGCGGTCGCCCTCCTTCGTCTCGTCGGCCCACTCGTTCAGGCGCTTGACCTGGCGCCCGAGCGCCGACACCTGCTGCGGGTCGAAGAGGCTCTCGCCGCCCTCGTCCGGATCGTCGAACGCCTCGGTCTGGATCTTGTTCAGGCAGAGGTAGTTGCGGCGGCCCTTGAGGATCGCGAACTTCGGCTCCACCCCGAGCAGCGGCTCCAGCGTCTCGGCCAGCCGGGGCAGGTCGCGGTCGACCAGCTGCCGCTGGAGCGCGATCGTCGCGGTGGACACCACCACCGTGGTCTTCTTGGCGATCGCGTGCCGGATCGCCGGGACCAGGTAGGCCAGCGACTTGCCGGTGCCGGTGCCCGCCTGCGCGGCCAGGTGCTCGCCGGACGCGATCGCGTGCTCCACCGCCCGCGCCATCTCGACCTGGCCGGGCCGCTCGGCACCGCCGATCGCCTCGACGGCGGCGGCGAGCAGCGTCGCGGTGTCCGGAATCTGGGTGTCGCTGCCGGTCAGCAGATCAGGGGCGGGCACGTCGGCCAACGCTACCGCCCGCCGCCGACATCCGCGCCCGGGCCCGGGAGATCGGGAGCGGTCCTGCGGGCCGTCCGGGGCCGGGACGAAGCACTGATCCGCGTCGGCGAAGATATACCTCGTGTCTGCGGAGAGAGAAGTCCTGACCTGGGAGTTGTTCGGTACGGCCTCGCGCGCCCTGGCCGTCGAGATCGCCGAGGACGGCTACCGTCCCGATCTCGTCCTGTCGATCGCCCGCGGCGGCCTGTTCGTCGCCGGCGCGCTCGGCTACGCGCTGGACGTCAAGAACCTGCACGTGATGAACGTCGAGTTCTACACCGGCGTCAACGAGCGCCTCGACCTCCCCGTGATGCTGCCCCCGGTGCCGAACGCCGTGGACCTGTCGGGCGCCCGCGTCCTGGTCGCCGACGACGTCGCCGACACCGGCGCCACCCTCAAGCTCGTCCGGGACTTCTGCGCCGACCACGTGGCCGACGTCCGCTGCGCCGTGGTGTACGAGAAGCCGCACAGCGAGGTCAAGTGCGAGTACGTCTGGCGGCACACCGACCGCTGGATCAACTTCCCCTGGTCGACCGAGCCGCCGGTCGTCCGCTCCGAGGGCCAGGTCCTCGACGCCTGACCCCTCGACGCCCGACCCCCTCTAGGCCCGGCCCCCTCTAGGCCCGGCCCCTGGACGGTCAGGTCCCCGACATCCGGACCGCGCCCTTCGGGGTGGGCGGGAGCCAGGTCACCCGGCCGGGCTTGGGCGCGGGCTGCGGCGGGACCGTGCGCAGGCGCGCCTCGGTGAGCAGCCGCCCGGCCAGGACGCGCCGGATGTGCGGCGGCAGCGCGTGCCGCCTGGCCAGCCGGGTACGGGCCAGCAGCAGCCCGATCGAGACGGTCATCGCGGCCAGCCAGCCCGCCTGGAGCGCGGCCAGGTCCTCGGTGTCGAACGGCTCGCCCCGGTTGCGGCCCAGCGCGGCGACCGGGACCAGCGGCATCGGGCTCGGCGCGATCTGCGGCGAGGCCACCGGCGGCAGCGCCACCTGGGGCGCCGGGATCCCGGCGACCGCGTTGAACGAGGAGTTCGTCAGCGGCGGCACGTCCGGCGGCAGGTTCGACAGCGAGACGCCGGGCGGCAGCGCGCCGGTGGCGCTGGTGATGAGCAGCGTGTAGCCGCGGGACGCCGAGGTGGCCTTGGGCGCCGTCACCGTGGCCGTCAGCCTGATCCTGCTCGGCTTGGCGTCGGCCGGGGCCCGCACGGTGGCCTGCGCGTTCCCGCCCGTGGCGCCGATGGTGCCCATGCCCTGCGACTTGGGGGACACCGACGCGTTCGTCGCCGCCAGCCGCAGCACGGTGCCCTGCGCGGTGGCCTTCGCCGACGTCACCCTGACCATCACCGTGATCGTGCCGCCGGGCTTGACCGTGGCCGACGACACCGACAGCCCCAGCCGCAGCTCCGGCCTGGCCGGCGGGTCGGGCGGATCGGTCGGGTCGGGCGGGTCCGTGGGGTCCGGCGGATCGGTCGGGTCCGGCGGATCCGTGGGGTCCGGTGGATCGGTCGGGTCGGGCGGGTCCGTGGGGTCCGGGGGATCCGTGGGGTCGGGCGGATCGGTCGGGTCCGGCGGGTCCGTGGGGTCCGGCGGGTTCGACGGGTCGGGCGCGGTCGGCGTCGGATCGGCCGGGGTCTCGGACGTCTCCCCGCTCGGGGCGGGGTCCGGCTCGGCGAAGACCGGGGGCGCGGACGCGACGGCCAGGACCGCCGCCGTGCCGAGCCCCGCCAGCAGCGAACCGCCCGCCGATCGTGAGCGCACCTCTACACCTCCACGCGTCCCCGCCGATAAAAGGGTGCCGAAATGGCATGGGAGCATGGAACTAATGGTCGAATCAACCCTGGCCGAATAAGGTTATTGGCGGGTGCGCATTCGCACCCGCCCCTTATCACCGGGTGCGCACTCCCGCCTCGGTCGCGGCCCTGAGGTCGAACGCGGCCAGCCCGGCGCCGCGGGACCGGGCGGCGGACCGTTCCGGAGCGGGGGCGGGCGCCTCGGCCTCCGCCGCGGGCGCGGCCGTCTCGCCGGCGCGGCGGCGCAGCCACATCGCCCGCAGCGCCACCTCGATCGCGAAGCGCGACCCCGGGTCGGTGAGCCGGTCGCCGAGCGTGCCCTCCAGCTTGCGCATCCGGTAGCGGACGGTCTGCGGGTGGACGTGCAATTCCTCGGCGATCTCGGCGGCGGTGCCGCGCGTGGTCAGCCAGGTGTGCAGGGTCTCCAGCAGCCGGTGCCGCTGCCCGTCGTTCAGCGCCGCCATGCCGGCCAGGTTGCGCCGGGCGATCTGGTCGATCAGCGCCTGGTCCGACATCAGCCACAGCTCGACCAGGTGGTCCTCGCAGCGGGTCACCGGGCCGTCGTCCAGGACCCCGGCGTCCACCAGCGCCAGCGCCTGGCGGGCCCAGCGCAGCGAGTCGGCCGTGCCGGTCAGCGGGACGCTCACGCCCGACACCGCGCGGCCCTCGGGCAGCGCCTCGGCCAGCATCCGCTGCCGGTCGGCGGTCATCCGGCCGGGCACGAGCAGGTGCGGCTCGGGCGCGGTGAGGTCGGCGAGCACGTCCTGGTCCAGCGCGGTCCGCACCACGCGGGAGCCCGGCGGCACCGCGACCAGCGTCACCTCCTCGGGGACGCCCCATTCCGCCAGCTCGGCCAGCTCCTCGATCGCGCGGCGGGACGCCGGCGGGCGGCGCAGCAGCAGGTGGAGCAGGCGGCGCCGGTGCTCCTCCAGCTCCTCGGCGGGCAGCGCGTCCAGGTAGCCCTTGAGGGCGAGCGAGGCCAGCTCGTCGATGTAGGCGAACAGCGTGTCGGCCAGCTGCGCCATCACCGCCGACGACAGGTTGCGCGTCGGGCCGACGCGCATGACGCGGCGCCAGGCGACCTGCGCGCCGATCCGGAACGCGGCCTGGAGGTGGTCGAGGGTGCGGCCCTCCTGGGCCTCGAACCGGCCGAGCCGCCGGTAGGTGTCCTCGTGCCGCTCGCGCGGCGCCGACGGGTCGTCGATCTGGTCGACGAAGTGGCCGAGCGCGCGCTCGACGCCGATCTGCAGGGCCTGGACGTACGGGCCCTGCATGGGACGGCCGTACTCCGGGATGGAGCGGCGGATCTCCTCGATGATCTCCGTGGCGAGACTGGGCAGCTCGGGCCGCATGATCGTCGCGAGCCGCCGGGGCAGCGGTGTCGCCGCCGTGCGCTCCAGGCCACCCGGTTCGAGCGTTCGGGTCATCGGTGCAACCTCCGGTAACGCCGGAGTCGAGGGTGGGAGGGTGCCCGCCCGGCGGGGTCGCCGGAGCTGCCGACCACGGCGCTGCGCATGGACCCGGTGGGCGCGCCGAGCGGGGGACCCCTGCGCGCCCCCCGAGCAGGTTCATGATGAAGTTCTTGTGAGCTGAAGCACACTGAACGTAGATCAATCGGGCAGCGTTTTACGGTAAAGAAAGGTTAAAACCGCCCTCCGTCATGATCTTGACACGGGGAGTCGTCATCGTCCGTGCCTTTATTGCAGCGAAGGGCTCCGCCGCCTCAATCGGCCCGCCCGTAATACCGCTTCCAGTGCGAACCTCGAATCGGCCTCCGCCAGCTGGTCCCCGAACGCCTCGTTGATCTGGCGCAGCCGGTACCGGACCGTCTGCGGGTGCACCTGGAGGCGCCGGGCCGTCTCCACCGCGTTCCCCTGGGTCTCCAGCCACGCGCCCAGCGTCTCGGTGAGCCGCAGCCGCTGCGTCTCGCTCATCCGCGACAGCACCGCGAGCCGCTGCCGGGCGACCTGGTCCAGCAGCGCCCCGTCGGCCAGCAGCCACAGCTCCAGCAGGTGGTCCTCGGCCGGGGTGAGGCCCTCGTCGTCCAGGACGCCGGCGTCCACCAGGTCCAGCGTCCGCCGCGCCCAGCGCAGCGAGTCGGCCGCCTCGGGCAGCGGCACCGTGACCCCGGCCGCGCCGCGCCGCTCGGGCAGCGCGGCCAGCAGCGCCGCCCGCCGGGCCGCGTCGACCGGGCCGGGCACCAGCAGGTGCGGCTCGCCGCCGCCGAGCTCGGCCAGCAGGTCGTCGTCCAGCGCCGCCCGCAGGACCCGCGCCTGCGCCGGCAGCGCCACCGCCGTCACCTCGGCGGGCACGCTCCAGCCCGCCTCCGCGGCGGCCCGCGCGATCGCCGTGCGGGACGCCTTGGGACGCTCCAGGATCAGCCGCAGCAGCCGCCGGCGCAGCTCGGCGCGCTCGTCGGCGCTGAACGACCGGGCCTCCATGTAGCCCTGCACCGACAGCGACGCCAGCTCGTCGATGTAGGCGAACAGCGCGTCGGCCAGCTGCGACATGACCGTCGGCGAGAGCCCCTGCCTGCGGCCGACCTCCGCGACGCGCCGCCAGGCGACCTGCACGCCCGTCCGGTACGCGGCCTGGAGCGCGTCCAGGCTGCGGCCCTCGTACGCCTCGGCCCGGCCCAGCGCCCGGCACAGCTCGTCGCGCCGCTCGCGCGAGTCGGTGGAGCCGGAGATCTGGTCGACGAACGTGCGCAGCGCCTGCTCGACGCTCAGCCGCAGCCGGGGCCGCTCGGCGGCCTCCGCCCGGCCCGCCGCGGCGTCCGCGCCCGTCCCCTGCGCGTACTCCGGGATCGTCCGCCTGACCTCTTTCATGATGTCCTCGGTGAGGGACTCCAATTCAGGCCGGAGAACGGCGGCTATCTGCGGCGGAAGCCGCCCCGGCCGGCGGTCCCGCCCGGGCGGATCGAGGGTGCGCGCCATCGTCGGTCCTCCTTCACACCGCCGCCGGCCGCGCGGTTATGGCGGGCGGCGGCGGGGTGCCTCCCGACTCCGGTACGGCCATTACGGTCAGCGATATCGCGCCCTATTCATTGCGGAGGCGGTGTGAATGCTCCACGGCCCCGCGGTGATCTACGACACGTCAAACGTAACCTACTCGGGCGTATCGTGCACCGATCCACGGAAGGTCGTGCGAGAGAGTCTCGATCCGCTCGGTTTCTGGCCGCTGACCAGGATCTATGGTGTCCGCCAAGTGCTCCGGCGGGCCGTCCGGCCACTCACCTCGTTATAGAAGTCCGGCCGTTTTGATCACCATGTGACAAGAAATTGGGACAGTCGGAGATTTTCTCGGAGGAGCCCTTGTCGGGTGCGAGGTCGGCGCTTAGTTTACTCATCGGTAGGAGGCGCCGCGACAGAACCGAGCAGGTTACCAGAGACCAATGCCCGGTCGTGGTCAAACGGCGAAGTCTCCAGATCACTCCTGCCTGGTCGCAGATCATGCCAAGGAGGCGCCCGACAAAGAGCACGGCCACCCCGTCCCCGGATTCCCACCCCTTCGACAAGCATCCCCATACCGGGAACCCCCCTCTCGAAAGGGCAACATCCAATGCGCAAGTCCATCCGCAAGGGCCTCGTCGCCTCCGCCGTCGTCGCCGCCGGCATCGGCCTGACCGCCACCCCGGCCATGGCCGACGCCACGTGGTCGGTCACCGGCGCCAACGCCAACGGCAGCGCGACGGCCACCTCGGGCAACACCGAGCTGAAGGTGCTGCGCAGCGGCGCCGTCCTGCGCTGCGTGACGTCCACGGCCACCGCGACCATCAACAACGTCACCGGCCACTCGGGCCTGGGCATCGGCAAGATCAGCAACACCGCGTGGACGACCTGCTCCGGTCCCCTCGGCCTGACCTTCACCGTCACCCACCAGGGCGTCTGGGACCTCAACGCCGTGGCGACCACGGCCGACCCGGCCGTGAACACCGGCAGCATCACCAACATCAAGGCCGACATCGCGGGCTCGGGCTGCACGGCGACCTTCGAGGGCGGCGTGCCCGGTCACTACGACAACAACCTCGCGGTCCTCACCCTGGACCCGACCGACCCCAACCCGCACAACGTGCAGCTCAAGGCCACCGCGGCCAACAACTGCCTGGGTCTGATCCAGGCCAACGACGTGGTCGAGTTCAAGGGCGACTTCGACGTCGACCCGCTGAGCATCGCCCTCACCTCCCCGTAAGCGGGGAGTACGCACGACCGGCGCCGCACGGCGGGATCCGCTCCCGCCGTGCGGCACCTCCATAATCGGCCCTTGCTAGTTTCGCGAATCGTATTATCACTCGGTAATAAAAATTCGGCGGCCGCTCCCGGGGGGTCGCTTTTGTCTTGTGGGCCAGAAATGGCGGCACTACGCTACCGGCTGGTAGTAACCATTCTTTCGTCGGCGCAATACGAGTTCGGGCGGTCCAGGTGGGCGGACGGGCATGAAGAGCGTTAGGTTTCGGGCGCCCAGGCGCCGCGCGCGGACGGCCGGGATCGCCGCCGTGGTCCTGCTGGCCGGGCTGCTCCCCGGGGCGCGGGCGGCGGCCGCGGCACAGGAGGCCGACGCGGTGCTCCGCTACGCCTGCCAGTTCCCGGCGGGCGTCGAGCCCGTGAAGGTACGCGTCAAGGGCACCTTCCCCGCCACGGGGGAGACCGGCAAGGCCATCCAGCCCCGCAAGGTCTCGGTCGCGGTCGCCGCGCCGGGCGAGGCGCTGCGGAAGGCGGCGGGTTCCGGTGCGGCGAAGGTGACCGGGATCGCCAACCTCCAGACCCTGTCGACCCAGTCGGGAAGGCCCACCTCGAGCGAATGGTCCGGACTCGCCATTCCCTCGACCCCGCTGGGCGGCTCCGGCGACACCACGCTGGTCGCGTCCGGGGCGGTGCCCGCGGTGCCGTCCGCCGGCGCGGGGGACGTGGTCCTCTCCGCGGGGATGCTGACCCTGCGGCTCTCCACGGGCGCGGAGGGCACGGCCGCCTACGGCACGCCGATCGAGTGCACGCCGCAGCTGGGCCAGGACACCACGCTGGTGACCGTCCCCCTGGACGGGCCGGAGCAGGCTCCCCCCACCGGCACGCCCGGCTCCGGCGGCGGTACGGGGACCGGCGGCACCGGCGACCGGGCCGCCGCCGCCCAGGAGAACAGGTGCTCGCCCGCGCCGCCGGACGAGTACAACCCGAAGTTCATGCACCTCTTCCCCGACCCCGCGCTCGAGAACGCCGTCGAATCGCCCACCAACACCGAGGTGGCGTGCGCACTCGTCGACGGGCTCTCGAACGTCAACAAGCTCAAGGGCGCGGCGCCGGCCCGCGGCGAGCTGGTGGCCCACATCAAGAAGCAGGGCTTCAACCGCTTCCCCACGTCCGTCAGCGACCCGGGCTACTCGCAGGTCCGGCATGTGGGCAAGGGGAACTTCCAGGTCACCCAGTCGGTGTTCCTCACCTTCGACTTCATGCCCACCCGGGCCAAGCTGGAGATCACCCAGATCGGCAACAGCAACATCGTGAACGAGGGGCCGGCCGGAGCCCGGCGGACCCGTCCGAACCTCTCCAAGGCGTGGACCGAGGTGTCGATGCGCCTCTTCGACGTCCACGTCAACGGCACCTTCATGGACGTGGGGCCGAACTGCCGGTCCAGCAAGCCGATCCTCCTGGCGCTGGAGGGGACCAGCGAGGGGGACTACCCCTACGACGTCGAGGCCGGCGGGTTCCTCACCGGCACGGCGGACATCCCCGCGTTCACCGGCTGCGGGGTCGGCGAGGACCTCGACCGGCTGTTCACCGCGTCGGTGTCGGGCAAGGGCAACTTCGTGCGGGTGGTGCAGGGCCCCGTCTGCTTCGCGGAGTTCCCGCCGACCAAGCGGCTGCCGTGCCCGCCCGGGGACTTCGGCTACACGATCGAGCCCGGCGGGCGGTTCCGGGCGACCGGCGGCCCGATCACCTTCGTCCTGCGCGCCGCCAGCGCGGCCACCATCACCTGCCAGAGCACCACCATCGCCGGATCCTTCCGATCCGGCCGGCGCATACCCGGCATGCGGCTCGGCAGCCTGACGGAGTGGACGTTCGACCGCTGCGTGGGGGGAGGCAGCCAGCTGACCGGGCGCACCTTCAACGTCAAGATGGACGAACTGCCCATCGGTCTGGAGGACATCGGTCCCGACCCCGCCACCGGAGGCTTCGACAAGGAGACCGGGGTGCTCTCCGGGAACCTCTTCGACATTCCAGGGCTCTCCGTGCAGGAGACGAAGGACGGAGGGCCGGGGCCGTGCAGCCTGAGGCTCGCGCCCGCCGCCGCGTCGCCGCGGGACATCGGGGCCCTGTACGACTACTCCTCCAGGGCGGGCGAGTTCGCGATCACCTCGATGGCCGGGGCGCTGACGGAACTCCAGGGCTGCCCGGCCGTCATCCGCGGTAACTGGAGCACGCCGCCCACCCAGCGCGTCGCCTTCACCGGTATCGAGAACGAGATGTCCTACTCGGGACCGCTGCCGCCGCTGCCCAACGAGTAGGACCACGGCCCGCCCACGGCCCGCGGTTCCGGGACCACCTCCCGGGAGCGCGGGCCGTTCCGCGTTCGCGGGCCGCTCGGACGCCCCGGACAGCGGAAGGCCCGCCGTCCCTTCCGGGAACGGCGGGCCTGGCGCGCGATGGCCGGGGTCGCTAGCCGATCTTGCGCAGCTGCTCGGCCACCGCGGGGGGAACGGTCGCCGCGCCCAGCTTGAGGGTGATGGTGTTGTCGGGCCCGGGCACCGTGAGGTTGATCAGCGGTGTCGCCAGGAGGCAGTGCTCGAAGTCCGGGATGGTGTAGGTGCCGCTGAGCGTCCCGCCGTTGAGGACGTTCCAGTCCGGCCCGGACGTGAGGTTGATGGTGGCCGGCGTCTTGGTCTTGCAGTTGTCGCCGACCGGCATCGGGATGCCCGCGACCTTCATGTCGCTGAGCTTCAGCGTCACCTTGGAGGTGGAGGTGACCTGGCCGGTCTGGAGGTCGACCTTGCCGGTGGTGGGGCCGTTCTCGATCAGCGTGGTCGTCACCGAGACGGGGATGACGCCCCACTGCTTGAACTCGCCCTTGGCCGGGGGCATCTTGAGGCTCCCGGACAGGTCGCCGGTGCCGAGGTCCAGGCTGGACTCCAGCGTGCCGGGGCCGAGCGTCATCGTGGACCCCGTCGCCTTGATCGCCGTCGTTCCGTTCACCGGGTAGTTGACCCGCAGCACCGGTTCGGCGTGCGCCGCGGTGGGGACGGACACCACGGCGGCGGCCGCGGTGGCCGCCGCGGCCAGCGTGGCGAACCGGCGGGTTCTGGAACGGGTCTTCGGGTGCGCCATTGAAGTCCTCCTGGGGGCGGGGATCAGCACGTGAATTCCGCCGGTACGGGTGCACCGGCGGCGCATCGTGGCGGGCATCGACCGGCCGCCACCGGACGAGGTCGATTCGTCCGGAGTTTGGTGGACACGTCGTTACCCGACATATCCGATGATTGGTCCGACGGTTGAACATTACTTCTGCCCAGAAAAGGTGACAAGGGGTGTGCGCTAGGGCGGCGAAAACTGATATGACTATTTGTCATCGACCTACAAACGCCCGCTTGCATTTGTTTCGCGGTGATAGCGGGCCGGCGCCGCCTCCCGGAGCGATGGCCCGCTGACGTGCGAGGAGAGGGCCTTCGAGGGCCTGCGAATGTCCGCGACCGGCCACCGAAATTACGCGCAGTGAATGGTGGCGTTATCTCGGTGAGCCCGCGCCGTTCCCGGCCGTCCCTCGCTTCACGCCCGTGATTCTTTCTCGGAACTGCCGGGCTCCCTCTTCCCCTGGAACGCGCGGATCCCGGACGGCGGCCGGGCCCCGCCCGCCAGCACGCCCGGCGGCACCAGCCGCGCCGCGCCCGCCCGCACCGCCTCCGGGGACACGAAGACCCGCCGGTCACCGGCGTTCATGAGGCTCCACGCCGCCGGCTCGGCGAGCGCGGGCGGGGCGGTCAGCAGGACGCCGACCAGGATCAGCCCGGCGGGCTCCGCCGTACCCACCGGCACAGCGCGGCCGCCGTCGCGACCGCCTTGGTCACGGCGTACCACAGGGTGACGTTGCCGGGATTGACGCGGAACACGTCCGCGACCCCCGCCGCGCGCCCCCATGTGCACCGGCATGGCCGATGTGGTGACGGCGCCGAGGGTCCCGGTCACGCACGACAGCACAGCACCGATCGCCCATGGCCTGCTGCTGGAAAGCGCCTCCAGGCGCGTCTGGGCCCACGGGCCGTGCCGTCAGCGCATCAGAGCGGCGGATCGACCGCGTAGTCGCCGGACCATTCGAACGTGTCTCCGGTCTGGACGAGGCCCATGCAGCCGGAGACGCTGCTCGCGACGAGGGACATCGCACCGGGGTTGGGGCTGCTCGGGTCGAGCGACATGACCGACGTGAGGCGGTTGTACGTGCCGGGCGCCCCGCCGGTCACCGTGAACGTGCACCCGAACGGCACGACGCCGGTGAGCGAGACGCCGGTGATCGAGACGGCGTCGATGTCGGGGTCCGAGGTCGGTCCCGTCGAGTTCTGGGTCCAGTCGCCGTTCGCGCTCAAGGTCACCGGAAGGTTGAAACTCGTCGTGCAATCGATGAAGGAATGCGCGAAAATGCTCGTCGAGCCGTTGAGTTTTTCACCCTGCATCTCGTGCGAGGGGCAGAAGGCGAACGTCACCCCTGTCCGCACAACCCTCAATTGCATGTTGGACGAGCCGAAATAGACCGGCGTGCTGGAGGCCGGAGACCGTGCCCCCGCCTGGGCGGCCGGGGCCATGAGCGCGGCGCCGCAGACCAGCGCGATCATCAGGGTGAGGGCATGTCGGAGCGTGGGTCGTCTCATGGGCCGTTCCCTTCCGGAGGGTCACCGCCGAGTCGGATCACCCGACGCTACGTCGAGGTGTCCGCACCGGCAAGAACGGCCTTGAATGGCACCGGAAAATTGTCATGAACCGGCAACCGGTTATCGCCGGATGCCAAAACCGGCCGGGACTCGCCGTCCTCAGCGATCTGACCGGGCGTTGAGCGGCCGTCCCGCCCGGCGGTACTCGCCGGGCGGGACACCGAAGTGCCGCCGGAACGCCAGGTGGAAGCCCACGGCCGACCCGTAGCCGACCCGTTCGGGGATCGCGGCCAGCGGTACGCCGGTCTCGGTGAGCAGCCGGGACGCCTCGCGCATCCGCCGTCCCGCGAGATGGCGGGCCGGCGCCTCGCCGACCAGCCGGGTGAACGCGGCCGCGAACGCCGACCGCGACAGCCCCGCCTCCCGCGCCAGCGCCTCCAGCGTCCACGGCTCGGCGTAGCGGGTCTGGATCGCCAGCAGCGCCCGCCCGACCGCCGGGTGCCGCAGCGCGGCGGGCGCCTCGTCCGAACGCTCCATGGCCACGCGCAGCGCGAGCACGAAGACCAGCTCGAACGCGCGCAGCGCCGCCAGCCCGCCGTACCGCCCGGTCAGCCGCTCCAGGGTGCCGGACAGCAGCGGGTCGTCGGCCAGCGTCTCCCGGTCGAGCACCAGGACGTCCGGGAGCGCGCGGTAGAGCGGCGACATGCCCGCCTCGTCGTAGTGCAGCCCGCCGCACAGCAGCTCGGTCGGCGGGCCGGGGCCGTCCACGCGCACCTCGGTCGTGGTGCCCGGCGGGCGTCCCGGAAGCAGCAGGTCGAGCGGGGACGTGGCGCGTCCGGGCCGGTCGGCCACCTCGTGCGCGGTCCCGCACGGGAAGACCGCCAGCTCGCCCGCGCGCAGGACGACCGGCTCCGCCGCGTCCGGCATCGTGATCGCGCACTCGCCGGACCGGACGTAGTGCAGGATCGCGTTCCGCTCCCGGTCGCCGCGGAACCCCCACGGCGCGCGCATCACCCACCGGCTCACGAACACGCCCTCCAGCCGCAGCGGCGCCAGCAGCGCGTCGAGGAGGTCGGCCGGACGATCGTTAACCGGATCCGGACTCATGCTCATGGAACGTACTGCACGCCCCCGGCACGCTGGACCCCATGACCGAGACATATCTGGTGATCGGCGCGAAGGGCGCGCAGGGCGGTGCGGTCGCGAGGCGGCTGGAACGGGACGGGCACCGCGTGCGCGGCTTCGGCCGCGCGGACGGCGGCCTGGCCGATCCCGAGGCCGTGCGCGCCGCGTTCGAGGGCGTGACGCGCGCCTCGGTGACGCTGCCGATGGAGTTCGACCCGGCGCTCGTGGAGCGCTACGTGGACAACATCATCGCCGCCGCGAAGGCCTGCGAGCGGCTCGTCTTCAACGCGGGCAACCGGATCCCGCCGGCCCCCACGGACGTTCCGGCGTTCGAGACCAGGCGGCACGCGGCCGGCGCCCTGCTCGCCTCCGGCATCCCGACGGTCGTGCTGCGCCCGCCCGTCTACCTGGAGAACCTGGCGCCCGCCGGCGGCGTCCTCGCGTACCCGATACCGCCGGGCCACCGCGTCGCCTGGCTGGCGCACGCCGACCTCGGCGCCCTCACCGCCGCCGCGTTCGACCGCGACGAGCTGGTCGGAACGTCGATCGACATCGGCGGCGGGGAGGTGCTGACCGGCCCGGACCTGGCCGCCGCCTTCGGCGCCCGCTACGTCCCGCTGACCCCGGACGCCTTCGAGGAGCACATGGCCCCGCTGCTCGGCCCGGCCGCCGCGTCCGGCGTCGCCGCCACGTACCGCTGGGTCGCGGCCCCGGAGAACGAGCGCTTCTACGACGGCGACCCGGCGCGCGTCGAGGCGGCCTTCGGCGTCCGGCTCACCCCGCTCCGCACCTGGCTGGACCGCCGGTGAACGCCGTCGACGAGATCGTCGAGCACCACCGCTTCATCGAGTCCTGGCTGCGCGGCACCGCCGCCGGCGTCGCCGGCTTCCTGGACATGCACGCGCCGGACTTCACCTGGTACGACCCGGACGGCTCCCTGCACGCACAGCCCGACCTCGCCGCCGCCATGGACGCGGCGCACGGCTCCGTCCCGGACCTCCGTCTCCGGATCCGCGAGCCGCGCGTGCTCCTCGACGCGGACGGGCTGATCGTCGCCACGTACGAGGAGCACCACCAGACAGAGCTCCGGCACGAGGCACGCCGGGCCGTCGCGATCCTCGTTCCGGATCCGTTCGCCCGCCACGGTCTCCGCTGGCGGCACCTGCACGAGACGTGGATCGCGACGCCATAGCCGTACTCAATGAGCACCTCAGGAGCCGCGTAGGGGGCATGTCCGCCTGCGGGATCGGCACCATCGAGCGTCGGCCGCTCGACCTGAGCCTGGGCTTCACCCTCCACCCGAGCCGCCAGGCCAGGCCTCCCACCGGCGGCGCGTTCCGTGCACTATGGGGCGATGGCATGGACGGCACCCGAAGTCGACCGGACGATCGCGCCGCTCGAACTGCCGACGGCGGGGGAGCGCGCCCTCGCCGACGCCTGGCTGGACCTGCACCGGCGGACGCTGCTCTGGAAATGCGGCGGCCTCACCGCCGAGCAGCTCAAGCGGCGCGCCGCCGAGCCGTCGCGGCTGTCCCTCCTCGGGCTGGTCCGGCACATGGCGGAGGTGGAGCGAGACTGGTTCCGTACGAGGTTCGCCGGTGAACGGCCGGGCTACCTGTACGTCACCGACGACGACCTCGACGCCGAGTTCGACGTGACCGGCGCCGACGCCGAGGCCGACCTGGCGACGTACACCCGCGAGATCGAGCGGGTGCGCCGCACGCTCGCCGGCCGCGGGCTGGACGAGGTCTACTTCGACTTCCGCAGGGAGCGGGAGTTCAACCTGCGCTGGGTCTACTGGACGGTGGTCCAGGAGTACGCCCGCCACAACGGCCACGCCGACCTGCTGCGCGAACGGATCGACGGCCGTACCGGCCACTGAACCGTCCGGCCAGAAGCGGGCATTCCCCTACATCTCCTTGGTTGTCGCGCTATAGTCGCGCGTTCCGTGGTGATCGGGGGACGCGTTTCATGTCTGAAGGCCAGGTCATGCCTCCGTCCGGGGAGTCGCGGACGGACGCGGGGAACGCCCAGCACCAGGGCGGCGTGTGGGGCTGCGTCGCCGTCCTCGCGGTGGTGGTCCTGTTCTGCGCGGGCGCCTACTGGCTCTGGTCGAAGAACAAGGACCACATCAACAATGTCGCGGTCGGCGACTGCCTGCGGGAGACGCGCCACGACGAGAACTCGCCCTACCGCATCGTTCCGTGCGACAACGCTGCCGCCACGCATAAGGCGCTCAGGCTCATCCCGCTGGGCACGTCCAAGGGCTCCTGCCAGCAGGTCGCCGGCGCGTCCCGGTCGGCCACCAACGACGACGCGACGGTGTGCCTCGGCGAGAAGGACGTGGACCCGGACAAGGCGGTGAACGTCGCCAAGGAGGGCGACTGCGTCACCTTCGCGGGCAGCGAGGCGCAGCGGGTCGACTGTGCCGCCAAGGAGGCGGAGTTCGAGGTCATCAAGCGCCTGGCGGACGTGCCGAGCCTCGACGAGAAGCGCGCCTGCGCCAAGGTCCCCCGGGCCGTGCGCTCCTATTCATGGAACTGGGAATCGCAGGGCCGGTTCGGGAACATCTCCCGCATGAACGTCGACGTCCTGCTGTGCCTGGGAGAGAAGTAGACCGTCACGCGCTGGCGACGCGCCTGGCCCTGACCCTGTGGTGGCTGATGCACCGGCAGGTGTGAACGGCCAGGCCATCCGCCGTGCCCCACCCGACGGCCGCGGGTCAGACGGTGATGACGACCTTGCCGCGGGTGTGCTCGGTCTCCCAGTAGCGGATGGCGTCGGGGGCGTCCTCCAGCTTGTACGTCCGGTCGATGACCGGCGTGACCTTCCCGTCCTCGATGAACGTCCTGAGTTCGGCCAGGTCCCTGTCGCGTACGCGCGCGACGAGGCCCCGGACCTTGCGCCGCGAGAACGGGGACGTCACCTGCGCGCGGAGCGTGCGGGGCATGTCGCCGAACCAGCGTCCCCCGCCCTCGCCGCCGACGATGACGGCCGTCCCACCGGGTTCGAGAGCGCGCCGGAGATGCGCCAGGGAACGGTTGCCGGCCGTGTCGACGATCAGGTCGTAGCACTTCCGGTCCGCGAAGTCCTCGCGCGTGTAGTCGATGACGTGGTCGGCGCCGATGGAGCGCACGAGTTCCGTCTTGGACGTGCTGCACACCCCGGTCACGTCCGCGCCCAACGCCTTGGCCAGCTGCACCGCGTACGTTCCGACGCCGCCCGCGGCGCCGATGACCAGCACCTTCCGGCCCGCCGAGATCCGCCCCCCGACCGCCTGCAGGGCCGTGCTGCCGGAGATGGGGACGGCCGCCGCCTGCTCGAACGTGAGGTTCTCCGGCTTCCGCGCGCACCTGTCCGTCCGTACGCGCGCGTACTCGGCGAACGACCCGTCGCAGATCCCGAAGATCTCGTCCCCCGGCCGGAACCCGGCGACCTCCGTCCCGATCGCCTCCACGCGCCCGGCGACGTCCCACCCGCGCACCCGGACCTTCGGCTTCCGGACGCCGAGCACGAGCCGAGCCACCCGCGGCTCACCCTTCATCAGGTGCCACACGTCGGGCCCGGCCCCGGCCGCGTGGACCCGTACGAGCAGCTCGCCGCCCTCCGGGACGGGCTTGTCGACGTCCGCGACCCGGAGGGTGTCGGCTGAACCGTAGCTGTCCTGCACGATGGCCTTCATGGCGGCTCCGTAGATCGTCGGCACCCGGAGCCTCCCGCTCCCGTCCCCGGAAGGGCAAGGCACTGACCACCTCCGGAAACATCCACGTGTCCCCACGGAGCGAACACCTAACACGAGACCTGCGCGGCGGGACCGGGCCGGTGCGTCGGCACGGTCGATCCCTCAGGCGGGGACGGGTGCGTCCCAGTCGATGACGTGGCGCTGCTCGCGGCCCATGCTCTTCTCGACGTTCGTCGCCCGGAACATGATCGGCATCAGCACCGACATGGCCTTGCGCGCCACCGGGCCCGGCGTCTTCGCGGTGTTGATCCTGGCGCCGCGGGCGGCGATCCGCTCCACGCGGGACCGGCGGAGCCGCTCGTACGCGGCGAACGCCGGTGCCGGGCCGGGCAGGTCGCGCAGGCAGCGCGCCAGCTCGATCGCGCTCTCGGCGGCGAGCGAGGCGCCCTGCCCGGTGCTGTTGGACGGCGCGTGCACCGCGTCCCCGACCAGCACCATCCGGCCGCGGTGCCAGCGCGGCACCGGCGGCATGATGTGCAGGGCGCCGACGACCTGCAGCGTGTCCGCGCCCGTGCCGGCGGCCAGCGCGCCGCCGGGGTCGTCGTCGGCGTAGGTCTCGCGCAGCGTGCGCAGCCACTTCCCGGCGGGGCTCTTGCGGGCCTCGTTCAGCGTCAGGTACTCGCGCGAGGGCAGGTTGGCGCCCCAGCCGACCGCGCCGCCGGGCAGCGTCCAGTACAGGTAGTACGCGCGCTTCCCGAACGCGAAGACCATCGTGCCGGGCTCGGCGTCGATGGGGATGTCGGCGCGGCCCTCGAAGCCGAGCATGCCGGTATAGGCGGGGCCGGGCGCGTCCGGGTCGATCAGCGTGCGGACGGTGGAGCGGACGCCGTCGGCCCCGATCAGGACGTCCGCGCGGGCCGTGGAGCCGTCGGCGAAGCGCGCGGTGACGCCGTCCGGGTCCTCGTCGACGTCGACCAGGCGCTTGCCGTGCTCGAACTCGACGCCCGCCGCGAGCGCCCGGTCCCGCAGCGCCCGGTGCAGGCCGCCGCGGTCGACGAGCTGCAGCGGCTCCACGTCCGGGAGGGCGGGCATCGTGCGGAGCGGCCCGCCCCCGATCGACATGGCGGTGCGCCGGACCGGGAGGGCGAGGGAGCGGACCGCGTCGCCGGCGCCGACGACGTCCAGCGCCGCCATGCCGTTCGGGGCGAGGGCGAGGGTGCCGCCGATGCCGTTCGACTCCGCGGGGTAGGCCTCGTGGACGACCGCGTCGATGCCGGCCTTGACGAGGGCGGCCGCGGTGACCGGACCGGCGATCCCGCCGCCGATGACCAGTGCGCTTCGTACCTTGGACATGGGTGTTCTCCTTCGGGACGTGCGGCGGCGCGCCACCGCGACGGGTCGCGAACCGTCCCGCCTGGAGAACCCGGTTATCCTTTCGTCGCCACCTCAGGGCCGGGTCCGTCACGACGGGCGTCGGTTCGGGGAAGGGTCCCGGTGGCGGTGTTGCCGCACCGCCACCGGGCTTCGTACGGGGGTGCCTCAGTCCGGGACGGCCCCCCTCTCCGAGAGCTCGTTCATCTCCGCGGGCATCTCACCGGTCTCGTGCCAGGACCGCCACGCGGCGAGGTCGGGGTGGGAGCCGGACGCCAGCTCCTCGATCATCGAGCCGACCCAGGACGCCTCCGCCTCCAGCATCGCGAGCTCGTACTCGTCCTCGATCAGGAACAGCCGGGGGACGTCCGCGGCGGCCTCGGCGAGCACCGCCCGCCGCGACCCGATGGTCTCCTCCAGCCGGCCGAGCCGGGTCCGCAGCAGGTCGGTCGCCTCGTGCGGCGGGAGCGCGGCCAGCACCGAGAGCCCGGCCACGAACCCCGGCCGCTCCGGCCGCGGGGTCGAGATCAGCTCCCGCGTCCAGTCGACCAGCTCCCGCCGGCCGGCGTCGGTGATCCGGTAGATCGTGCGTTCCGGGCGGGCGCCCTGCCGGCTGCTCCCGATGTTCTCCAGGAAGCCGTGCTTCTCCAGGTTCTGGACGACGGTGTAGAGCGAGCCCCACTTGACGTTCATGTCCCGGTCCTTGTCGCGGGCCCGCATGATCGACGCCATCTCGTACCGGTGCATCGGCCGCTGCTGGACCGTGGCCAGCACGGCGAGCGCCAGCAGGTTGTCGACCTTGCGCTTGCCGGCCATCCCGCCTCCTCCCGAATACTCGCCTACGAATATACGTGGACGAGTAATACTCGGCAAGACCCTTCTCTCAGGCCTCGCGGTTCAGGCGGACGAGGCTGGAGTGCGTACCGGAGACCCTGACCTGCTGGAGGTGAACGGGCGCCAGGCCGGTACGGATCGCCGCGGTGAGGTCGGCCGGGTCGGGCGTCAGGACGACGGCGGCCCCGCCGGGCGCGAGCACGCGCCGCACCTCCCGCCACCACCCCGGGAGATGCCCGTGCCGCCCCACCTGCCTGCCCCACGGCGGATTGCTCACCACCCGATCGACGCTCCCGTCCGGCAGGGGCAGCGCGGTCGCGTCGCCCCGCCGGAACTCGATCCCGAGCCCTTCCGCGTTGGCGCGGGACGCGTCCACGGCCTCGCGGGCGATGTCGAAGCCTCGGCAGCGCGCCCCGGGCTGGAGGAGCGCGGCCTCGATGAGCGGCGTCCCGGCGCCGCAGCACGGGTCCAGGACGGTGTGCCCCGGCCGGATCTCCGCCAGCACCGCCATCGCGGCGGCCACCGGCGGATGCAGCGTGCCCGGGATCGTGCGCCGCTTGTACGCGCGGCGGTGCAGCGGCCGGTCCGCGACGCGCAGCATCAGCCCGGCGCGGGCGCCGTCCAGCGCGAGCCGGAACGCGCCGTACCCCGGCGGCGGCGCGGACCCGTCCCGCCGGGAGTGGTACGGGACGCCGAGCCGTTCGGACAGGGCGCGTCCCATGGCGTCCTCGGCGTCGTGCCGGTTGAAGTTCCGCCGCCCCAGGAACGAGGCCGACACCTCGACCCCGGCCACCGCGCGCCCGCCGTCGCCGTCGCCGAGGTCGAGGCCGGGGTTCGCGGCGAGCGCGGCCAGGCCGGGAAGACCGGACTTCGCGGGGCCGGGGTCGGGGACCTGGGCGACGAGCCGGAAGACGTCGTCGGCCGTCCGGAGAGCGGTGGCCTCGGCCGGCGGGAGACCGGTACGGAAGTGGACCTCGCGGTGGCCGATCCGGGTGATCGTGCCGAGCTCGTGCCGCAGGATCTCGGTGGCCAGCAGGGACTCGAGCCCGCGGACGCAACGCGCCGCCATGCGCATGATCGTTCTTCTCCCACGTCAGGACCCGGGACGGGCGGTGCGCCGGTCCCGCATCGCCGGCGGCGGGGGCTCCTCGCCTCGCCGGCGGATCGCTAACGCAGGTGGAAGAAGGTCATGCCCGGCATGTTAGCGGCGTTCGGCGGGACGGGGGACGTCCTTGCGTGCGCTTACGCGCGGGCCCGCCCGCCTCTGCGCGCTCGCGATCGCGTGTATCGCCGTTTCGGAATGATCGTGCGTACGGCCGGGAACGTTCCGCCGCCGGGCCCGCCCCATATCGGCCGGACCGCATTCGACTGCCATTCATCGCGGGCTTCCGCCAATTCCGTCCAGGCATTTAACGGCATCGCGCCGTTTGTTGATACCGTTCCGTGACCTGGAGAGATGTGGTCCTGCGGGGCCCGGACGCGCACTCGTAGATAAACCCTCCGGTAGTCGTTGTCATTCGATGACAACGTTCCGCCGGGGTCCAATTCGTTTCGCTCGGATTGCTTGCGTGGTGGCGCTCGCCACAAGTAGCGTACCGGCCAGTAGCGGCTGGCGTCGCGACGCGGATAAGGGTCGCTATTCAGGCCGGTTTCACTAGATCTCCGCTGTTCTGCTCCGGGAATGGGCTCTGTCGAATGGGACTTGAAGTCGTCGTTGAGGGGCTCACGAAGTCCTTCGGCCGGCAGACCATCTGGCGGGACGTGTCGCTGACGCTGCCGGCCGGTGAGGTGAGCGTGATGCTGGGCCCGTCCGGCACCGGCAAGACCGTGTTCCTGAAGTCGCTGATCGGGCTGCTCAAGCCCGAGCGCGGCCGGGTGCTGATCAACGGCGTCGACATGGTGAACGACCCGGACCGCAAGGTGTACGAGACGCGCAAGCTGTTCGGGCTGATGTTCCAGGACGGCGCGCTGTTCGGGTCGATGAACCTGTTCGACAACATCGCGTTCCCGCTGCGCGAGCACACCCGCAAGAAGGAGACGGAGATCCGCCGGATCGTCCTGGAACGGATGGAGATGGTGGGGCTCGGCGGGCAGGAGCGCAAGCTGCCCGGCCAGATCTCCGGCGGGATGCGCAAGCGCGCCGGGCTGGCCCGGGCGCTGGTGCTGGACCCGCAGATCATCCTCTGCGACGAGCCGGACTCCGGTCTCGACCCCGTCCGGACGGCCTACCTGTCGCAGCTGCTCATCGATCTGAACGCGCGGATCGACACCACGATGCTGATCGTCACGCACAACATCGAGATCGCGTCCACGGTGCCCGACAACATCGGCATGCTGTTCCGCCGCGACCTGGTCACGTTCGGCCCGCGCGAGGTGCTGCTGACCAGCCAGGAGCCGGTGGTGGCGCAGTTCCTGCGCGGCAACCGGCACGGGCCGATCGGGATGAGCGAGGAGAAGGACGCCGCCGAGCTGGCCGCCGAGCAGCGGCTCGCGCTGCCGGCCGCGAACGTGCCGGAGATCGTCCCGCAGCTCCAGCCCAGCCCCGGCATGCCGGAGCGCAAGGCCGTGAACCGCCGCCGCGAACGCGTGATGACGATGCTCGCCCAGCTTCCCCCCGCGGCCCAGGAGGCGATCTTGAACAGTCTGCTGCCGCCGGCCCGCGAGCGCCGCGCGCAGCCCGGGTTCGGGCCGCCGCCGGGCCTCGGGCCGTCGGCGTTCGGGGGGCCGCGATGACCGCGCCCCCCTCCTCGGTGCCCGGGGCGGGCGCGCTGCGCGAGACCGGGCGGCTGTTCGCGCTCGGCGCGACCGTGCTGACCCAGATGTTCCGGCGGCCGTTCCAGGCGCGGGAGCTGCTGGAGCAGTTCTGGTTCATCGCGTCGGTGACGATCCTGCCGACCGCGCTGGTCTCCATCCCGTTCGGCGCGGTGATCGCGCTCCAGGTCGGGTCGCTGGCGCAGCAGCTCGGCGCGCAGTCGTTCACCGGCGGCGCCAGCGTGCTCGCGGTGATCCAGCAGGCCAGCCCGATCATCGTGGCGCTGCTGATCTCCGGCGCCGGCGGCTCGGCGATCTGCGCCGACATCGGCTCGCGGACGATCCGCGAGGAGATGGACGCGATGGAGGTCATGGGCGTCTCGCCGATCCAGCGGCTGATCGTGCCGCGGGTGCTGGCGGCGATGCTGGTGGCGGTGCTGCTGAACGGCCTGGTCTCGGTCGTCGGCGTGATGGGCGGCTACTTCTTCAACGTCGTGATGCAGGGCGGCACGCCGGGCGCGTACCTGGCCTCGTTCTCCGCGCTCGCGCAACTGCCCGACCTGTACATCAGCGAGTTCAAGGCGCTGCTGTTCGGCTTCATCGCCGGCGTCGTGGCGGCCTACCGGGGGCTCAACCCGCGCGGCGGCCCCAAGGGCGTCGGCGACGCGGTCAACCAGTCGGTGGTGATCACCTTCCTGCTGCTGTTCTTCGTCAACCTGGTGCTGACCGCGATCTACCTGCAGGTCGTACCGCCGAAGGGGTCGTGAGCGATGGCCACCGGCTCACTGATGCGCGGACCCGGGTCCGCGATCCGCCGGCCCGGGTCCTGGTTCGCCTGGCTCGACCAGCCCGGCGACCAGCTCGGCTTCTACGTGCGGGCGCTGCTGTGGACGCCGCGCGCCCTGCGCCGCTACCTCAAGGAGGTGCAGCGGCTGCTGGGCGAGGTCGCGTTCGGCTCCGGCGCCCTGGCGGTGATCGGCGGGACGGTCGGCGTCATGTTCGCGATGACGCTGTTCACCGGCGTCGTCGTCGGCCTCCAGGGGTACGCGGCGCTCAACCAGATCGGGACCTCGGCGTTCACCGGCTTCGTGTCGGCCTACTTCAACACCCGCGAGATCGCGCCGCTGGTGGCCGGGCTGGCGCTGTCGGCGACGGTCGGGGCGGGCTTCACCGCCCAGCTCGGCGCGATGCGGATCAACGAGGAGATCGACGCGCTGGAGGGCATGGGCATCCCGTCCATGCCGTACCTGGTCACCACCCGGATCATCGCCGGCACGGTGGCGATCATCCCGCTGTACGGGATCGGGCTGCTGTCGTCGTACCTGGCGTCCAGGCAGATCACGATCTGGGTGAACGGGCAGTCCGCCGGCACCTACGACCACTACTTCAACGTGTTCCTGTCGCCGACGGACGTGGTCCTGTCGTTCCTGAAAGTGCTGATCTTCAGCGTGATGGTGATCCTGGCGCACTGCTACTACGGCTACCGGGCGGCCGGCGGCCCGGCGGGCGTCGGTGTCGCGGTCGGCCGCGCGGTCCGTACCGCGATCGTGCTGATCAGCGTCACCGACTTCTTCCTCAGCCTGGCGATCTGGGGCGCCACCACGACGGTGAAGGTGGCGGGGTGAGCGGGCGATGAGCATGGGCGAGGGCAAGAGCGAGAGCGCGATCGCGGTACTGTCCCGGCGGCTGCAGGGCGTGGTGTTCCTGCTCGTCCCCGCGCTGCTGGTGTGGCTGGCCGTCGCGATCTACCAGAAGCGGTTCACCGACGCCACGATGGTCACGCTGCGGACCGGGTCGGTGGGCAACGAGATGCACCGGCACGCCGACGTCAAGGTGCGCGGCGTCGTCGTCGGCGAGGTCCGTGAGATCAGCGCCGACGGCGCGGGCGCCCGCCTCACGCTGGCGCTCAAGCCCGAGTCGGTCCGGCACATCCCCGCGAACGTCAGCGCGCAGATGCTCCCGACGACGCTGTTCGGGCAGCGGTTCGTGGCGCTGCTGGCGCCGGCGGCGCCGGCCCCCTCGCCGATCCGCGAGGGAAGCGTCATCAGCGAGGACCGCACGGCCAACGCGGTCGAGCTGCAGGAGGTCATCAACAACACGCTGCCGCTGCTCACCGCCGTCCAGCCGGCGAAGCTGTCGGCGACGCTGACCGCGATGTCGACGGCGCTGGAGGGGCGCGGGCACGAGCTGGGCGAGACGCTGGTGACGCTGGACGCGTACCTGAAGAAGTTCAACCCCGAGCTGCCCGCCCTCAACCGCAACATCCGCGAGCTGGTGGAGTTCACGCACCACTACAGCGAGGCGACGCCCGACATCCTGGACGCCCTGTACGACTTCAGCGCGACCAGCCGCACGGTCGTCGACCAGCGCCGCAACCTCAGCGACCTGTACTCCACCGTCACCGGCGGCGCCCAGGACCTCACCACGTTCCTGCGGCAGAACTCCGGCAACATGATCCGCCTCGCGGACCACAGCCGGGCGCCGCTGGAGGTGCTGGCGCGGTACTCGCCCGAGTTCCCCTGCGTGTTCTCGATGCTGAACGACTTCAAGCCCAGGATGGACAAGGCCCTCGGCAAGGGCACCGACCGGCCCGGCATCAGGGCCGAGATCACCTCCGTGCCGTCCAAGGGCCGCTACGTCCCGGGCCGCGACACGCCGCGCTACACCGCGGGCGGCGGGCCGCGCTGCTACCCGCTCCCGTACGACCCCGCCGGCGGCACCGCGCCGCGGGCCGCGCCGCCCGGCCGGGTCACCCCGGTCGCCATCGTGCCCGGCGCGCTCGGGCTGCCCAACTCGCCGCAGGAGAACCAGCTGGTGAACGAGCTGCTCGCCCCGGGCCTGCGGGAGGTCCCGTCGAACCTCCCCGACTGGAGCAGCGTCCTGGTCGGCCCGGTCTACCGGGGGGCGGAGGTGAACGTCCGATGAGGATGAACGTCAAGGGCCTCGGCGGCCCGCTGGTCAAGTCGTTCCTGTTCGTGGTCGTGACCGTCACCGCCACCGCCGTGCTGGCGATCAGCATCGCCAACACCGGAGTCGGCAACGCCGACCGCTACAAGGCGCGGTTCAGCGACGTGACCGGGCTGATCGAGGGCGACAGCATCCGGATCGCGGGCGTGCGGGTCGGGCAGGTCACCGAGATCGAGGTGGTGAACCGGCGGCAGGCGCAGGTGGAGTTCAGCGTGCAGCGCGGCCGCCGGCTGCCGTCGTCCACCAAGGCCACGATCAAGTACCTGAACCTGGTCGGCCAGCGCTACATCGAGCTGGACCGCGGCACCGGCGCGCCGGGCGCGACGATGGCGCGGGGGAGCACGATCCCGCTGGAGCGCACGACGCCCGCGCTGAACCTGACGCAGCTGTTCAACGGCTTCCAGCCGCTGTTCCAGGCGCTGTCGCCCGCCGACGTCAACCAGCTGGCGGGCGAGATCATCCAGGTGCTCCAGGGCGAGGGGCCGACGATGGACTCGCTGCTGCGCACGGTCGCGTCCCTGACCAGCACGCTGGCCGGCAAGGACCAGGTGATCGGCCAGGTCATCGACAACCTCAACGAGGTGCTGGAGACGATCAACGCGCGCGGCGACCAGCTCGCCGACCTGATCGTCACGCTGCGCCGGCTGACGTCCGGGCTGGCCGCCGACCGCAAGCCCCTCGGCGAGGCGATCGGCGCGATGTCCGCGCTGACCAACAGCACCGCCGACCTGCTCCAGGTGGGCCGCGCGCCGCTGAAGGACAGCATCGGCCAGCTCGGCCGCCTGTCGGACGAGCTCGCCGACGAGAGCCCCGAGATCGAGCGGTTCCTGCGGACGGTGCCCGGCAAGAGCGCCACCATCGCCCGGCTCGCCTCGTACGGGTCCTGGCTCAACCTCTACATGTGCCAGGCCACCGTCACCGGCGCCACCTACACCGACGGCCGCCCGCCGCCCACCGGCGTCCCGATCGGAGACGACGAAGTGACACGATGTGGAGGCCGGGAATGAGCGGCACGAACGGACCCCCGGGCCCGGCCCCGGCCGGCCGCCCGGCGGCGACGGCGCTGCCGCCGCTGAAGAGGCCGCGCGGCGGCCGGCTGCGCAAGCCCATCAGGGAGCGCAACCCCATCGGCGTCGCCGTCGTCGGGCTGGCGATCATCCTGGTGCTCGGCATGCTGGCCTACCGCGCCGACGACCTGCCGGTCATCGGCGGCGGCACGAAGTACACCGCCGACTTCCGGGAGGCGGCCGGCCTCAGGCCCGACGACGAGGTACGGGTCGCCGGCGTCAAGGTCGGCGAGGTCACGGACGTGGAGCTGGACGGCGCCAAGGTCAAGGTCACGTTCCGGGTCCGGGACACCTGGATCGGCAGCGCCAGCACCGCCGGAATCATGATCAAGACGCTGCTCGGCGCGAAGTACCTGGCGATCGATCCGCTCGGGCCGACCGCGCAGGACCCGGGCCGGCGCATCCCGCTCAGCCGGACGGTGTCGCCGTACGACGTCACCCAGGCGTTCCAGGACCTCTCGGGCACCATCGACCGGCTCGACACCGTGCAGCTCGCGCAGAGCCTGGACACGATCGCCGACACGTTCCAGAACACCGCGCCGAGCGTGCGCAAGGCGCTGGACGGCCTGTCGGCGCTGTCCCGGACGATCTCCACCCGGGACGCCCAGCTGGCCCGGCTGCTCGCCAACGCCAAGCAGGTCACCGGGGTGCTGGCCGAGCAGAGCGCGGAGTTCGAGGCGCTGCTGCGCGACGGCAACCTGCTGCTGGCCGAGCTGCGCCGGCGGCGCGAGGCCATCCACGGGCTGCTGGTCGGCTCGCAGGCGCTCGCCCGCCAGCTGTCCGGGCTCGTCTCCGACAACGAGCGGCAGCTCCAGCCGACCCTCCAGGCGCTCGACCGCATCACCGACGTGCTCCAGCGCAACCAGGACAACCTGAACCGCGCGCTCGCGGTGGCGGGACCGTACAACCGGCTCCTGGGCAACGCGCTCGGCAACGGCCGCTGGATGGACGGCTACCTGTGCGGCGTCGTGCCCAAGGAGTACCAGGCGCCGAACACGCCGCCGGAGAACGGCTGCATGCCGCCCAGGCCGGGCGGCGGCGCCGCGGGGACGGGGGCGGGCCGGTGAAGCTCAGGGCGATGACGATCGACAACGCGATGCGCGGCGGGACGTGGCGGGAGCGCCGCCGCACCGTGATCGCGCTCATCATGGCCGTGGTCCTGATGGCGGTCGCGCTCGCGGCGGTCGCCGGCGGCCCGGCGGGACGGCGGATCACCGCGTACTTCGCCGCGGCGGTCGGCGTGTACCCGGGGTCGGACGTGCGGATCCTCGGCGTCAAGGTCGGCACGATCGACGAGGTCACGCCGATCGGCACCCGCGTCCGGACGCGGCTGACGCTGGACGACGACACCCCGATCCCGGCCGACGTCAAGGCCGTGGTGGTCGCGCCGAGCGTCGTCGCCGACCGCTACATCCAGCTGACGCCGGCGTACCAGGGCGGCCCCAAGTACGACCCGAGCGTCCCGATCGACGTGAACCGGACGGCGACGCCGGTCGAGCTGGACCAGCTCTACGACAGCCTCAAGCGGATCACCGGCGACCTCGGCCCGAAGGGCGCCAACTCCAACGGCGCCCTCTCGCGCGCCCTCCAGGTCGGCGCCGAGAACCTCAACGGCAACGGCGAGGCGTTCAACGACACGATCGCGCAGCTCGGGCAGGCCAGCCGGACGCTGGCCGGCAACAGCGGCGACCTGTTCGCCACGATCGCCAACCTGCAGAAGTTCACGACGATGATCAAGAACAACGACGCGCAGGTGCGGCAGGCCGAACGGCAGCTGGCGGACGTGACCGGGTTCCTCGCCGCCGACCGCGACGAGCTGGGCGCCGCGCTCCGCGAGCTGGCGATCGCGCTCGGCCAGGTCCGCACCTTCATCCGCGACAACCGGGCGCTGCTGAAGAAGGACGTCGACAAGCTCGCGTCCCTCACCCAGGTCCTGGTGAACCAGCGCGCCTCGCTCGCGGAGGCGTTCGACACCCTGCCGCTGACCGCGACGAACTTCCTCAACGCCTACGACCCGGCCACCCGCACGCTGATGGGACGCGGCAACCTGAACGAGATCAGCATGGGCCCGATCAGCGGCGCGTCGGCGGCCGGCTCGGCGCTGGCGGCACTCGGCCAGGGCACCGCCAGCCCGGTGTGCGCCTCCGCCGCGGCAAGCGAGACCACGAAGGCCCTATGCGAGAAGCAGCGGGCCGGGAGCATGACCCCCGTACCGGAGGGGGCCACCGGGATCCTGCCGCCGATGCCGCTGCCGGCCGTGGGCGACACGTACGGGAACCAGGGCGGCGGCAAGGGCAGCAAGGGGGGCGGCCGATGAAGACCCGCGTGGCGGCGCTGGCCACCGCGAGCGCCGCGTTCCTCAGCGGCTGCGGCGGCGGGTTCACCGGCGTCCAGGACCTCCCGCTGCCCGGCGGCGCCGATCTCGGCGACGACCCGTACACGGTCACCGCCGAGTTCGCCAACGTGCTCGACCTCGTCCCGCAGGCCGCGGTGAAGGTGAACGACGTCGCGGTCGGCCGGGTCTCCAAGGTGTCGCTGCCGCTCAACGGCTGGACGGCGCGCGTCACCCTCCTGGTCAACGGGAGCGTGAGGCTGCCCGCCAACGCGACCGCGCGCCTGGAGCAGTCCAGCCTGCTGGGCGAGAAGTACATCCAGCTCGCCGCGCCGCCCGCCGGCGCCACCGGGACGCTCGCGGACGGCGCCAACATCCCCGCCTCCCGCACGAACCGCAACGTGGAGGTGGAGGAGGTGTTCGGCGCGCTGTCGCTGCTGCTGAACGGCGGCGGCCTCCCACAGATGCGGACCATCGCCCGCGAGCTCAACAACGCGCTCAGCGGCAACGAACCCGAGATCAAGTCGGTCCTGAAACGCATCAACGAGCTGACCGCGAGCCTCGACTCCAACAAGGGGAACATCGTCGCGGCGCTCGACGGCCTCAACCGGCTCTCCGCCACCCTGGCCGCCCGCAAGCAGAAGCTCGGGACCGTGCTGAGCGACCTCAGCCCGGGCATGAAGGTCCTGGAGGAGCAGCGCGGCGCCCTGATCACCATGCTGCGGCAGTTCGAGGACCTGTCGGACGTCGCGGTACGCACCATCAACGCCTCCAAGGACGACATGGTCGCCGACCTGCGCGCGCTGGCCCCCACGCTCAAGAAGCTCGCCGACGCGGGCGAGGACCTGCCCAAGTCCCTCGAAGTGCTGTTCACCTACCCGTTCACGGACGAGGTGATGAACGCCGTCAAGGGCGACTACCTGAACGTGTACCTGTCGGTGGCCGCGGTGCCCGGCACGAAGATCATCCCGCTGATCGACGAGGAGGCGCCGCCCACGGCGAAGAAGAAGCGGACGACCGAGGTGCGCGACACTCCGACGCTGCCGCTGCCGCCGGTCGACACGCCCGAGGTCGTCCAGCCGCCGGTCGCGCCGGGCACGCCCTCCGGCACCCCGAGCCGGAGCCCGAGCGCCCCGCCGCCGTCCTCCGGCGGTGGCGGCGGGATCTTCCCCGAACTCCCGGGAGGCGGCGGCTGATGCTGACCCTCGCGACCAGGATCAGGACGCTGGCGTTCGTCGTCATCTCGGTGTCGGTGATCGCGTTCATCGGCGCCAGGTACGCCGACCTCGGCCGGTTCGTCGGCATGCGCGGCTACTACGTCGCCAAGCTCGAACTGGCCGAGACCGGCGGGCTGTTCCCCGGCTCCAACATCACCTACCGGGGGGTGTCGGTCGGCCGCGTCGGCGAACTGCACCTCACCGGCGACGGCGTCGTCGCCGACCTCAAGATCGACGACTCCGCGCCGCGGATCCCGGCGAACCTGCGCGCCGTCGTCGCCAACCTGTCGGCCGTCGGCGAGCAGTACGTGGACCTTCGCCCCGCCAACAGCAGCGCGCCGTACCTGCGCGACGGAGCCGTGATCCCGCGCTCCACCACCAGCACCCCGGCCCCGGTCACCGACCTGCTCAAGGCGGCCAACGACTTCACCCGCTCGGTCCCCACGACCGCGCTCCAGACCGTCGTGAACGAGTTCTACCTCGCGTTCAACGGCCAGGGCCCGAACCTCCAGGCGCTGATGGACGCGCAGAACGAGTTCATCCGCGCCGCCGACGCCAACATCGACCCCACCAGCACGCTCATCCGCGACGGCGAGCTGGCCCTGCGCACCCAGAACCAGGAGGCCGCCGCGCTCAAGGCGTTCGCCGGGAACGCCCGGCTGCTGGCCGAGCAGCTGCGCACCTCGGACTCCGACCTGCGCAAGCTGATCGCCGTCGCGCCGCAGGCGTCCACCGAGGTGACGGGCCTGCTGCGCGACCTCGATCCCAGCCTCAGCGTCGTCATCGCGAACCTGCTCACCGTCTCCGACCTCGCGGTCACCCGCGTGGACGGCCTGGAAGAGCTCATGGTGCGCCTCCCCGGCGTCGTCGCCGCCGGCTCCACGATCGTCCAGGACGACGGCACGCTCCGGTTCGGGATGGCGACCACGTTCTTCAACCCGCTGCCCTGCATGCGCGGGTACGGCGGCACCACGTATCGGAACGGGCTCAACCTCTCCGCCGCGCCGCCGCTCAACACCGGCGCCCGCTGCACGATGCCCGCCTCGTCCGGCGTGAACGTGCGCGGCTCGGCCAACGCCCCCAAGGGCGGCGTTCCCGTACCCGCCCGTCCCGGCTCGCTGGGCGCCGCCGGCGCCGCCGCCCTTCCCGGCGCGCTCGGCCTCCCCGGCGTCGAACCCCGCGAGCCCGATATGGCCGACCTGCTCGGCTTGAGGGGGGAACGATGAAGCGCGTCCCGTACGTCCTCCTCGCCCTGTCCGTCGCGTTCCTGGCCTGGTCCTGCTGGACGTTCTGGGACATGCGGCAGGGCGAGCCCCAGGACATGGCCCGCGACCGCGACCAGGCGGTCACCGCCGCGAAGAACCAGCTCGCGGCCCTCAACTCGATGGACGCCAAGCGCGTCGACCAGGGCCTCCAGAGCTGGCTGGACTCCTCCACCGGCCCCCTGCACGACGAGCTGAAACGCACCCGGCCCGAGAGCAGGCAGAAGATCCAGAAGGCCGCCACCACGGCGAACGGGAAGGTCGTCGACGCCGCGCTGACCGCGCTCGACCGGCGCTCCGGCTCCGCCCGGGTCATCGCCACCGTCCGCATCGAGGTGACCCGGCCCGGCGCCGCCCCGACCGTGGAGCGCAAGCGCTACGACGCCGCGCTGGCCCGTACCGCGGCCGGCTGGAAGCTCAAGTCCCTGACCGCGCTCCCGGCCAACGCCCGGTGAGGGAGGACCCCGTGACCACCGACACCGACACCGCCGAGGCCGAGGTCGAGGCGCCGCCCGCCGCGAAGAGGAGGGTCCCGCGGCACCGGCTCGTCCTGGCCGCCGCCGTGATCGTCGCCCTCGCCGCCGGGGGCCTTCTCGCGTTCACCGAGAAGCAGCGCGGCGCGTCCCCGTCCGCCAACCGGGCCCTGGTCGACGCCGAGGCCACCGCGAAGGCCGTCGGGGACGTCAGCAACGCGCTGGTCAAGGTGCTCTCGTACCAGCACGGCGATGTCGCCGCCACCGAGAAGGCCGCCGCGCAACTCCTGGAGGGCAAGGCCGCCGGCCAGTACCGCGCCCTGTACGGCCAGGTGAAGGCGCAGGCCCCGGCCCAGCGGCTCACCCTGACCACCCGCGTCGTCCGCGCCGGCGTGACCCGCCTGTCCGGCGACACCGCCCACCTCCTGGTCTTCCTCGACCAGGTGAGCACCCGCAACGGCAAACCGGCCGGCGGCACCGCCGCCGCCCAGCTCGCGATCACCGCCCGCCTCCGCGACGGCCAGTGGCGCATCACCGAGATCCGGTCGAGCTGACGACGACATGAGGTGACCACGTGAGCAAGACCGATTTTGAGAAGGACCTCGAGGTCAAGGAGCCGGAGGCCAGAGAACCCGAGGCCAAGGAACCCGAGGCCAAGGGACCCGAGGCCAAGGGACCCGAGGCCAGAGAACCCGAGGCCAAGGAACCCGAGGACACGGCGGCCGAGGAGCCGGAGAAGGCCGCCGCCAGCGAGCCGGGGCCGCAGGAGTCCGCGAGCGAGGAGAAGCCGGAAGCCGACGGTGAGCAGCCGCCGGACGACGAAGGCGAGAAGGCCGAGAAGGCGGCGGAGGACGGCAAGGAGCCGGACGACGAGGACGGCGAGAAGAAACAGACGAAGAAGAAGGAGGAGTCGAAGACCGGCGAGCGACCGGCGCCCCCGGACGGGAAACGCAAGGCGGCGATGGCGCTGGCGGTCGTCGCGGCCGTGTGCGCCGCATGGTTCGGATGGTCCTGGTACGCGGCGGCGCACGACGACTCCCTCGGCTTCTCGCGCGAGCGCGACGAGGTGCTGCGGGCGGGCGAGCAGGCCGTGCAGAACCTCAACACCCTCGACCACCGCTCCCTCGACCAAGGGCTGAAGCTGTGGCAGGACTCCTCGACCAGCGAGCTGTACCAGGAGATCGTCCAGGGGCGGCCGCAGTTCGAGAAGGCCGTCCGGAAGGCCCAGACGATCACCTCGGCGAAGGTCCTGGACGCGGCCGTGACCGAACTCGACCAGCACGCAGGCAAGGCGAGCGTGATCGTCGGCCTGCAGATCACGGTGACGCCGCCCAAGGGCGAACCGGCCGTCAAGAAGACCCGGCTGATGGGGCAGCTCACCCGTACCTCCACCGGATGGAAGCTCAGCGCCCTGTCCCAGGCCCCCGTGGGAGGCGCGGGGTGAAAGGACGACCCGTGAAGAAGTTCGGCGCCCTCTGGCGGCACCCCCGCGTCCCGATCGTCCTGGCGGTCGTCACGGTCCTCCTGGGCGGCCTGGCCGCCTGGTCGGCCCGCCAGGCGCACACGCTCAGGAGCGGCACGACGGCCGAGAACGTCGCGCTGACCGACAACGCCCGTACGAGCGAGCTCAAGGGCGAGGTCCAGGACATCGTCAACACGGTCTTCTCGTACAACTACACCGACGTCGGCAAGACCGAACGCGCCGCGCAGACGCTCCTGACGGGCAAGGCCGTCCAGCAGTACAACGAGATGATCGCCATGGTGCGGAAGCAGGCGCCCGAGCAGAAGCTGGTGCTCACCACCACGGTCACCGACAGCGGCGTGCGCATGCTGTCCGGCGACCGCGCGCGCCTCCTCGTCTTCGCCGACCAGCGGAGCACCCGTACCGACAAGAACCAGACCGCCTACTCGGCCGCGATGTTCTCCGTGGGCGCCGTCCACCGGAACGACCGCTGGCAGATCGAGAACATCGACACGTTCATGAAGTAGATCCGCCGCGGTTATCCACAGTTGCCGGCACCCCTTACGAGGAGGTCACCCGCCCGGCGACAGTCGATGGCATGACGGAGACCTCCCACCGGACCCCGATGCGGATCCGGTCCATTCCCGACGCCATCGCCGCCGTCCCCTACCTGCTGGGCTTCCACCCCGCCGACAGCATGATCGTGATCGGCTTCGGCGGCCCGCACCACACCTGCGCCGTCCGCGTGGACTTACCGCCCCTGGACGACCCGGCCGCGCACGCCCGTACCGCCGGGCATGCCGCCGGGGTCCTCGGCGGCGGCGGTCTCCACCGTGCCCTCGTCCTCGGGTACGGCGCCCGCCACCGCGTCGAGCCGGCCTTCGCCGCCATCCGCGACACCCTGCCCCTCGAGATCGTGGACGCCGCCCGCGTCGCCGACGGCCGCTGGTGGTCGCTCGTCTGCGACGTCCCCGACTGCTGCCCGCCCGGCGGCACGCCGTACGACATCGCCTCCAGCGTCGTCGCGGCCGAGGCCACCCTCGCCGGCAGGGTCGCCCTTCCCGGCCGTTCCGAACTCGCGAGCACGGTCGCTCCCCTCCAGGGCCCCGCCCGCGACTCCATGCGCCGCGCGACCCTCCAGGCGGAACGGCGCCTCCGCTCCCAGGACCCCGCGGCCCTCCGCGACGAGGCCCTCGCCCTCCTCCACCGCCTGCGCCGCGCACCGTCCCCCGCCTACGAGGAGATCGCGTGGCTGGGCGTCCTGCTCACCGACCTCCGCATCCGCGACGAGGCCTTCGTCCGCATCGATCTCGACGACCCGTCCGCCGACATCGCCTTCTGGCGCACCGTCCTCCGCCACGTCGAGGAGCCGTACGCCGCCGCCCCGGCCTGCCTCCTGGCCCGCGCCGCGTATGCCGCCGGCGACGGCGGCCTCGCCAACATCGCCCTCGACCGGGCCGACCCCGACTACTCCATGGCGATCCTCCTCCAGGCCGTCATCGCCGCCGGCATCCCACCCGACGACCCCCGCCTACGCATGACCCCAGAAGAACTCTCCGACATCTACGCCGCCCAAGAAGACCCATAGCCCACCCCACCCGTACGACCCTCCCCACGCCCCTCCGCCGCGCTCCAGAGCACGGCACTGCGGCGGCCGCCTACGCGGTGCCGTTCAAGTCGGGGCGCCATTCGCGGGGCGATTCCGAAGTGCCGGAGGGGTTCGGTCCGAATCAAGACCAGCCGGACAAGGGAAACCGTCGCGGCTGAGAAAGGAGTGAAAGTGATCTGGGGCAGGTGCGGTCGGTGCGGCGCCGGCGGCGTGGGCCTTCCTTAGCCGGGGCGATCGCCGTGACCCGTCCATCCGCTCGGGGCCGGGGGCTCCCTGCCGGGTCCGTGCGGCGGGCTCGCCTCCGGGTCAGTCCATGAGGAGAACGATCTTGCCTCGGCCGTGGCCGGTGGCCGCCTCGCGGTGGGCGTCGGCGGCGCGGGAGAGGGGGTAGGCGTTGCGGACGTGGAGCCGGAGGCGGCCCTCCTCGTAGTGGCGGGCGGCCTCGGCGAGGCGCGCCGCGGAGCGCTTGAACGGCGTGACGCGGACGCCGAGCTCGGCGGCGCGCTCGTGCTCGACGAGCGTGATGATGCGGTCGCGGTCCTTGACGAGTTCGAGGGAGACCTGCAGGGCGTCGCCGCCGGCGCCGTCGAGGGCGGCGTCGACGCCGCCGGGCGCGGCGGCGCGGACGCGGCCTGCCAGGCCCTCGCCGTACGCGACCGGGATCGCACCGAGGGAACGCAGGTACTCGTGGTTGGCCTCGCTCGCGGTGCCGACGACCGTCGCGCCGACGATGCGCGCGAGCTGGACGGCGACCGTGCCCACGCCGCCGGCCGCCGCGTGGATGAGGACGGTGTCGCCCGGGCCGACGGCCATCTCCTCCAGGGCGATGTGCGGGGTCATCACGGCGGCCGGGAACCCGCCCGCGACCTCCCAGGGCATGCTCGCGGGCTTCGGTGTGACCTGATCGGCCGGGACGACGGCGTACTCGGCGTACGCGGTGAGCCGGGTGAAGCCGACCACCTCGGCCCCTAGGGCGAGCCCGGCGCCGTCGCCGACCTGGTCGATCACGCCCGCGAACTCGTTGCCCGGGATGCGGGGGAAGCCCTCGGGGGTGCCGGGCGGCGTCCAGCCCTCGCGGATCGCCACGTCGTACGGCTGGACGCCGGCGGCCCTGACCCGGACGCGGACCTCGCCCGGCCCGGCCTGCGGGTCCGGGACGTCCATCAGCCGCAGGACCTCGGGCCCGCCCGGTGCGGTGAACGCGGCAGCCTTCATGATTCGGTTCCCTTCGTCGATGACACCGGGAACGCTAGAACCTCAAGTTTGATCGAGGTCAATTCGCGGATCGCGAAGGGCTGGGAGGGGAAGGGTGGCCGGTAGTGGACGCGGGGTCTCAGGAGCGGACGGCCTCGCCGGGGGAGCCGGGGTCGATCCGGCGGTCGCGGTTGCGCTCGTTCCAGGCGCGCATGCGGGCCGGGTAGCCGACGATCTGGACGTCGTAGACCGGCAGGCCGAGGTCGCGGGCGACCTTGCCGATGACCTGGGGGGCGCCGACGCGGCGGCGGGTCCATTCGCCGTCGTGGGCGACGGCGACCGCGGTGGTGTCGGTGGCGAACGTCTCGGGCTCGACGTAGAACTCCACGCCCTGGCGGCTGCGCGCGAAGGCGATCAGTGCCTTGATGTCGTCGTCGGTGGCCTCCCGGTCGAGCCGGGTCACCGTGGAACCCCGGTTTTTGCGTATCCCGAATCGGTCCCGGAACCTCATCCGGCCTGTCCCGTCGTCTGATGCCGCTCCGGAACGGCTCCGGAGACACTGGGCGCGTATGACAATAACGACTGTCCAGCGGAATGGGGTTCCCGATTTCACGGCAATTCGCCGGGCCACCGGGAGTCGCGGGCTCTACACTGTCCGATCGGACTGATCATCGGGGAGCCCGTAAGGGAGTTTCATGACGCGCGGTGCCATCGTGACGCGGAAGTGGGCGGCGGTGGCTGCGGGGGTCGCCGTCTGCGGCTGGCTGAGCACGCTGGCGCCGGCGACGAGCGCCGCGGCGGCGCGTCCGGCCGAGCGCCCGCCGGCCCGGACGGTCGCCGCTCCGAAGGCCCGGCCGAAGCCGACGCCCACCCCCACTCCCACACCCACCCCCAAGCCGCCGCCGGTCGACTGCCGGAAGGCCAAGTGCGTCGCGCTGACCTTCGACGACGGGCCGATGACCAGCACGTCGAGGCTGCTGGACCTGCTGGCCCGCGACAAGGTGAAGGCGACGTTCTTCCTGGTCGGGCGCAACGTCGAGGAGTACCCGGAGCTGGTGCGGCGGGAGGCCGCCGAGGGGCACGAGCTGGCCAACCACAGCTACTCGCACGCCGATCTCGGCCGGTCGTCGCAGGCGAAGGTGGCCGCCGAGCTGGAACGGACGCAGCACGCGATCCAGCGGGCCGCCGGGGTGACGCCCGTCCTGATGAGGCCGCCGTACGGGTCGACGGACAGGCAGGTCGCGGCGGTCACGAAGCGGCTGGGGCTCGCGCAGGTGCTGTGGACGGTCGACCCGCTGGACTGGCAGGTCCGCGACAGCGGGCGGGTCGAGCGCAAGGTCGTCGGCGGTACGCGCAATGGCACCATCGTGCTGATGCACGACATCCACGGGACGACCGTCGACGCGGTACCGGCGATCATCAAGCGGCTGGCGGCCAAGGGGTACGTGTTCGTGACCGTCTCCGAGCTGTACGGGAAGCCGCTCGCGCCCGGTAAGAAATACGTCGAGTTCACGCCGCCGGAGCCTTCTCCGAGCCCCTCCGCCACGCCGTCGGATCGTCCCTCGGGCGGGTCGGGTTCTCAGGGTTGATCCGGGGGTTTCCCGGATGGCGGCGGGACCCGCGGATGAGCGAGCATTGACGCATGAATAGCGGATATGCGGCGCCGGAACTACGGGTTTCCGACGCGGAGCGCGAGGCGGTCGTGGAACGGCTTCAGGAGGCGTACGCGGAGGGCCGCCTGGAGCATTCCGAGTTCGACGTGCGGATGCACCTGGCGATGACGTCCAAGACGCGTGGGGATCTCGACGCGGTGACGCGGGACCTGGGCGCGGGTCCGGCCGGTCGCGCGGGTCCGGCCGGGCTCGCCGGGCCGGACGCGCCGGCCACGGGGGAGGACCGGGTGCTGGCGGCGCTCGCGCACGGGCTGGGGGTGCCGACGCTGTTCCTCGGGCCGCTGGTGCTGATGCTGACGAGCGGGAAGCGGTCGGCGTACGTGCGGCGGCACGCGGCCGAGGCCGTCAACTTCCAGCTGACGCTGCTGCTGCTGACGATCGTGACGTTCGGGCTGGGCAGTGTCGTGTACGCGGTCGCGTGGGGGGTGGCGGCGGTGGCGGCCGTGGTGGGGCTGACCGGGGAGCGGTTCCGCTACCCGTGGATCCTGCGCCTGGTGAAGTGATCGAACCCGTCCGGGGACGGGGATCGGCAGGTGTCGCGGGGGCGGTTCGGGGGAAGCGTTAGAGCGGGCCGGTGGGAGGGAGGGGACGGTGCCCGCCATGCCCGGGCTGGGGCTTTATTCCCTTACGTCCCTGTGATCACCCTCTCGCCCTAAATATGTGGAACATACATGCGATCCTCGATTTACTGGGGCCGGGAGGGGTAGATGACGGAGCTTCTGGTCAAGGGCGATCACGAGCGGGCCGTGGAGGCGCTGCGCAGGTCGTACGAGTCGATCCCGGAGGGCGCGCCGGTACGGCTGGCCAAGCGCACCTCCAACCTGTTCCGCTGGCGGGACCCCTCGGCGGCGCCGGGGCTCGACGTGTCCGGGTTCGACCGCGTGCTGAACGTGGACCCCGAGGCCCGTACCGCCGAGGTGCAGGGCATGACCACCTACGAGGACCTGGTCGACGCGACACTGCCGCACGGGCTGATGCCGACGGTCGTGCCGCAGCTGAAGACGATCACGCTCGGCGGCGCCGTGACCGGGCTCGGGATCGAGTCCACCTCGTTCCGCCTCGGCCTGCCGCACGAGGCGGTCCTGGAGATGGACGTGCTCACCGGGGACGGGCGGATCGTCACCGCCACCCCCGACAACGAGCACAAGGACCTGTTCTACGGGTTCCCCAACAGCTACGGGACGCTCGGCTACGCCGTCCGCCTGAAGATCCGCCTGATCCCGGTGAAGCCGTACGTGCGCCTGCGCCACCTGCGCTTCACCGACGCCGGCGCGCTCGCCGAGGCGATGGCCGAGATCACCGAGACCGGCCGGTACGAGGGCGACACCGTCGACTTCCTCGACGGCACCGTCTTCAGCGCCGGCGAGCAGTACATCACCATCGGGATGTTCGACGACGAGGCGCCGTACACCTCCGACTACACCGGCCAGGAGATCTACTACCGGTCGATCCAGCGGCGGTCGACCGACTTCCTGACCGTGCGCGACTACATCTGGCGCTGGGACACCGACTGGTTCTGGTGCTCCGGCGCGTTCGGCGTCCAGAACCCGGTCGTCCGGCGGCTGTGGCCGGACAAGGCCAAGCGGTCGGACGTCTACCGGAGGCTCGTCGCCTACGACCGGCGCTACCAGCTGGTCGCGCGGGTCGACCGGTGGCGCGGGCAGCGCCCCCGCGAGGACGTCATCCAGGACATCGAGGTGCCGGTCGAGCGGCTGCCCGAGTTCCTGGACTTCTTCCACGACAAGGTGGGGATGAGCCCCATCTGGCTGTGCCCGCTGCGCGCCCGCGAGCGCTGGCCGCTCTACCCGCTCGAGCCCGGCCGCACTTACGTGAACGCCGGATTCTGGGGCACGGTGCGGATTCCTCCGGGGCAGATCCCCGAGTACCACAACCGGCTCATCGAGCGTCAGGTCGCGGCCCTTGACGGGCACAAGTCCCTCTATTCGACTGCTTTTTACAGCCGTGACGAGTTCTGGCGGTACTACGACGGGGAGACCTACCGGCGGCTCAAGGAGTCGTACGACCCCGGCACCAGGCTGCTGGACCTCTACGACAAGTGCGTGCGCGGACGCTGATCGTCCGCGGTTCGGGGGAGCCCTCGGCGGGGCCGCGTCACCACCTGGCCCTGTCGGGGGCAGCGTGATGACGCCATGCCCCCTGTCACGGGGGCGGAAAGACAGGAGGAATCACCATGACGCTGGCCAAGGTCTTCGAGGAACTCGTCGGGCCTGAGGCGCCAGTGGAGTTCGCGGCGTACGACGGGTCTCGGGCGGGGGTCTCAGGCGCCGGCATCCGGGTCGACGTGCGGTCACCGTACGCGGTCTCCCACCTGGTGCACGCGCCGGGCTCGCTGGGCCTGGCGCGCGCGTACGTCAGCGGCCATCTCGACGTCGACGGCGACATGTACGACACCCTCGCGACGATGCGGCACCTGTTCGACGAGGTGACCCCGGCCGACAAGGTGCGGCTGCTGGGGTCGGTCGTGCGCGACCCGCTGCTGCGCGCGGCCGTCAGCCGCCGGCTCGACCCGCCGCCGCAGGAGGCCCCCTTCAGCCGGGTGCCGTCCTGGCTGCGGCACTCCAAACGGCGCGACGCCAAGGCCATCTCCCACCACTACGACGTCTCCAACACCTTCTACGAGTGGGTCCTGGGCCCGTCGATGGCGTACACCTGCGCCTGCTACCCGGAGGACGGCGCCACCCTTGAGGAGGCGCAGTACTTCAAGCACGACCTGGTGGCCAAGAAGCTGGGCCTGGAGCCGGGCATGCGGCTGCTGGACGTCGGCTGCGGCTGGGGCGGCATGGTGATGCACGCCGCCAAGGAGTACGGCGTCAAGGCGCTGGGCGTGACGCTGTCGAAGCAGCAGGCCGAGTGGGCGCAGAAGGCGATCGCCGACCGCGGGCTCTCCGAGCTGGCCGAGGTGCGGCACTTGGACTACCGGGACGTGGCCGAGACCGGCTTCGACGCGGTCAGCTCCATCGGCCTCACCGAGCACATCGGGAAGAAGAACCTCCCGGCGTACTTCTCGTTCCTGTACGGGAAGCTGAAGCCGGGCGGCCGGATGCTCAACCACACCATCACCCGCCCGGACAACCTGGCTCCCGCGATGAAGCCGGGCGGCTTCATCAACCGGTACGTGTTCCCGGACGGCGAGCTGGAGGGCCCCGGCTACATCCAGATGCAGATGAACGACGCCGGGTTCGAGATCCGCCACCAGGAGAACCTCCGCGAGCACTACGCGCGGACGCTGGCCGGCTGGTGCCGCAACCTGGACGACCACTGGGACGAGGCCGTGAAGGAGGTCGGCGAGGGCACCGCCAGGGTGTGGCGGGTCTACATGGCCGGCTGCCGGCTGGGCTTCGAGCTCAACTGGATCCAGCTGCACCAGACGCTCGGCGTGAAGCTGGACGCGGACGGCGAGGCGCGCATGCCGCTGCGCCCCACCTGGGCGTCCTGACGGCCGAGCCGCGCGTGCAGGGCCTCGCTCCGGGTGGGCGGGGCCCTTCGCGTACCCCTGCGTGCATAATGGCGCCTTCCGGGCGAGGAGGGCGAACGTGGGCGAACAGCAGGGCGTCGAGCGCGGCACGGTCAAGGCGGGCGAGCTGGAGTTCGGGTATCTGGCGGCGGGGCCGGAGGGCGGGCCGCTGGCGCTGTGCCTGCACGGGTTCCCCGACTCGGCGTACACCTGGCGGCACCTGATGCCCGAGCTGGCCGCCGCGGGCTACCGGGCGGTGGCGCCGTTCATGCGCGGGTACGCGCCGACGTCGGTGCCGGGGGACGAGGCGTACCAGACGGGCGCGCTGGCGGCGGACGCCGTGGCGCTGCACGAGGCGCTGGGCGGCGGCTCCGACGCGGTGCTCATCGGGCACGACTGGGGCGCGTTCGCCACGTACGGCGCGGCGGCGCTCGCGCCGGACCGGTGGCGGAGGGCCGTCACGCTGGCGGTGCCGCCGCTGGACGCGATGCTGGGCTCGTTCTTCTCGTACGACCAGCTCAAGCGGTCGTTCTACATCTTCCTGTTCCAGACGCCGCTGGCCGAGATGGCGCTGAACGAGGCGTTCGTGGCGGGGCTGTGGCGCGACTGGTCGCCCGGGTACGCGGCGGACGCGCGGGCCGAGGACGTCGCGCACGTGATGGACTGCCTGGCCGCGCCGGAGAACGTCGCGGCGGCGATCGGCTACTACCGGGCGATGCTGGACCCGTCCAAGCTCGTCGCGCGGTACGCCTCGCAGCAGGAGGCGGCGGGCCGGCGGGGCGAGCGGCCGATCCTGTACCTGCACGGCGCGGACGACGGCTGCCTGGGCGCGGACGCCGTGATGCCGGGCGGGGACGCGGCGGGCGTCCTGGCGCGGCTGCCCGAGGGCTCGCGGGCCGAGACGGTCGCCGGGGCGGGGCACTTCCTCCAGCTGGAACGGCCGGGAGAGGTCAACGCAAAGATCCTCGAATGGCTCGCCTCCTGACATATACATGTAAGTGAGGTACGTCACTCGATCGGAGCATCGCTCGCCCTCCGCCGCTTGACTCTGACAGGGTGCATGTAAACCGAATCGCATTCTAGCTGGCGGGCGGGTGAAGACAGGGATGCTCAAGGTCGAGGACATCAACCTGACGGACTGGGACTTCTGGCGGCGGCCGCACGAGTTCCGGCACGAGGCGTTCAAGGCGCTGCGCTGGGAGCCGAGCCTGCGGCGCTTCGAGGAGCCCGACGTGGTGATCGTGCCGCGGGGGCCCGGCTACTACGCGCTCACCCGGCACGCCGACGTCGTGGAGGCGTCCCGGCGCCCGCAGGACTTCTGCTCGGGCAAGGGCGCCATCGCCATCCCGGACATGCCGGGCGACATGCACGAGTTCTTCGGCTCGATGATCAGCATGGACGACCCGCGGCACGCCAAGATCCGGCGGATCGTGTCGCGGGCGTTCTCGCCGCGCATGATCCAGCGGTTCGAGGACCAGGTGGACGCGGTCGCCGAGCAGCTCGCCGAGTCGGTCGCGGCCGGCGAGGGCACCGGCGACTTCGTCGCGGACATCGCCGCCCGGCTGCCACTGAAGATCATCTGCGATCTGATGGGGATCGGCGAGGAGCACTACAAGACCGTCCTGGACGCCACCAACGTCATCCTGGCCGGCAACGATCCCGAGTTCGTCGACAACACCGACGCCGAGGCGATGGCGCTCGGCCTGCTCACCGCCGGCCAGACGCTCAAGGACCTGGTCGAGGAGCTGGGCCGCAGGCGCCGCGCCGAGCCGACCGGCGACCTCACCTCCGCGCTGGTGAACGCCAACATCGACGGCGAGTCGCTGACCGACCAGGAGCTCGGCTCGTTCTTCATCCTGCTGGTGGTCGCCGGCAACGAGACCACCCGCAACGCCATCGCGCACGGCCTCGACCTGTTCACCCGCCACCCCGAGCAGCGGGCGCTGCTGGTGGAGGACTTCGAGGGCCGGATCGCGGGCGCCGTCGAGGAGATCGTCCGGTACGTCTCGCCGGTCATCTGGATGCGCCGCACCGCCACCCGCGACACCACGCTGAACGACCACGAGATCAAGGAGGGCGACAAGCTCGTCCTCTACTACTGGTCGGCCAACCGCGACGAGACCGTGTTCACCGACCCCGAGAAGTTCGACATCCTGCGCGACAACAAGGAGCACGTCGGCTTCGGCGGGCCCGGCCCGCACTTCTGCCTCGGCGCGCACCTGGCCCGGCGCGAGATCACCACGATGTTCCGGACGCTGCTGCGGCGGTTCCCGGAGATCCGCGCGGCGGGCGAGCCGGACCGGCTGGAGTCCAACTTCATCAACGGGATCAAGCGCCTGCCGTACACGTTCTGAAACGGGGACCGGAGCACCGGCGGGACCGCGGGCCGACATCCGGGTGAACAACGGATGTCGGCTCGCGAGCCCCCCGGGACCGCGGCCCCGGCCCGGTCTAGCGTGGATCCGCTGGAGCGTCGCCGTGACGCGCTGACCGGGGGTGCCCTGTGACCGATCCTGTGCTGGAGCCCGCGCTCGCCGAGGCGGAGCGGGAGCGGGACGAGCGCGAGCGGCAGATCGAGCACCTGCGGCGGGCGCTGTCCGACATGGCGCGCCGGCTCGGCGACACCGACCGGGAGCGGGCCGTCCAGGCGCACCGGGCCGACCGCGCCGAATGGCAGGCCGAGAAGATCCGCCGGCGGCGCTGGTGGCGCCTCGGCGACGCCGTGTCCGCGCTGCGCCGCCGCCCGCTGTCGCCCGCCTCGTACGGGACGCTGCGGGCCGCCCTGCGCCCCCGCCCCGCGCCCGCCCCGCCCCCGGCCGCGCCGCGCCTGCCCCGGCATCCGGAGGTCCGCGTCGCCGACACCGAACTCCTCGGCGACGTGCCGGCGCTCGACCTCCCGGACGGGCCGGTCGCCCGCCCCGGCGTGACCGCCGCCGTCGTGGCGAGCCCGCCGATCGCGGCGGCGCTGCGGTACGAGTGGCGCCAGCTCGACGTGCCGCCCGGCCGGGGCTGGCGCACGCTCTTCGAGGCCGAGCGCCCCGATCTCCTCTTCGTCGAGCCGGGCGGCCGGGGCGACCTGCCGCTGGAGGAGATCGCCGGATGGTGCCGCGAGCACGGCGTCCCCACCGCGTACTGGGACACCGGCGAGGGCACCCTGGAGGAGGCGCGGCACTTCGACCACGTCTTCGCCACCGGCGAGCGTCCGTACGCCGGCGCGGTCGGAGGCGTCCACGAGCTGCCGTACGCGGCCCAGCCCCGCATCCACAACCCGATGCGGGGACCGGACCAGGGCCGCTACCCCCTCCTCTACGAAGGGGACTACGACGCCGGAGCCGAGGCGCTCCTCGGTCCCGCCCCCAAGCTCGGCGCCCACTTCTACGGGACCGGCTTCCCCCACCTCTACCGGCAGCGGGTCGTCCCGGAGCTCCCGTACGAGCGGGCCCTCACGGCGCGCAAGCGCTACCAGGTGCTCATCGCGCCCCACCCGCGCCTGGCGTACGAGGCCGCCGCAGCCGGCGTCCCGACCGTCCGGCCCGCGGAGGTGACCGACGCGGCCGACGCGTCCCGGCTGCTCAGGGCGCTCCTGGCGGGACCGGAGATGCGCGACCGGCGGGCGCATCTGGCGCTGCGCGACGTCCACGCCCGCCACACGTACCGGCACCGCGTCGGCACCGTCCTCGAAACGGTGCTCGGAGCGCGCGACGACACCCCGCCGCCCTCGGTGTCGCTGGTGCTGCCGACGTGCCGGGCCGAGCAGATCGGCCCGGCCATCGAGCGCGCGGCGCGGCAGGTGTGGCGGCCGCTGCAGCTGGTCGTCGTCCTGCACGCCGTGGCGGTCGATCCGACCCTGGTGGAGAAGCGGGCCCGGGACGCGGGTCTCGACGACGTCGTGGTGATCGAGGCCGACGCCGCGCTGCCGCTCGGCGCCTGCCTCAACCTGGGCGTCGAGGCCGCGGACGGCGCGTACATCGGCAAGATGGACGACGACGAGCTGTACGGCCCGCACTACGTCGCCGACCTGCTGCCCGCCTTCGGCTACACCGACGCGGCCGTCGTCGGGAAGCTCGCCCACTACACCCACCTCGCCTCGATCGACGCGATGGTGCTGCGCCACCCCGGCCAGGAGCACCGCTACGTGAACGTGCTGCGCGGCGGCGCGCTGCTGGCCGAGGGCGGCCTGCTCCGCGAGTACCGCTTCGCCGAGGTCGGCAGGGGCGAGGACACCGACCTGTTCCGGCGGCTGCGCGCGGACGGCGTGCTGGTGTACGCGGCCGACCGCTACTCGTTCGTCACGATCCGGCACGCCGACCCCGAACGGCACACCTGGCGCCCGAGCGACCTGGAGCTGCTCGCCGACGGCCGGGTCCTCCACTACGGGCTGGCCGAGCGGCACGTCCTGTTCTGATCCTGGACGCGCCGCCCGGCCGCTCCGCCGGCGGCTAGCGCAGCTCGCGCTTGAGGATCTTGCCGGTGGCGGTCATAGGCAGCTCGTCGCGGAACTCCACGATCCGCGGGTACTTGTACGCGGCGAACTGCTCCTTGCCCCACGCGACCAGCTCGTCCTCGGTGACCGTGGCGTCCGGCTTGCGGATCACGTACGCCTTGATCTCCTCGCCGTGGCTGTCGTGCGGAACCCCCACCACCGCGGCCAGGGAGACGTCCGGATGGGTCATCAGGACCTCCTCCAGCTCCCGCGGGTACACGTTGAAGCCGCCCCGGATGATCATGTCCTTGGAGCGGTCGATGATGTAGTAGAAGCCGTCCTCGTCGCGGCGCGCGATGTCGCCGGTGCGGAACCAGCCGTCCCGGATCGCCTCGGCGGTGGCCTCCGGGCGGCCGTAGTAGCCCTTCATGATGCAGTGGCCGCGCACCGCGATCTCGCCCGGGCCCTCGCCCTCGATCGTCTTCCAGTCCTCGTCGATCAGCTTCATGTCCACGCCCCAGATCGGCGTGCCGATCGAGCCCGGCTTGGTGGGCCGGTCGGGCTGGTTGAACGAGGCGACCGGCGACGTCTCCGACAGGCCGTACCCCTCCAGGACCTTGACCCCGAACTTCTTCTCGAAGCCGTTCAGGACCTCCAGCGGCAGCGAGGCGCCGCCCGAGGTGCAGGCGGTCAGGTTGGCCGCGACCTCCTCGGCCGGCACCGTGCCCTGGTCGGACAGCAGCGCCCAGTACATCGTCGGGACGCCGGAGAACAGCGTCACCTTCTCCTTGGCCATCAGCCTCAGCGCCTCGGCCGGCTCGAACCGGGCCTGGAGGACGAGCGTCGCGCGGCGGCGGAAGCCGACGTTCATCACGCAGGACTGGCCGAACGCGTGGAAGAGCGGCAGCACGACCAGCGCCACGTCGTGCTCCTGCTTCTCGAACATGGTGTCCGAGACGAACGCGTTCATGAGCATGTTCGAGTGCGACAGCTCGGCGCCCTTGGGCTGGCCGGTGGTGCCGCTGGTGTAGAGGATCACCGCGGTGTCGTCGGCGCCGGTGGGCGCGGCGTCGAACGTGCCCGGCTGCGCGCCGATGGTCGGCCAGAACAGCTCGGCGTCCTCGTACGGCGACTCCGAGGCGGCCGGGTCGGCGGTCATCAGGATGAGGTGCTCGCAGCCCTCGGCCTGCTGGAACCCGGCGTGGCCCGCCTCGCCCATCGGCAGCTCGGGGGTGCCCTCGAAGACGAACAGCGCCTTGGAGTCGGAGTCCTCCAGGTGGTAGGCGATCTCGCGCGGCTTGAGCAGCACGTTGAGCGGGACGACGGCGGCGCCGGCCTTGAGGATGCCGAAGTACACCATCGGGAAGTACGGGACGTTCGGGCACGAGAGCGCGACCTTGTCCCCGGCGCCGATCCCGCGCGAGCGCAGGAGATTGGCCACCTGGTTCGCGATCATGTCGATCACCGCGTACGACAGCCGCATGTCACCGAAGACGACGGCGTCCCGGTCGGGGGACTTGCGGGCCGCGTCCTCCAGCAGGACGGAGAGGTTGAGCATGGCACTCCTCGCGCGGGGCTTGGGCATAAGCCGGTTGTTACTGACGAGTGTACGAACGGTTCCGCACATCCTGCTGCATAAGGAACACGCGGCGCGAGCCCTTCGCACGTACTTTGACGTGGGAATCCGCGTTCCGAGGGGCCGGGGTGGCGGGCGGGAGGCGGATCGACACGGTGCGTGCTCACAGCGGCCACGGTGCGACCGCACAACACGGGAGGCAACACGGGGCGACGCGGGTGGCGGCGCGGGGGAGACCGTCCGGAACCGGCCGCCGCGCAAGCCCTCGCACGGATGATCGGCTCGCCCAGCGGACCCCCTTGCCCCTGCGCTAGTCTTTGTTGTATGCGGACCCGGCTGCTTCTCAGCCGGCCGCGCCGGCCCTAGGCAGGGCGGTGCGGCTACCCCTCGTCGCACGAGGGGTCCTTTCATGTCAGGGCATCGCCACGGGACCGCGCCCGTACCGAGACAGGACCAGTGGAGTAGCGACCGTGAGCAGCGACGACACCTTCCGCGAAGCACCGGCGGGAGGGGGCCCGGGTGACGGGTACGACCCCAGGGCCGTCCAGGACAAATGGCAGGCCCGGTGGGCGGAGCTCGACCCGTTCAAGGCCGCCGGCGGGGACGACCCCCGCGAGAGTCGCTACGCGCTCGACATGTTCCCCTACCCGTCCGGGGACCTCCACATGGGGCACGCGGAGGCGTTCGCCATCGGCGACGTCGTGGCGCGCTACTGGTTCCAGAAGGGCTACAACGTCCTGCACCCCATCGGGTGGGACTCCTTCGGCCTGCCCGCCGAGAACGCCGCGATCAAGCGCGACTCGCACCCGGCCGAGTGGACGTACGCCAACATCGACACGCAGGCGGCCTCGTTCCAGCGGTACGCGCCCTCGTTCGACTGGTCCCGGCGGCTGCACACCAGCGACCCCGAGTACTACAAGTGGACGCAGTGGCTGTTCCTGCGCTTCTACGAGCGCGGGCTGGCCTACCGCAAGGGCGGCCAGGTCAACTGGTGCCCCAACGACCAGACCGTGCTGGCCAACGAGCAGGTCGTCGGCGGCCACTGCGAGCGCTGCGGCGCGCTGGTCGAGCGACGGGTGCTCACCCAGTGGTACTTCAAGATCACCGAGTACGCCGACCGGCTGCTGGACGACATGGCCGCGCTGGAGGGCAAGTGGCCCGAGCGCGTCCTGCTCATGCAGCGCAACTGGATCGGCCGCTCCACCGGCGCCGACGTCGACTTCGTGATCGAGGGCCGGGACGAGCCGGTCACCGTCTACACCACGCGCCCCGACACCCTGTACGGCGCGACGTTCATGGTCGTCGCCGCCGACGCCCCGCTGGCCGACGAGGTCTGCGCGCCCGAGCAGCGCGCCGCGTTCGAGTCGTACCGCGCCGAGGTCTCCCGCGAGAGCGAGATCGAGCGGCTGTCCACCGAGCGCGAGAAGACCGGCGTGTTCCTGGGCCGGTACGCGGTCAACCCGGTCAACGGCGAGCGGATCCCCGTCTGGGCCTCCGACTACGTGCTGGCCGAGTACGGGCACGGCGCGATCATGGCGGTGCCGGCGCACGACCAGCGGGACCTGGACTTCGCGCTGAAGTTCGGGCTGCCCGTCCGCGTCGTCGTCGAGACCGGCGAGACCGACCCGGCCGCGAGCGGCGTGGCCACCGCCGGCGACGGCCGGATCGTCAACTCCGGCCCGATCGACGGGCTGGCCAAGGCCGACGCGATCGAGCGGATCACCGGGATCCTGGCCGGCAAGGGCCTGGGCAAGGCCGCCGTCAACTTCCGGCTGCGCGACTGGCTGGTCTCCCGGCAGCGCTTCTGGGGCTGCCCGATCCCGATCGTGCACTGCGACGCCTGCGGCGAGGTCCCCGTCCCGGACGACCAGCTGCCCGTCCGGCTGCCCGACGACATGCGCGGCTCCGACCTGGCCCCCAAGGGCACCTCGCCGCTGGCGTCCAACGCCGCCTGGGTGAACACCGAGTGCCCCAAGTGCGGCGGGGCCGCCAGGCGCGACACCGACACCATGGACACCTTCGTCGACTCGTCCTGGTACTACTTCCGCTACTGCTCGCCCGGCTACACCGAGGGCCCGTTCGACGTCGAGCAGGTCCGCCGCTGGATGCCCGTCGACCAGTACACCGGCGGTGTCGAGCACGCGATCCTGCACCTGCTGTACAGCCGGTTCTTCACCAAGGTCCTGTACGACATGGGCATGGTGGACTTCACCGAGCCGTTCACCCGGCTGCTCAACCAGGGCCAGGTCATCCTGAACGGCAAGGCGATGTCGAAGTCGCTGGGCAACATGGTCGACCTGGGCGCCCAGATCGACGAGTTCGGCGTCGACGTCGTCCGGCTGGCGATGCTGTTCTCCGGCCCGCCCGAGGACGACATCGACTGGGCCGACGTGTCGCCGCACGGCATGTCCAAGTTCCTGAGCCGCGTCCACCGGATCGCCACCGAGGTCACCGCCCCGGTGGGCACCGACCCGGCCACCGGCTCGACCGACCTGCGGCGCGCCACCCACCACGCGATCGAGGAGGCCACCGGCCTGGTCGAGGTCCGCCGCTTCAACGTGGCGATCTCGCGGATCATGGAGCTGGTGAACGCCACCCGCAAGGCCATCGACGGCGGCGCGGGCCCCGCCGACCCGGCCGTCCGGGAGGCCGCCGAGGCGATCACGGTGATGCTGTCGCTGTTCGCGCCGTACACCGCCGACGAGACGTGGGAGATCCTGGGCCACGAGGCCCCGGTCGCCACCGCCGGCTGGCCCGCGGCCGATCCGGCGCTGCTGGTCCAGGAGTCGGTGACCTGCGTCGTCCAGGTCGCCGGCAAGGTCCGCGACCGGCTGGAGGTCTCGCCCGGCATCGACCCGGCGGACCTGGAGCGGCAGGCCCTGGAGTCCGCCAAGATCAAGGAAGCGCTGGCCGGCCGCGGCATCCGCAAGGTCATCGTCCGCGCGCCCAAGATCGTCAACATCGTCCCCGCCTGACGGGGACGGCGCACCAGGTCGTACCAGGTCATACCAGGTTCGCTCGGGCGGCACCGGACCCGTTCCGGTGCCGCCGGAGCGGCCCTGACGGGGACTCGCGGGTCAGGGTCCCCGAGAGCTCGAAGAGGCGCTGGGGAGCGCCGAGGCAGCCGAGGAAACGGTCACGGCACCGCCGCGGGGGCGGCGGGCCCGGGCCGGAGGACACGAAGACACGACCGCCCGGGGACGCGGCTTACGCCGCGTTCCCGGGCGGTCACGACAGATCACATACAGCAGGCGGGGGCAGTCCGACGCGGGGGTCAGATGCGGGAGTCACATGGAAGTGTCACATCTTGCGCAGGACCGCTACGACGCGACCGAGGACGGAGGCCTCGTCGCCCGGGATCGGCTCGTAGGCGGGGTTCTGCGGCATCAGCCAGATGTGCCCGTCGCGGCGCTTGAAGGTCTTCACCGTCGCCTCGCCGTCGATCATGGCGGCGACGATGTCGCCCTGCTCGGCGACCGGCTGCTGCCGGACCACGACCCAGTCGCCGTCGGCGATGGCGGCCTCGATCATCGAGTCACCGGTCACCTTCAGCAGGAAGTGGGTGCCCTCGCCGACCAGCTGCTTGGGCAGCGTGAAGACGTCCTCGACGGCCTCCTCGGCCAGGATCGGGCCACCGGCGGCGATGCGGCCGACCAGGGGGACGTAGGCGGGCGCCGGGCGGGTCGCGGTCTCGGCGGCCGTGCCGGGGGCCTCGAACGCCTCATCGTCGGTGCGGACCGGGGTGGTGCCGGGGACCCGGACCTCGACGGCGCGGGGGCGGTTGGGGTCGCGCCGGAGGTAGCCCTTGCGCTGCAGGGCGCGCAGCTGGTGCGAGACGCTGGAGGTGCTGGTCAGGCCGACCGCCTCGCCGATCTCGCGCATCGACGGCGGGTAGCCGCGGCGCTGGACCGAGTCGCGGATGACTTCCAGCACCATGCGCTGCCGCTGGGTGAGACCGCTCTCGTCCCCAGGGCCGTCGGGCAGCTCCCGGACCTTGCTCATCGCTCGTCGCCTCCCCGGCGCTGGATCCGTCACTCCTTGTCATGGCACGTTATCGCGTCCGCACCCGATGATCAAACAATTGTTCGAAGAATGTCCTCGCGTTTCGCCCCCGGATTGATGTACAACATCGTACAGGCGTTCGATCGAAAATGCATTCGAACGCGGGGGAGTGCACGGCTGACCGCAGGAGGGCCGAGATGGCGGGGTCGCCCGAGGGGACGCGCGACAGGACCGATGCCCCGATGACCGCCCCGAAGAGACCGGACGAAGTGGCGGAAAGGCTCACCGGCCACGCCGGCCACGCCGGCCACGCCGGCCACGCCGGCCACACTGGCCGCGCCGGGCGCGCCGGGCGCGTAGAGGGCGCCGGGCGTCCCGCCGGGCCGCCGCCGCTGCGGCTGACCAGGCGCGGCCGCGGCGTGCTGATCGGGACCGTGGCGACCGGGCTGCTGGTGACGTTCTGGCTCACCGCGGGGCTGGGCGCCAGCGCGGGCGACGGCACCGAGCGGCCCGCCCAGCGCATGTCCGACGAGGCCGACCGGGGCGACCGGGCCCGGACCGTGGTGGTCGAGCCCGGCGAGACGCTCTGGGAGATCGCCTCCCGGGACGACCCGGACGGCGACCCGCGGGTCACGGTGCGCCGCATCATCGACCTGAACGGGCTCGCCGGCACGTTCATCCAGCCGGGCCAGGAGCTGCGCATGCCGGCCCGCTAGATTTTTCGGCGCGGCGTGTAGAGAACGCCGCGCCGGCTCCGACCCCTTCGTGAACGGCGCCCGCAGGGGGCGCCAGGAGGAGGGGGCGCCATGGAGCCGCACACCCGCACAGACACCGCGCACGCCGCGCAGGCCAGGGCCGGCCGGCGCGAATGGGCGGGACTCGCCGTCCTCGTCCTGATCGCGCTGATGGTCTCGATCGATGTCTTCGTCCTGCTGCTGGCGCTGCCGCACCTGAGCGCGGACCTGGGCGCGACCGCCACCCAGCAGCTGTGGATCATGGACGTCTACGGCTTCCTGCTGTCCGGGTTCCTGATCACGATGGGCGGGCTGGGCGACCGGATCGGGCGCCGCCGGCTGCTGCTGATCGGGGCGGCCGCGTTCGGCACCGCCTCGGTGGTGGCCGCGTACGCGCCGACCCCCGAGCTGCTGATCGCGGCGCGGGCGCTGCTGGGCGTGGCCGGGGCCACCCTGGCGCCCTCGACGCTGTCGCTGATCGGCACGATGTTCCGCGACCCGCGGCAGCGGTCGCTGGCGATCGGCGTGTGGCTGGTCGGCGTCATGGGCGGCGCCGCGCTCGGGCCGGTCGTGGGCGGGCTGCTGATCGGGCACTTCTGGTGGGGGTCGGCGTTCCTGCTCGGCGTGCCCGCGGCCGTCCTGCTGCTGGTGCTCGGTCCGCTGCTGCTGCCCGAGTACCGCGCCCCCGGCGCGGGCCGGATCGACCTGGCCAGCGTGGCGCTGTCGCTGGCGGCGATCCTGCCGGCCGTGTACGGGATCAAGGAGCTGGCGCACGCCCCGGGGGCGCTGCCCGTCGCCGTGCTGGGCGCCGGGCTCGCCGCCGGCGCGCTCTTCGTCCGGCGGCAGCGGCGGCTCGCCGACCCGCTGATCGACCTGCGGCTGTTCCGCAACCGGGAGTTCGGCGCCGCCCTGGGCGGCACGCTGGCGGCGACGCTGCTGGGCGGCGCGATCATGATGTTCCTGACCCAGCACCTCCAGCTGGTGCAGGGCCTGTCCCCGCAGGCCGCCGCGCTGTGGATGCTGCCCGCGCTCGGCGCCAACACGCTGGGCTTCCAGATCTCCCCGCTGCTGGCCCGGCGGATCCGCCCGGCGCGGCTCATCGCGGCCGGGATGGCCGTGTCGGTCTGGGGGCTGCTGCTGCTGACCCAGGTCGGGACGGACCGCGACCCGGTCCTGCTGATCACCGGCTGGGGGCTGATCGGGCTGGGCTCGGGCCCGCTGGTCACGCTGGCGGCCGACCTGGTGGTCGGCTCCGTGCCGCAGGAGCGGGCCGGTTCGGCGGCGGCCATGAACGAGACCAGCGGCGAGTTCGGGTTCGCGCTCGGCATCGCGCTCCTCGGCAGCGCCGGCACGGTCCTCTACCGGTCCCTGATGGACGCGCCGGGCGCGGCGGGGGAGAGTCTGGCGGGTGCCGTGGCGCAGGCCGGTAGTCTTCCCTCCCCCGCCGGTGAGGCGCTGCTGGAGTCGGCTCGCGCGGCGTTCACCACCGGGCTGCACGCGGTCGCCTTCGGGAGCGCCGTGCTGCTGGCCGCGATGGCCGTGCTGATCGCCGTGCTGCTGCGCCGCGTACCGCCGATCGGCGCCGAGCGCGAGCCCGAGCCCGGCACCGAGCCCGGGTCCGAGCCCGCCGAGCGGCCGGGGCCCGTCCCCGCCGACGCCTCCTGAACGAGCCTGAACGAGAAACGGGAAGACGATGCTGCAGCAGAGGATCAAGGACGCGATCGACCGGATGGTCGCGCAGGGCACCGAGACCGGGGTCCAGGTGTCGGTCTACCGGCACGGCGAGCCGGTGGTGGAGGCCGTCGCGGGCGTCGCCGATCCCGCGACCGGACGCCCGGTCACGCCCGGTACGCCGTTCTACGCGGCCTCCACCGGCAAGGGCGTGACCGCGACGGTGGTCCACGTGCTGGCGGAGCGGGGGGTCCTGGCATACGACACGCCCATCGCCGAGCTGTGGCCGGAGTTCGCCGCGCACGGCAAGGGCGCGGCGACCGTCCGGCACGCCCTCTCGCACACCCTCGGCCTGCCGGGCCTGCCGCCGCACGTGACGGTCGAGGACCTGTGCGACTGGGACGGCATGTGCGCGCTGATCGCCGGCCTGGAGCTCTGGTGGGAGCCGGGGACGAAGACCGCCTACCACTCCCACACGTACGGCCACATCCTCGGCGAGGTCGTGCGGCGCGCCACCGGAAGGCCGATCTCGCAGGTGCTGCGCGAGGAGGTGGCCGGGCCGCTCGGCGTGGCGGACGAGCTGTACTTCGGCGTCCCCGCCGCCGAGCAGGGCCGGCTGGCGCGGCTGGAGAGCACGCCGGAGGTCGAGGAGGCGGTGGCGGGGATGCGCGCGATGTTCGGCGCGGTGATGCCGCCGGAGCTGGTCCCGCACGCCGCGTACGGGAACCGCGCCGACGTCCTGGCCGCCGACATCCCCGCCGGAGGCGTGATGACCGCCCGCGCGGTGGCGCGGATGTACGCCGCGCTGCTGGACGAGGTGGACGGCGTCCGGCTGGTCTCCCCGGACCGCCTCCGCGAGATCTCCGGACCGGCGTTCACCGGCACCGATGAGATCATGGGGAACCCGGCGACCTGGGCGCTCGGCTACGCGCTCGGCCCGCTGGCCCCGGCGCGCCCGCGCGCGTTCGGGATGCCGGGCATGGGGGGAAGCGCCGCGTACGCGGATCCGGACTCCGGGACGGCCTTCGCGGTGACCAAGAACCGCTTCGACCCGACCAGGGCGAGCGCCGTCGACGAGATCGCCGCGATCGTCGCGGAGGGCTGACGGGAGGGGCGTACGGGGGTCCGGAGGGCGACACGCCGGGCGGGGCGCGAGAGCCCCGATGTGACCAGGGTCTACGGGCGGGGGTCCCGTTCCAGGTTGCGCAGCCCTCCGGATCCTCGTACGGTTGACCACAACATCTAGTAGTTACATGGATGTCATTAACCACAAGTTGTGCTTGTGGGGGAAACGGATTTCGCCGGAGTCGGTCGGGAAGAGGAGGGGACGTGCACTGCCCGTTCTGCCGAAGCCCCGACACGAAAGTGATCGACAGCCGTTCCACCGATGACGGCGCGGCCATTCGGCGCCGCCGTTCGTGCCAGGAATGCGGCAAGCGATTCACGACGCAGGAGAACGTGCTCCTGATGGTCGCCAAGCGAAGCGGCGTCACCGAGCCGTTCTCCCGGGAAAAGATCATCGCCGGGGTGCGCAGGGCCTGCCAGGGCCGCCCGGTCGACGAGGATGCGCTCGCCAAGCTGGGCCAGCGGGTGGAGGAGGCGATCCGGGCGACCGGATCGGCGGAGATTCCCTCGCACGAGATCGGCCTGGCCATTCTCGGGCCGCTCGGTGATCTCGACGAGGTCGCCTATCTGCGGTTCGCGTCGGTCTACCGGAGTTTCGAGTCGCTGGACGACTTCGCCCGGGAGATCGAGTCCTTGCGCACGAGCGGTTCCTCGGGGGAGCCCGGCCGGCCCTGACGGGCCGGTCCGAAAGCAGACAAAGCAGACGTGAAGTGCCCGCGGCCCGGGATGGACCGGCCGCCGGGCGGGGTTGTTCCTGAACAGGGCCCGGCGGGAGGGCCCGAGAGGGGGAAGGCATGACGGAGACGGTGAGCGGCTCGGCGGCCCGGCGCGGCAAGGGGGGCCGCAAGGGGTTGAAGATCGAGCGCATCTTCACCACGCCCGGCGTGCATCCGTACGACGAGCTGCGCTGGGAGCGTCGTGACGTCGTCATGACCAACTGGCGCGACGGCTCGGTGAACTTCGAGCAGCGCGGGGTCGAGTTCCCCGAATTCTGGTCGGTGAACGCCGTCAACATCGTGGCGTCCAAGTACTTCCGCGGCGCGGTCGGCACCCCGCAGCGCGAATGGAGCCTCAAGCAGCTGGTCGACCGGGTCGTGAAGATGTACACCGACACCGGCCTGGAGAACGGCTATTTCGCGTCCGAGCAGGACGCCGAGATCTTCGACCACGAGCTGAAGCACGCGCTGGTCCACCAGATGTTCAGCTTCAACTCGCCGGTCTGGTTCAACGTCGGCACCAAGTCGCCGCAGCAGGTCAGCGCCTGTTTCATCCTCTCCGTGGACGACACGATGGAGTCGATCCTGGAGTGGTACAAGGAAGAGGGCGTGATCTTCAAGGGCGGTTCGGGGGCCGGTCTCAACCTCTCCCGCATCCGTTCCAGCAAGGAGCTGCTGTCCTCGGGCGGCACGGCCAGCGGCCCGGTGTCGTTCATGCGCGGCGCCGACGCCTCCGCCGGAACGATCAAGTCCGGCGGCGCCACCCGGCGGGCCGCCAAGATGGTCGTGCTGGACGTGGACCACCCGGACGTGGCCGAGTTCATCGAGACCAAGGCCCGCGAAGAGGACAAGATCCGCGCCCTCCGCGACGCCGGCTTCGACATGGACCTCGGCGGCAAGGACATCGGCAGCGTCCAGTACCAGAACGCCAACAACTCGGTCCGCGTCTCCGACGAGTTCATGCGCGCGGTCGAGTCCGGCGGCGAGTTCGGGCTGCGCGCCCGGATGACCGGCGAGGTCGTCGAGACCGTCAACGCCAAGGACCTGTTCCGGCTGATGGCCAAGGCCGCCTGGGAGTGCGCCGACCCCGGCATCCAGTACGACGGCACGATCAACGACTGGCACACCAACCCGGAGTCGGGCCGGATCACCGCCAGCAACCCGTGCTCGGAGTACATGTCCCTGGACAACTCCTCCTGCAACCTGGCCAGCATCAACCTGCTGAAGTTCCTGGCCGCCGACGGCACGTTCGACGTCCAGCGGTTCGTGAAGCTGACCGAGCTGATCATCACCGCGATGGACATCTCGATCACCTTCGCCGACTTCCCGACCGAGAAGATCGCGCAGACCACCCGCGACTACCGGCAGCTGGGCATCGGCTACGCCAACCTCGGCGCGCTGCTGATGGCGACCGGGCACGCCTACGACTCCGAGGGCGGCCGCTCCCTCGCCGCCGCCGTCACCTCGCTGATGACGGGCGTCGCGTACCGCCGCTCCGCGGAGTTGGCGGGCGTCGTGGGCCCGTACGAGGGGTACGCCCGCAACGCCGACGCGCACAAGCGCGTCATGCGCAAGCACGCCGCCGCCAACGACGGCATCCGCACGCTCGACGAGATGGACCGCGCCGTGCACGCGGCGGCGGCCAAGCAGTGGGCCGAGTGCCTCAAGGCCGGCGAGAAGCACGGCTACCGCAACGCGCAGGCGTCGCTGCTGGCGCCCACCGGCACCATCGGCCTGATGATGGACTGCGACACCACCGGCATCGAGCCCGACCTGGCCCTGGTCAAGTTCAAGAAGCTGGTCGGCGGCGGCTCCATGCAGATCGTCAACCACACGGTGCCGCGCGCCCTGGAGAAGCTCGGCTACCAGCAGGAGCGGATCGAGGCGATCGTCGAGTACATCTCCGAGCACGGCCACGTCGTGGACGCGCCGGGCCTGCGCCCCGAGCACTACGAGGTGTTCGACTGCGCGATGGGCGAGCGGGCGATCAGCCCGATGGGCCACGTCCGGATGATGGCGGCGACCCAGCCGTTCCTGTCCGGCGCCATCTCCAAGACCGTCAACATGCCCGAGCAGGCCACCATCGAGGACATCGAGAAGGTCTACTTCGAGGGCTGGCGGCTCGGCCTCAAGGCCCTGGCGATCTACCGCGACAACTGCAAGGTCGGCCAGCCGCTGTCGGCGTCGAAGCGGACCGAGGAGCCCAAGGCGGCGGAGGCGCCCGCCGACGCGACGCCCCGTCCCGTCCGCAAGCGCCTGCCCAAGCAGCGCCCGGCCACGGTCACCCGCTTCTCGGTCGCCGGCGCCGAGGGCTACATGACGGCCTCCTCGTACCCGGACGACGGCGTCGGCGAGGTCTTCCTCAAGCTCGGCAAGCAGGGCTCCACGCTGGCCGGCGTGATGGACGCCTTCTCCATGGCGATCTCCATCAGCCTCCAGTACGGCGTCCCGCTGGAGACCTGGGTCGAGAAGTTCACCAACATGCGCTTCGAGCCCGCCGGGATGACCGACGACCCGGACATCCGGATGGCCACCTCGGTGATGGACTACATCTTCCGCCGGCTGGCCCTGGACCACCTGTCGTTCGAGACGCGCGCCGAGCTGGGCATCCTCAGCGCCGCCGAGCGGGCCCTGCAGGCCGACGGCAAGGACCCGGCGACCCTGCACGAGGACGAGCTGGACCAGGAGAGCCTGGCCCAGAGCGCCGAGATCAAGCGTCCCAAGGCGGAGGCCGAGACCCCGGCCGCCGCCCCGGCGCCCGAGGCGCACTCCTCGATGGAGGTCATCGAGAGCCGCCAGGGCCGTACCGCGGACGCCCCGCTCTGCCTGACCTGCGGGACGAAGATGCGCCCGGCCGGCAGCTGCTACGTCTGCGAGGGCTGCGGCTCCACCAGCGGCTGCAGCTGACGCCAGCGGTTCGTGAGGGGGCTCGGACATGGTCCGGGCCCCCTTCCCGCGTCGGGGTCCGGGACGGGTGGGGCCCGGGCGGCGGGGGGAGTGGTCGGGACGGCCATTGCCTGGAGTGAAGTGCCGAGTTAGCGTGCGATTCGGGGCAAGCCGACCAAAAGGGACGTATGGCTACGCACTCGGACACCGTCGCCCGGATCCCGCACCCCTTCTACCAGGACGCCCAAGGGGTCAACCGGCCCCCGGGGCCGGAGAAGCACCCCAACTACACCGAGTTCGCGGCCACCGGGTCCGGAGTGGTCCCGATCGTGCGGACCGTGAACGGGAAGCGCATCGACGCGCTGCTGATCTGCCGGTACGACGACGTGCGGACGGTGCTGCGCCGCCAGGACGTCTTCTCCCGGGAGGCGGCCGCGCACGCCGACGACGTCGACGTGTCCGGCACGGTCCTCGGGATGGACGGCGAGCGGCACGCGCGGGTGCGCGGCGTCGTGCGCGACGCCTTCGCCATGGCGGCCGTGGACGGGATGCGTCCCGGGCTGGAGCGGGCCGCGGCGGAGCGGCTGGCCGCCATGAAGGCCGGCGGGCGGCGCGCCGACCTGATGGACGACTTCGCGCTGCCGTTCACCCTGGACGCCGTCTGCGACCTGCTCGGCCTGCCGCTCGAGGACCGGATGAGGTTCCGCTCCTGGAGCGACATGTTCCTCAACACGGCCGACATCAGCCGTGAGGAGGCCGCCCGTTCCGCCGAGGAGATGGGCGCCTATCTGTGGGGGCAGATCGACGCCCGGCGCACCAGCCCGTCCGGCGATCTCCTCAGCAGGATCGCCGTGGACGGCGCCGACCTGCCGCCGGACATCCAGGTCAAGCTGGCGCTGGCGCTGGTCGTCGGGGGCTGGGAGACCGCCGCCGGCTCGATCTGCCGCTTCGTCCACGTCCTGTGCACGCGCCCGTACGGCGACCACCCGACCGGCTGGGAGTACCTCCTCGCCAACCCGGGGGAGATCGACACCGCCGTCACCGAGCTGGAACGGCTCTACTCGACCACGGCCGGCGACGACATGCCGCGCCGCGTGATGGCGGACGTGGAGCTGCCGAGCGGTGCCCGGCTGCGGGAGGGGGACATCGTCATCCCGTCGCACGACGCCGCCAACCGCGATCCGCGCGCGTTCGGCGACCCCGGCCGGATGGACTTCGGCCGCACGCCGAACCGGCACATGTCGTACGGGCACGGCGCGCACTACTGCATCGGCGCGCCCCTCGGCGCGCTGGAGATCCGCATCGCCATCGCGGCGCTGCTGCGCGAGCTGCCCGCGCTGCGGCCGGCCGTACCGCCCGGCGAGGTCCGGTGGAAGGCGGGCCAGAGCCTCACCTCACCGGAGTCACTCCCGATCGAGTGGTAGCCGCCCGGGGTCAGGGGGCGGCCCCGGACCCCGGGACACCGGTCAGCCCCGCTGTTCCGCGACCGGGCGGGCGGCGGGTGCCGGGGCGGTGCCCGTCCGCCACAGCAGGACCGCGCAGACCGCGGCGGCCAGGACGGGCAGCGTCGTGAGCAGGACGATGTCCCGGCCGGGGAGGGCGAGGCCGAGCAGGACGCCGCCGATGCCGGGGCCGACGATGGACCCGGCGCGGCCGAGCGCGGCCGCCCAGCCGACGCCGGTGGTGCGGGTCGCGGCCGGATACAGCGCGACCGCCATGGTGAGCTGGCCGATCTGGCTCCCGATCAGCCCGGCGCCCGCGCCGCCGATCACGAGCAGCAGCGGCCCGTCGCCGAGCTCGACCCGGGCGACCACCAGCGCGCAGACCGCGCCCAGCAGCGACATCGCGCACAGCGCCGGCGCGATCCTGATCCGGGCGGCCAGCCAGATCAGCACGATCCCGCCGAGGATGCCGCCGAAGCTGAAGTACGCCAGGCCCAGCGGCGCCTCGGACTCGGCGAAGCCGAAGTCGGTCAGCAGCGCGGGCACCCAGGACTGCAGCGTGTAGGCGGACACGAACACCAGGAACGAGAACGTCCAGATCAGCAGGGTGCTGGTGCGGAGTCCGGGACGGAACAGCTCGCCGACGCGCTCGCCCCGCCGGGCTTCGCCGCCGGTGCCGGCGGCGGTCGCGGGCGGCAGGCGCCACGCCATCGCGGCGGCGAGGACCAGCGGGGCCCCGCCGGCGAACCAGAAGACCCCGGCGGGCCCGAGCGTCTCCAGCATCCGGCCGCCGAACACGCCGCCGAGGGTGGCGCCGCTCGCCAGGCCCAGGGTCACGGTGACCGAGACCCGCTCGCGCCACCGGGACGGGCTGTGCTCGGTCGCCAGCGCCACCGCCGCGGGCAGCACGGCGCCCAGCCCGAGCCCGGTCAGCACGCGGGTGACGCCGAGGACGCTGATCGATTGCAGCGCGAGCGTCGCCGCCGTCAGCAGCGTGCCGGCGGCGAAGAACACCACCCCTCCGATCAGCAGCCGGCGCCGGCCGAGCCGGGCGCCCAGCGGCCCGGACGCGAGGTAGCCCACCACGACGCCGAGGTTGGTCAGCACCAGCGGCATGGTGAACGCGGCGCGCTCGACGCCCCACTCCCTGGCCAGCGTGGGGACGGAGAAGGCCAGCGCGGCCGCGTCGAACCCGTCGAGCAGCACCGCCAGGAACGCCAGGACGACCACGGACCACAGCACGCGGCGCGGCTCCCCGCCGCCGCTCATGAGCGGCCTCCGAAGACGACGGCCCGCGCGGCCGCGAACAGCGGCGAGTCCGGGTCGGCGAACGCGGCCCCGGTGCCGACGTGGTCGGTCCCGGTCAGGACGACGGTCGCGGGCCGGTGCCCGGCCTTCTCCAGCGCCTCCACCAGCAGCCGTCCCTCCCGCTCGAAGAATCCGCCGTCGTGCGCCTTGTTGTTGGGTTCGGGGTCGCCGTAGGAGACCACGACCCCCGGGGGCGCGTGCGTGATCCGCGTGTGCGGGCTGAGGCGCTCCGCGTCGGCGGTGCCCGGCTCGGCGGTGCGCAGGTCGACGGGCGGGCTCATGCACACGGCGCCGACCGTCCCGTCGAGCCGATCCGCCCAATCGGTCATGGTGACCATGGCGGTGAGGTGCGCGCCCGCCGAGTGCCCGGCCACGGTGACGCGGTCCGGATCGCCGCCGAACCCGGACGCGACGCGCCGCGCCCAGCGCACGGCCAGGGCCGCGTCGTCGACGGCGTCGGCGATCGTGTGCTCGGGGACCAGCCGGTAGCCGCAGGACACGAACACCGCTCCCGCCTCCACCCAGGGGGCGGCGAAATGGTCGTAGAAGGCCGGATGGCCCTCCCGCCACCGCCCGCCGTGGAAGTAGACGATCACCGGGCACCCGGCCGCGCCCTCCGGGTGGTAGACGTCGGCGAGCTGCGCCGGATCGGGACCGTACTTGAGGTCCAGCGCGTGCGGAAAGGCGTCCCGGACCTCGGCCCGCTTCTCCAGCGCGGTCTCGTAGAAGCCCTTCCAGTCCGCGTGGTAGTCGCCGGGGTTCCGGTACGTGAAGTACGCCGTGGGATCGGCCGGTCGGATCGGGGTCAACGCCGCTCCTTCGGAGGTCAGGGGCCGTGTCGCGGACGGATCGACGGTGGCGGGGGCCGTCACGGTCACGCTGTGTCCGCGCTCACATCCTGGCGCCTCAACGTATGATTGGGTAATTGCATATTCGGGTTCCGCTATAGCCGTACGGGCATAGCGTGCCGAGTGATCATGCGGGAACCGGCCGCGGAAAGCGTTTGAGGTTCCAGCGGCTGGAAGGTGCAGAGTCGTCTCCATGAGCTCGACGAGCGCGGGGTTCACCATCGGGCAGCTGGCCCGCCGTACCGGCCTGTCGGCGCGGACGATCCGGTTCTGGTCCGACAGCGGGCTGGTGCCGGCCGGCCGGTCCGCCGGCGGCTACCGGCTCTACGACGCCGCGGCGGTGGCCCGGCTCGAGCTCGTCCAGACCCTGCGCGAGCTGGGTCTCGGGCTGGACCAGGTACGGGCCGTGCTGGCGCGCGCCGACACGGTCGCCGAGGTGGCGGCCGCGCAGGTGGCCGCGCTGGACGCGGAGATCCGCACGCTCCGGCTGCGCCGCGCCGTGCTGAGCACGGTCGCCGAGCGCGGGAGCACGATCGAGGAGACGCTACTGATGCACCGGCTGGCAAGGCTGTCCGCGCGCGAGCGGCAGCAGATCATCGACGATTTCGTCGCGGAGGTCGTCGAGGGCATCGACCCCGACGGGCCCGCGATGGGGATCGCGGAGAACATGCGGCGGCTGCCGGAGCTGCCCGACGACCCCGCCCCCGAGCAGGTGGACGCCTGGATCGAGCTGGGCGAGCTCGTCGCCGACGAGGACTTCCGGCGGCGCGTCCGCGAGATGGCGGTCGCCGGGAGCGCCGGCGCCGGCGAGCCGCCCTCCGGGCCCGACCCGCGGGCCGTCACCGAGCACGTCGGGCGGGCGCTGGACGAAGGGGTCACCCCCGGCTCGGCGGCGGGCCGGGCCGTCCTGGACCGGATCGTCCCGCCGGACACCCCGGCGGCCGAACGGGCCCGGCTCCGGAAGACGCTGGAGACGTTCACCGACGCCCGGGTCGAGCGCTATTGGCACCTGATGGCGATGATCAAGGGCGACCCGCCGCCGCCCGCGGGCGTCCCGGCCTACGAGTGGCTGATCGAGGCCCTGCGCGCGAGCGGCGGATGACCGCCCGCCGCGAGTACCGTGGGGCGGGTGAGCGATCTCCAGACCAGGCCGGCGCCGGTGGTGTGCGGCGGGCGTGACGACGTGGCCGGCGGGCCGGTGCGCGAGCTGCTGAAGCCGCGCGCCGTCCCGCTCGGCGAGAGCACCGTGGTGCGCAGGCTGCTGCCCACCCTGGGACGGCGGATGGTGGGCGCCTGGTGCTTCGTCGACCACTACGGGCCCGACGACATCGAGGGCGAGCCCGGCATGCAGGTGCCGCCGCACCCGCACATCGGCCTGCAGACGGTGAGCTGGCTGCACGCGGGCGAGGTGCTGCACCGCGACAGCGTCGGCAGCGTCCAGACCGTGCGGCCGAAGGAGCTCGGCCTGATGACGGCCGGGCGCGCGATCGCGCATTCGGAGCAGTCGCCGCGCGAGCACGGGCGGATGCTGCACGGCGCGCAGCTGTGGGTGGCCCTGCCCGAGGAGCGCCGGAACGTCGCGCCCGCGTTCGAGCACCACGCCGACCTGCCCGCCGTGACCGGCCCCGGGTTCCGGGGCACGGTCATCCTGGGCGAGCTGGACGGCGCCGCCTCGCCGGGCGCGGCGTACACCCCGATCGTGGGCGCCGACCTGGAGCTCGCGGACGGCGCGGACGTGCGGCTCCCGGTGGAGCCCGACTTCGAGTACGCGGCGCTGACCATGTCCGGGATCACCGAGGTCGACGGCGTCCGGCTGGAGCCCGGCTCGATGCTCTACCTCGGCTGCGGGCGGCGGGAGCTGCCGCTGCGGGCGGACGCCGGCGGCGCCGGGCTGGTCCTGCTGGGCGGCGAGCCGTTCGAGGAGAGGCTCGTGATGTGGTGGAACTTCGTCGGCCGGACCGGCGAGGAGATCGCTCAGGCGCGCGCCGACTGGACGGCGGGGGAGCGGTTCGGCCGGGTCGAGGGGTACGAGGGTGCCCCGCTGGCCGCGCCCGACCTGCCCTCCGTGCCGCTGAAGGCGCGGGGCCGTACCCGCTAGTGACCGTCCGGATGAGCAGGAGCAGGACGGTCCGCGACGAGCGGGCCGGCGCGACCCGCGAGGCGCTGCTGGACGCGGCGGAGCGGCTGTTCGCCGAGCGCGGCATCCACGCGGTGTCCAACCGGCAGATCAGCGAGGCGGCGGGGCAGGGCAACAACGCGGCGGTCAGCTACCACTTCGGTACCAAGGCCGACGTGGTCCGCGCGATCATCCGCCGGCACGCCGTGCCCATGGAGGGCGCCCGGGTGCGGATGCTGGAGGAGATCGGCGACTCCGCCGACCTGCGGGACTGGGTCGCCTGCCTGGTCCGCCCGGTCACCGGCCACCTGGACGACCTGGGCACGCCGAGCTGGTACGCCCGCTTCACCGTCCAGGCCATGGCCGACCCGGCGCTGTACGAGATCATGATCGAGGAGTCGTTCCTGGCCTCGCCGTCGCTGCCCTGGCTGTCGGACGGGCTGGCCCGGCACCTGCCCGAGCTGCCCGTGGACGTGCACCAGGAGCGCGCCGTCATGGCGCGCCATCTGATCCTCCAGATGGCGGCCGAGCGGGAGCGCGCCCTCGCGGAGAACAGGTTCCCCGTCCGCCCAACCTGGCGCGCCACCGCGGACGGCCTGATCGACGCGATCGTCGCGCTCTGGCGGGCACCCGTCACGCGCTGAGCGCGGTCCCCGGCGGGGTTGTGCGCGGGACAGGCGGCCTCTAATTTAAATCAATCAGCTGATTTAATGCGACCGGCAACTGAACGTACATCCCGCCCGCGTGCCAGCTCCCGGCACGGGGGGAAGACAGGAGACGGTTCCGACGTGTTCGACACGCATGCCCCCGTGCCCCCCGCCGCCGGCCCGGACGACCCGGGCTTCGACCCCGAGGCCCTGCGCGCGAAGTACCGCGCCGAGCGGGACCGCCGGATCCGCCCGGACGGCGCCGTCCAGTACCAGGAGGCCACCGGCGACTTCGCCTACTACGCCGACGACCCGTACGCCGATCCGGACTTCGCCCGGGACCCGCTGCACGACTCGGTCGAGGTGGCCGTCATCGGCGGCGGCTTCGGCGGGCTGCTCGCCGCCGCGCGACTGCGCCGGCACGGCGTGGAGTCGATCCGCGTGATCGAGAAGGGCGGCGACTTCGGCGGCACCTGGTACTGGAACCGGTACCCCGGCATCCACTGCGACATCGAGTCGTACGTCTACATGCCGCTGCTGGAGGAGGTCGGCTCCGTACCGGAGTGGAAGTACGCCCCGGGCGAGGAGATCCGCCGGCACGCGCAGGCGATCGGCCGGACGTTCGACCTCTACCGGGACGCCTGCTTCCAGACCGAGGTGACCGAGCTGCGCTGGGACGAGGAGGCCGCCGAGTGGCTGCTCGGCACCGACCGCGCCGACCGCATCAGGGCCCGCTACGTCGTGGTGACGAACGGGACGTTCCTGCGCCCGAAGCTGCCGGGCATCCCCGGCATCCGGACGTTCAAGGGCCACACCTTCCACACCAACCGGTGGGACTACGACTACACCGGCGGCGGCGACGGCGGGAACCTGCACGGGCTGGCCGGCAAGCGCGTCGCGCTGGTCGGCACCGGCGCCACCGCCGTCCAGGTCGTCCCGCACCTGGGCAGGGACGCCGGGCACCTGTACGTGTTCCAGCGCACGCCGTCCTCGGTGGACGTGCGCGGCAACCGCCGCACCGATCCCGAGTGGGCGGCCTCGCTGGAGCCGGGCTGGCAGCGGCGCCGCATGGACAACTTCCTCTCCATCGTCTCGGGCGAGCCGGTGGAGGAGGACCTCGTGGGGGACGCCTGGACCAGCACCGCCCGGCGGCTCCGCGCCGGCGTCCCCGGCAGCGGCAGCCCCTCGTCCGGCGATCCCGACCAGGACCTCCGGGACGAGCTGGACGACTTCCGCAAGATGAACGAGCTGCGCGCCCGGGTCGACGGCATCGTCCGGGACCCGCGGACGGCGGAGCTGCTCAAGCCCTGGTACCGCTACGAGTGCAAGCGCCCCACGTTCAGCGACGAGTACCTGCAGACCTTCAACCGCCCCAACGTCACGCTGGTCGACACGGCCGACCACGGCGGCGTCGAGCGCGTCGAGGAGGACGCGGTCGTCGTCGGCGGCGCCCGGTACGAGGTGGACTGCATCATCTTCGCCACCGGATTCGACTCGCCGCTGCCGGCGACCGTCTCCGGGCGGCTCCCGGCGTACGGGCGCGGCGGCGTCACCATGGCCGAGTGCTGGAAGGACGGGCCGAGGACGTTCCAGGCGTTCTGCACCCGCGGGTTCCCCAACCTGTTCCAGCTCGGCTCCATCCAGGGCGCCCCCGCGGTGAACTTCGTGCACGTGCTCGACACCGGCGCCACGCACATCGCAGCGGTCATCGCCGCGGCGCGCGAGCGCGGGGCGCGGTACGTGGAGCCGACCGAGGAGGCCGAGGCCGGCTGGATCGACCTGATCGACGAGAGGGCGCCGGACCTGTACCGGTTCCAGATGGAGTGCACGCCCGGCTACAAGAACCGCGAGGGCATGCCGCCGCCGCGCAGCCAGATGTTCGGGGACGGGCCGGTCGCGTTCCAGGAGCTCCTGCGCCGGTGGCGCGAGGACGACCGGTTCGGCGAGGTGCTCGTCCCGGACACCGGGGGCCGGAAGTGACGGCCCGGCCCAGCCGGTTCGACGGCACCGGGCGCGGGCGGCCGTCGAGCCGCCGCTGGGACGTGCGCAGGCTCGTCCGGACCAACCGCCTGTGGGGCTCGAACGGTGTCGCGTTCGGGCCCGACGGGCGGCTGTACGTGGCGCAGTTCCTCGCCGGGCAGATCAGCGCGGTGGACCCCGCGTCCGGGGACGTCGAGGTGGTGGTGCCGATGGACGGTCCGGTCCTGGCGCCGGACGACCTCGCGTTCGGCGCGGACGGCTCGATGTACATCACCGACCTGACCCCGGGGCGGGTGTGGCGGCGCGGCCCGGAGGGCGAGTACACCCTGGTGTCGGACGACCTGGTGGCGCCGAACGGCATCGCCTGCGTCGGCGACCGGCTGTTCGTCAACGAGATGAGGATGGACGGCCGGCTGCTGGAGCTGTTCCCCGGCGGCGGCGACCCGGTGCCGCTGGCCGGCGGGCTCGCCATGGGCAACGCGATGCAGCTCGGGCCGGACGGCTGCCTGTACTACCCGCACATGGTCGGGGACCAGGTGTGGCGCGTCCCGGCGGACGGCTCCGGCCCGCCGGAGCTCGTCGCCGAGCGGGTGCACGAGCCGGTCGCGGTGCGCTTCGACCAGGGCGGGATCCTGACGGTCCTGTCGCGCGGCGCCGAGGGCATCGTGACCCGGATCGACCTGGACACCGGGCGCCGGTGGATCGTCACCTCGGGCGTCACCGGGCTGGACAACGCGGCGTTCGACGGCGAGAACCGCATGTTCGTCTCCAGCTACGCCAGCGGCGGGGTCACCGAGATGCACGCCGACGGCCGCACCCGCGAGATCGTCCCGCGCGGCCTGGACGGCCCGTTCGGCATCACGGTCGATCTCGGCGGGACGGTCTACGCGGCCGACCACTACCGCCTGGCCCGCACCGAGAGCACGGACACAGAGAAAGCGGACACAGAGAAAGCGGACACAGAGAACGCGAACACAGAGAACGCGGAGGACGGCGACGCCGTCACCCATGAGCTGGCGGTCTTCGTCCACGCCGTCACCGCCGGCGACGACGGGCTGCTGCACCTCACCTCCCAGACCGGGGACGTGCGCACCCACGATCCGGTGGAGCGGACCACCCGGGTACGGGCCAGGGACCTGGACGAGCCCGGCGGGATCGCGGTCGCGCCGGACGGCGCGCTCGTGGTCGCGGAGACGGGCGCCGGCCGGATCGTGCGGATCGGCCCGGACGACCGGGTCTCCGTACTCGCCGAGGGCCTCGGCCGCCCGGTGGACGTGGCGTTCGACGCCGAGGGGCGCTGCTACGCCAGCGACGAGGAGCGCGGCGCGGTGCTCCGGCTCGACGGCGGCGCGGCCGTGCCCTTGGTGGAGGGGCTGGAGGCGCCGCAGGGGCTGGCCGTCCGCGGCGGCGAGCTGTTCGTCGTGGAGGTCGGGCGCCGGCGCCTGCTGGCGATCTCGACCGCCACGGGGGAGAGCCGGATCGACGCCGAGGACCTGGCGGTCGGCCTGCCCCCGGGGACCGCCGCCCCCGGCCGGGTGCGGCCGCCCGTCCCGCCGGGCGTCCCCGCCCCGCCGCGCCCGTTCGCCGGGCTCGCGGCAGGCCCCGGCGGCCGCCTCCTGATCTCCGCGAACGGCGAGGGGAGCGTGCTGGCCCTGTCCGAGAAGTAGGCGGAATCCGCCGGGCGCGCGCGTGGTTGTCACTGGACGTGATGCACGGGGAGTACAAGGTGCCGGGCGGCAAGCTGGTGGTCGCCGACCTGGAGGTCGTGGACGGGGTGCTGAGGTCGCCGCGGATCAGCGGGGACTTCTTCCTGGAGCCGGACGAGGCGCTGGAGGCGATCGACGCGGCCCTGGACGGGCTGCCCGCGACGCTGGAGGCGGCCGAGATCGCGGCGAAGGTGGAGCGCGGGCTGCCGCCGGGCACGGTGCTGCTCGGGCTGACCGCCGAGGCGGTCGGGATCGCGGTGCGGCGCGCCGTCGCGCACGCGTCCGACTGGCGGGACCACGAGTGGCGGCTGATCCACGACGGGCCGCAGGAGCCGGCCCTGCACATGGCGCTGGACCAGGTGCTCGCCGAGGAGGTGGGCGCCGGGCGGCGGCCGCCGACGCTGCGGATCTGGGAGTGGGCCTCGCCCTCGGTGATCATCGGCAGCTTCCAGTCGCTGCGCAACGAGGTGGACCCCGCGGGCGCGGACCGGCACGGCGTCACCGTGGTGCGCCGCATCAGCGGCGGCGGCGCGATGTTCGTGGAGCCGGGCAACACGATCACGTACTCGCTGTACGTGCCGGAGTCGCTGGTCGCGGGCATGTCGTTCGCCGAGAGCTACGCGTTCCTGGACGACTGGGTGCTCGGCGCGCTCGGCGAGCTGGGCATCAAGGCCTGGTACCGGCCGCTGAACGACATCACCTCCGAGAACGGCAAGATCGGCGGCGCGGCGCAGAAGCGGCTGGCGGCCGGCGCGGTGCTGCACCACGTGACGATGTCGTACGACATCGACGCGGGCAAGATGCTGGAGGTGCTGCGGATCGGCAAGGAGAAGCTGTCCGGCAAGGGCATCGCCAGCGCGGGCAAGCGGGTGGACCCGCTGCGCCGCCAGACCGGGCTGCCGCGCGAGGAGATCATCGACCGGATGGTGGGGCACTTCCGCGGCCGCTACGGGCTCGTGGACGATCGCGTGAGCGACGAGGAGCTGCGCCGCGCGGAGAAGCTCGCCGGGGAGAAGTTCGAGAACCCGGAGTGGACCGCGCGGGTGCCGTAGGCCGCGGTCAGGCGTCCTTGCCGTCCGCGCCCTTGCCGTCCGCGCCCTTGCCGTCCTTACCAGCCGCGCCCTTGCGGCCGGGGCCCTGGTCGCCTTCGCGGCGGATGGGCCGGGTGTCGTCCGTACGGCGGCGCCGGCCCGGCTTGCGGCGGCCCGCGACGAGCGTGTCGTCCGCCTCGCCCTCCACGATGTCGGTGGCGAGCCGCGGCTTCCTCTCCGGCCGGACGGCGGATTCCGGCGGCGCCGGGGGCTTGGGGGCCGGGGCCTTGGGCTCCGGCTTCGGCTTCGTGAGCGCTCCGGGCGCGCCCGGAGCCTCCGGCTCGCGGAGCGACGCGACGAAGCTCTGCTCGTCCTCTTCCTCGTCGTCGTCGCCGCCGTCACCGGAGGAGCGGCGCGGCCGGCCCGCGAGCAGCCACCGGTCCAGGGTGAGCCGCCCGCCCGCGCCCGCCGCGAACAGCAGGCTCGTCAGCCCGAGCACCAGCACCAGCTCGTAGCCGTTGCGCGCCGTCCCGCCGTCGACCAGGAACAGGCCCTCGCCCGCGTGCACGAACACGAACGCGCCCGCCATGTCGACGAACAGCAGCACCCCCACGACCGGCAGCCCCAGCCCGGCGATCAGCGCGGCACCGCCCAGCAGCTCGACGAACGCGGCGTACACGGCGGCGCCCGTCGGCAGCGGCACGCCCAGCGCGTCGAACGAGCGGCCCGTCGCGGTGATGCCGGCCTCGATCTTCTGCCAGCCGTGCGCCATGAAGACGACGCCCGCGCCGAGGCGCGCGAGGAGGGCGGCGACGTCGAACAGCGGCCGTGAGCGCATGCCGTCGGCTCCTTCGGGGCGGGGGCGGGCCCGGGTTTCGACCGCGAGTATGACGCCCGGCGCGCGGATCGCGCGAGTCCCGCTGGTGGACGCGGGTGGCCGGAGCTTCGCCGGGCCTGGCCGCCGGGGCGCGCGACTGGCATAGGTTGTGAACGTCGGATGAGGAGGAGGAGCGTTCATGTCCATGCAGAAGGGCGCCAACACGCCGGTCCCGGTGCCGTCGGTGAAGATCGAGCTGGGCTGGCAGAGCGGCCCCGGCGTGCCCGACGCGGACGCCTCCGCGCTGCTGCTCGCGGAGACCGGCCGGGTGCGTTCGGACGACGACTTCGTCTTCTACAACCAGCCCGCGCACGGGTCCGGTTCGGTCCGGCACGAGGGCAAGCAGCAGGGCCCGACCGTACGGGACGTGCTGGCGGTCGACCTCGGCCGGGTCGAGCCGGCCATCGAGCGCATCGTGATCGCTGCGTCCTCGGACGGCGGCACGTTCGGCCAGTTCCAGGGCCTGTACGTGCGGGTGGTGGACGCGGCCGCCGGCACGGAGGTGGCGCGCTTCGAGAACCCGGGCGCCACGTCGGAGACGGCGTTCGTGCTGGGCGAGCTGTACCGGCGCCAGGGCGCGTGGAAGTTCCGCGCGGTCGGCCAGGGGTACGACTCGGGCCTGGGCGGGCTGGCCACCGACTTCGGCATCTCCGTGGACGAGCCCGCTCCGGCACCGCAGGCCCCGCCCGCGCCGCAGGCCCCGCCGGCCCCCCAGGCTCCGCCCGCTCCGCAGGCGCCCCCGCCCGCGCCGCCCGCGCCGCCGGCTCCCGCCGCGCCCGCGCCGCAGTACGCGCCGCCGCCCCCGCCGCCCGCGAACCAGTACATGCCGCCCGGCCAGCAGTACACGCCCCCGCCCCCGCCGCCCGCGCCGGGCCAGCAGT
>NZ_JBEZWH010000028.1:0-94052 GCF_040703975.1 Spirillospora sp. NPDC029432
GCCGCCGCGTCCGCCTGCTCGACTACTTCGGCCAGCCCGCCATGCCCTGCGGCAACTGCGACACGTGCCTGTCGCCGCCGGAGTCCTGGGACGACCACTCTCCGGCCCGCGGGCCCGGCTGAGCCGCGGCCGCCCGCCGCGCGAAGTTATCCACAATCCCGGCAGCCCCTACCGCCCCCGATCGCGGCCGCCGCATGGTGGAGCTCCCAGAACGGCGGGAGGCCCCATGACCATCGCGGCCATGATCGCGACCGGAGACCCTTCGATCACCGACGACCTGCTGCGGCTGGCGGCCGCCGCGGACGTCGAGATAGAACTCGTCCACGAGGCCGAGCACGCGCGGCAGAACTGGCACTGGCCGTCGCTCATCCTGGTCGGCGGCGACCTCGCCGGCGAGATCGCCGCCCGCACCCCCGACCGGCGCCCGGGCGTCGCCCTGGTGGCCGCGGCCGGCGACACCGCCGACCCGTACCGCCGGGCCGTGGAGATCGGCGCGCAGGACGTCGCCCGGCTGCCCGGCGACGAGACCTGGCTCATCGACGCGCTGGCGGCCGCCGCCGAGCCGGCCGAGGGCTGGGGCACCCTGATCTCCGTCCTGGGCGCCACCGGCGGCGCCGGCGCCAGCGTGCTGTCCGCCGCCCTCGGCCTCACCGCCGCCCGCGACGGCCTGCGCACGCTGCTGATCGACGGCGACCCGCTGGGCGGAGGCATCGACCTCGTACTCGGCCTGGAGGAGCAGCAGGGAGCGCGCTGGCCGCACTTCGCCACCCGCCAGGGCCGCCTCAGCGCCGCCAACCTCTACGAGGCGCTGCCGCGCCTGGGCGACCTCTCCGTCCTCTCCTGGCACCGCGGCGGCCCCACCGAGGTCACCGGCGACGCGACCGGCGCCCTCCTCGACGCCGCCGTCCGCGGCTTCGACCTCGTGATCGCCGATGTCCCGCGCCACCAAGGGGAGATCGGGCGGCGCGCCCTCCGCGCGGCGGACGTCACCCTCCTCCTGGCGCCCGCCGAGGTGCGCGCGACGATGGCCGCCGACGACCTGCTGAGCACCCTCCGCGACGACGTCCGCGACCTGCGCCTCGTCGCGCGCGGCCCCTCCTCCAACGGAGTGACCCCGGACCTCATGGCCCAAGCGCTCGACCTCCCCCTGGCCGGAGCGTTCGACAGGGACCGGAAGCTGGCCGCGGCACTGGAGACGGGCGACCTCGCGGGCTCCCTGCGCCGCAGCTCCACCGGCGACTTCTGCTCCCGCCTCCTGGCCTCCCTCGACTTCGGCCGCCCCCTGGAGCAGGCCGCATGACGACCATCCCGCCGAGCCTCTCCGCCGCCGTACGCGGCCGCCTGGCCACCACCGCGGCCGAGCCCACCCCCGGCCGTGTCGCGGCCGCCCTGCGCGCCGAGGAGCGCCTCCTGGGCGATCGCGAGGTACTGGCCCTGGCGGACGAATTACGCGCCGAGTTCGTGGGAGCGGGCCCCTTGGAGCCCTTGCTGCGCTCCCCGGACGTCACCGACGTCCTCGTCAACGGCCCCACGGAGGTCTGGGTGGACACCGGCGCCGGCCTGACCCGTACCGCGACGAGGTTCCCGGACGAGGCCGCGCTCCGCCGCCTCGCCCAGCGCCTCACCGCCGCCGCGGGCCGCCGCCTCGACGACGCCTCCCCGTACGCCGACGCCCGCCTGCCCGGCGGCATCCGGCTCCACGCCGTACTGCCGCCGATCGCCCCGAACGGCACGTGCCTGTCCCTGCGCCTCCCCCGCCGTCGCGCGTTCACCCTCGACGAGCTCGTCGCGGCGGGCACCGTCCCGCCCGCCGGCGCCGGCCTCCTGTCGGCCGTCGTGACCGCCCGGGCCGCCTTCCTGGTGACCGGCGGCACCGGCACGGGCAAGACCACCCTCCTCAGCACGCTCCTGTCCATGGCCGACCCCGGCGAACGCCTCGTCCTGGTCGAGGACTCCGCCGAACTGAGCCCCGACCACCCCCACGTCGTCCGCCTGGAGGCCCGCCCGCCCAACGTGGAGCAGGCCGGCGGCGTGACCCTCCACGACCTCGTCCGCCAGGCCCTCCGAATGCGCCCCGACCGCCTGGTCGTAGGGGAGGTCCGCGGTTCGGAGGTGGCGAGTCTCCTAAACGCCCTGAACACCGGCCACGAAGGAGGCTGCGGCACCTTGCACGCGAATACGGCCGCCGACGTCCCCGCCCGCCTGGAGGCCCTGGGCTGCGCCGCGGGCCTGTCCCGCGAAGCCGTCCACAGCCAGGCCGCGGCGGCCCTGGACCTGGTGATCCACATGACCCGCGCCCCCAACGGCGGCCCCCGCCGCATCTCCGAGATCCGCCTACTGACCCGCGCCCCCGACGGCTACGTCACCGCGACCCCCGCCATCTCCTTCACCCCGACCGGCACCCCGACAACCGCTCCCGGCGCCGCCCTCCTAGCCACCCGCCTCCCCCAGTGGACCCCTCCCTGACCCACGCCCCCGGCGCCAACCGCAGCAGCTCTCTGCCGCTCCCAACCACGAGCTGTTCCCTCAGCTGCCCCTAAGCCGTCCACGAGCTGTTCCCGAGCCGTCCCACGAGCCGTACCGCAAGCTGTCCCACGAGCCGTTCCCGAGCCGTCTCAAGGGCCGGTCCCCATGAGCCGCCCAAGAGCGGGAACCGAAACGCGCGGACACGAACGCGCGGACACGAACGCGCGACACGAACGCGCGGACACGAGCGTGTGGGCACGAGCGTGTGGGCACGACGTTGCACGTGTGGTGGGCGGAGTCCGGGCTCGGACGCAGCGAGCGGCGCTGTTCAACGAGACGTTCCGTGGGCCCTTCAACGAGCCGTTCCATGAGCTGGGAGTCGTTCCATGAGCTCTAGCTGTTCGACAGCCGTTCCACGAGCCCAACCCGCCCACCGAACTGCCCGCCACCGGCGTCGGCGATGCCTACGACGAGGTGAAGGCCGACCCTTGGCAGCGCCTGGCCGCTCGCCTCACCACGACCGCTGCCTGTACCCGGCTGTTCGCCACAGCTCGAACACTTTCGCGCCGACCGGGGCTGACTCACAAAGATGCCGCCCGAGTCGGCGACGGGCGCGACTACCGCTGGAGGGGAGCGTTCTTGTCGACCGTACGGCTCGGTTGTGGAAGCGGCGCAGTTCACGAACGGTGCTGTTGACGAAAGGAGGACCGGCATGGTGGCCCTCATCGGGTTTGCAGCGGCTTGCGCGGCTGTCCTGCTCTGGCGGCTGGCCAAGCCGAAGGCGGCGGAGCGTCGCCTGAGGCGGCTGCTCGTACCAGAGCACCCGAAGAGCAGATGGGGGCGGCGCCTCCTAGCGCAACTTGTTCGGCACGTACGCGCGCGGACGGATGCTGTGGGCGAGCGCAATAAGTCGGCGCAGCGATGGCGGGACGGGGTCATCGAGTTATGCGACGGCATGGCGTCAGAACTTGCCGCAGGCCGTACGCCGGACGAGGCGTTCGCCATAACCGCGGCGTTGCTCGATCAGCGCATCGCCGTGGAATTGCTGGAGCTGGTTCCGGCTGGTGTGCCGCCGCCATCCGGCTTCACTCGACGGCAGCGCCCCGCGGAGGTGAGCGCGGGGATACGAAGCCCGCTGATCGAGCATGCGGGACGAGTGGCAGGAACGCTGCCCCCGCGGGTACTGGAGGCGCACGGTTCACCAGTCGAGCGACTGGAGGAACTGGCCTCGCGGCCGGGGGCGGAAGGACTCCGTCTCCTCGCCGCCTGCTGGCGGATCGGCGCCGAGCGGGGCGGCTCTCTCGCCACGGTTCTGGACGGCCTCGCCGCCGCACTGCGGGACGAGGAGGCGCAACGCCAAGAGATCGCGACGCAGCTCGCCGGACCCCGCGCGACGGCGCGGCTGCTCGCAGGTCTGCCGGTCCTGGGTCTGAGTATGGCGGCCGCGTTAGGAGCGGACCCGCTGAGGTTTCTCTTCGCCACTCTCCCCGGAATCGGATGCCTGCTCGGAGGAGTCACCCTCAACGCCCTCGGCCTCTGGTGGACCAGCCGCCTGGCCGAAAGTGCGGCGGAGCTTCGATGAGGACAGCTCCTGAGTCAGACGAATTTCCGCCCCTGCCTCCGCCGCCCTCGTGGTGTCGGTCGCGGAGGTGAAGGCGGGGGAGGAAAGCGCGGGCACGTGTCGGTTCGGGAGGGGGGATCATGCTGGTTTTGGCGGCCGTGGTTCGTTTCGGTGCGCGGGTATTTTCGTTGCCTCGTTCGGCCTCGCCTGCGGCGCGGAGGCTCAGGCGTCAGCTCGCCGTCCGGGATGCTTCCGTTGCGAGGACAGGAAACGATCTTCCTGGGGTGAGCAGAGGGTTTTTCGGCGGTGGTCGATGGGCTGGAGATCGCTTCTCGCGCAAGTCTCGGAGGTGGCTTGTTCGGCAGCGGGCTGGGGGCGGAGGCCACTCCCCGTCGGGACGTGTGACGCCACTTTTCCAAGAGCCATGGGGCCGGCGCCGCGTCCCCCTTCTCGGCCAGGATGAGCAAGGTCGTTCGCAGAGCAGGCCGCAACGTCGGTGGAGCAATGGATCTGCTGGTGAATCGCACCCACGATCGGCGCATTCTCCAGGCGTGCCGGACTCGGCCTCGAAGCAGCATGTGGCTGAGCGGCAAGGCCGCGAGAAATTCTTGCGGTCGGTCGCGACCGCAATGGCAGGTCTCGTCTGCGTGGCGGTGATCGGCGGGGTTCTCGGTGCCGGGCTCGGGATCCTGGCAGGGGTGGCGGTCCACCGTTCGTTCGGACGGGTCGCTCGTCAGGAAGACAGGCGGCGCCGCGCGCGCCTCATCGCCGACCTGCCTATCGCGGTGGACCTGCTTGCCGCGTGCCTGCGCGGCGGTACGCCATGGAGCGAAGCCGTGGAGGCCGTGGCCGGTGCGGTCGGCGGTCCGCTCGGTGAGGATCTGCATGGAACGGCCGCGCAGATAAGGCTCGGAGCGGACCCTGAAGCGGCCTGGCTGGCCCTTGCTGAAGAGCCCGCGTTAGCGCCCTTGGCACGTACTGCGATACGAGCCGGACAGAGCGGCGCCGCGCCTGCGGGGCCTCTCGAACGGCTCGCGCGGGACCAGCGGCGCACGGCCCGCACGGCCGCCGCCGCGCGCGCCCGAACCGCGGGCATCATGTCGCTCGCTCCGCTCGGCGCGTGCTTCCTGCCCGCGTTCGTTCTCCTCGGAGTCGTCCCGGCGATCGCCTCGATCGCCACCACGATTCTCCTGCCGTGGTGATGTACGAGATTCGGCGATATGGGGATGTGGGCGCCTGGAGTTCGAGTGGCCGGGGGCGAGTGGCGCGGACGGATCCGCTGGTCGAGATCCAAGCCAGGGGGGAGGTGCTGCGGCAACAATGGCGGAGCGGCGGGATCGCTTGGCGGAACGGTGGGAAGTGCTTCTCAGGAGTTCGTGGACGCTGGTGCCGTCACCTGCCGGACTCGATAATTCCAACGCTTGAGCGCCCGGACGACCGTCTCCGCGCCGATCGGATTCGCGCTGTGCACGTAGACCGTGCCGATCGTGAACGGGTGGCCGTCGAAGGCCGCCCGTTCCAGCAGGATCACGACCGGCATGATGCTGTCCTCGCCGCCCAGATCGTGGTCGAGCCACAGCTCGTCGATCTCACAGGCACGGTGCTCTTCGAGCAGTTGGACGCCCTCCTGGCTGGTACGGGCGATCCGGCTCGCCCGGGGGAAGGCGCGCAGGTCGTCGATCGCGAGGATGACCGTCATCGGAACTCCCAGTACTGGCATCGCCTGGACATCGTTACAGCCTGCTCCGCTAGGGCGGTGGGCGCGTCCGGGATTGCTGAAGAACGCTGCGGATCCCGCTCCCCGGTAGGAGTGAGCGCCCGAAGGCTTCTTGAGGCTGGACCGGCGGCAGGATGTAAACGTATCGCTGCTCCCAGCGTCCACGGTCACCGCTTGGGCATCGCACGGCGAGACGCATGTTCGGGGACACGGCGGACCGCCGTTCTTCGTTCCACCGAGCATGTGCGACCACCTGCTTCGGATCGGAGCGGGACATCTTTTTCTCCAGGTGATCGGGCCTCATTCGTGACGGCGGCGCGCGCGGGCCGCCGAGGTTGCGGTCGATCTGAGCGAGGCGGCGACAGGAAGAGGGCTGCCTGCGGTGGACTGCGCGCGAGGGTTCGCGGGCTATGACGGTGATGTTGATGCGGGTGCGGCGGCCAGTCTTCGGAAGACCGGCGCGGGGCTGGGGAGTCGTCCCTCAAGGGGTGTGCACTGTTGGTTGATGCGGTACGCGGCGTCCGGCAGGAAGGGCTGCAGGTGCTCGGCGACCGCTCGGCATGAGCGGACGAGCGTCGCCAGCACGGCATCGAGCCGTCGGGCGGCTTGATCGTCACCGGTGCGTTCGGCTTTGGCCAGCTCCCAGGGGCGGACGTGGCTGATGTAGCGGTTGGCCTGGTCGGCGATCGCCCACACCGCCGCGGTGGCGCGGCGGAAGTCGAAGTCAGCCAGCGCGGCGTCGACGAAATCCGGTGCCCGGTGGATTGTTGCGTCCAGCTCCTGGGCTTCGGGGGCCGGTCCGTCGTCACCCGCGGGAACCTGACCGTCGCGGTAGCGGTGGAGCATGGAGACGACCCGGTTGACGAGGTTGCCGACGCCGTTGGCGAGTTCGTCATCGGAGCGATGGACGAGCCGGTCGGCGGTGAAGTCGGCGTCCCCGACCCGTGGCACTTCGCGCAGCAGCCACCAGCGGACCGCGTCGGTGCCGTACCGCTCGACGAGCGCGGCCGGATCGACGGTGGCACCGCCCGATTTGCTGATCTTGCGGCCGTCGGCGGTGAGGTAGTCGTGCACCAGGATGTCGGTCGGCAGCGGTTGCCCGGCCGACAGCAGCATGGCCGGCCAGTAGACGGCATGGAAGCGCAGCACTCCCTTGCCGAGCAAATGAACGCGGCGTTCGGCGCCGTCCCACCAACGCCGCTTGTCTGCGCTTCCGGTGCCATGGCCGAGTGCGGTGAGGTAATTGCCCAGTGCGTCCCACCATACGTAGATCACCTGTCCGGGATCGCCGGGTACGGCGATGCCCCAGCCGCGCGCCCTGGCGGTGGACCGGGAGATGGAGAAGTCCTCCAGGCCGCCGGCTATGAAGGCGAGCACTTCGTTGCGGCGTTCGGCGGGTTCTATGCGCAGCGTGCCGGTGGCGATCAGGTCGTGGAGGCGATCGGCGTAGCGGGACAGGCGGAAGAACCAGTTCTCCTCAGCGACCCGCTGCGGCCGGGTGCCGTGTTCGGCGCACCGGTCATCGATCAGTTCCGCTGGCGTGTAGAACTGCTCGCAGCCGACGCAGTACAGGCCTTCGTAGTGCTTGCGGTAAAGGTCGCCCGCCTTGGCGCAGGCCTGCCAGAAGCGTTCGACGCCGGCCCGATGCCGAGGGTCCCGGCTGGTACGGATGACGTCGTCCACCGAGAGCGACAAGGGTTCGGCCAACGCGACGAAGGCGGCGGCGTTCTCGTCGACGAATTCCTGGACATCGACACCCGCGGCCTCGGCGGCCAGCACGTTCTTCAGCGAGTTGTCGTCCGTACCGGTCTGGAACCGGACGTGGTCGCCCCGTTGGCGGCGATGGCGGGCGAGGACGTCGGCCTGGACGAGTTCCAGCGCGAAGCCCAGATGCGGGCGAGCGTTGACGTACGGGATCGTGGTGGTGATGTAGGTGTGCGGTGCAGTCATTGGGAACCTCCAGATTTCTGGGGCTCCGATCGCGATACCGATCGAGGCCCCGTACCAGGTACCAGGGCCTCGCAGCGATCAGTCCGTGCGGCGTCAGCGGCCCCGAGAGCGGGGCATCATCACGTGATCGGCGAACGGACTCATACCGGCAGCGTAATACCAGTGCCCTGTGGATTCCGTTCATTTACTGGCGATGCGCGGGGCAGGCGCCCGTTCCGGGTACGTGTGGCGCGCGCTTCGCGGGCTTGCCCGCGCTCTCTCGGCCGGTCGTCACACGACCACCGCAGGCGCGGTCGGATGGCCAGGCAATCAGGGTGTCGAGCTGGGCTTTCTCTGCATGACGCTGCATCGCCTCAAGGAGTGCGGCTCCGATGCCCCGGTCGCGGTGTGACGGCGTGACGAAGAAGTTCGTCACATAGCCGATCGGGGCGTTCCTGGCGTAGGGCTCTGGCATTCTCTCGACCAGTTGGAGGAAGACATGGCCGCAGATACGGCCGCCTGATTCGGCGACCCAGGCCAGCCATCGGCCGCTGTCGAGCCGGTCCCGGATCCAACATTCGGCCTGCTCCAGGGGCCGGGCCTCTTGCGATGGCCGTCCATCGTGGTCCTCCTGCTTGAACACCCAGCGCAGTTCGGCCAACGCCTTGGCGTCGGTGGGGCGCGCCAGCCGCACGGGGCATGGGCGCACAGACCACGCCACTTCGTGCCTCGACAGGCGTTCCCTCGGTGTCCGGAGGCAACCAAACCTCGCATGGGCACGTTGATCGATCATGGATGGGATGCTGGCGTGGCCGTTGGCGATCTTGCTGATCGTGGTGTTCGTGGCCGAACGGCTCTGGCGGTGGGCGCGCGGTGTGCACAAGTCCGACAAGTCGGCGTCGGCGGCCGGCCTCGAAGAACTGACGGCCTTGTTCTACGGATCGAAACGCCTGGAGCAGGAGCAGCGCGAGATCGAGTACATGCTCCGCGATGAAGAGTCCGACGGCGCACCACCCGCGAACTCAATGGACCTCGATGTCGGAGTTGCCAGGATTCGCCGACAGCGAAGAACAGAATGACACCTCCACGAGCGGGTGCTTCATCGCGGGCTGCTGTCGCAGGTGAGCTTCTGTGACTCCTGGGGGCTCAACGTGTTCGTGCGGCTGTGCGGGCAGTGGACGCGGCCGGCGAAATGATGCTTGTGGGGCCGGGGCCCGGTTGGCGGAGAGGCTGATGGGCCGAGCTGGACGGCCCTATCCATGTCTGTGAGGTGCTCCTAGAGCTTCCGGAGGTGTGATCCGGTCTCCTGCTGATATGGGTCCGGGCGCTGGCTGAGCTGTTGGGTTTCCGTCGGGGTGCTGAGCAGCCGGCGGCCGTGCCCCGTACTGGGCGATCCGGCGCGGACATTCCGCGCACCCTTCTCAATCGGTGTGCATTCGGTGGCCATGCTCCGCACCACATACGCGCACTGGTTCGAAGGGCTCGAAGCGATGGGCAACGCGCGCGTGGACGCCGCCCTTGCAGACGGCGACGCGGTGACCAGCGAAAACCTGGGCGACGGGCCAGTCACGGGCCAGCGAGGCAAGCGCGACGCGGGTTGACCGCACACATGCTGGTCAGGGTCATGGAGCGGCCGGCATCACTCTTATCCACAGAACGGCGTTCTTCTGGTGTGAGAGTCGCGCTCGTCGGACCCTTGATTTGGGCGCAGGGGGCGTCCGACCCAGGGGGAAAGGGGCCTCGGATGGGGGTCATCACGACGGCGGTGCGGCGATGGCGGCGGGCCGCGGGCGATGTCGGTATGTCCACGGCCGAGTACGCGGTCGGCGTGATCGCGGCGACGGCGTTCGCGGGACTGCTCTTGAAGATCGTCACGAGCTCGGAGATCCAGGGCCTGCTCGTGGCGCTCATCAAGCGCGCCCTGCGGCAGGCCGGGTGAGGTGGTCATGGCGAGGGCGACAGGAGGACGAGGGGGACCAGGGGGACCAGGGGATGGTCACCGCGGAGATCGCTGTCGCGCTGCCGGCGCTCGTGCTGGTCACCGCGTTCAGCATGTGGGGCGTGACCGCGGCGTCCGTTCAGGTCGCCTGTACGGACGCTGCGCGCAGCGGTGCGCGGGCGGCGGCGCGGGGCGAGGCGCTTCCGGCGGTGGAGGCCATGGTCGCCGGGGCCCTCCCGGCCGGTGCCCGGGTGGAAGTCCGGCGTGATGCCGCCATGTCGCTGGTCGAGGTCAGCGTCCCGGTCGGCCCGCCGGGTCGTACCGATCTTCTGCCGCTCACCGTGCGAGCAGAAGCCAGGGCGGCGACGGAGCCCGGGGCGAATGCGGCGGGAGGGCCTGGATGGTGATGGGGGCGGTCGGGCGGGGCTGTGTGCAGGAGGAGGGGTGGGGTGGGAAGAGGGCGGGATCGGGGGGCGGGGGTTGTCTGGGTGGTCGCTTTCATGGGGGTTGTCTGGGCCGTGGGGTTGGCGGCCTTGGGGGTGGGGGCGGCGCGGGGGGCTCGGCATCGGGCTGATTCGGCGGCCGATCTGGCGGCGCTCGGGGGTGCGGGCCGGGCCGTGGAGGGGCGGGAGGTCGCCTGCCGGGTGGCGGCCGAGGTCGCGGAAGGGGGTGGGGCGCGGCTCTCGCGGTGTTCGGTGCGGGGCGCGGTCGTCGAGGTCTCGGTAACGGCGCGGTTCAGAGGGATGGAGGTGGTTTCTCGGGCCAGGGCTGGTCCTGTGGGATCTGAGGGCGTACCCTGACCATTCGAAGTTCGTTGTACGGGATGTCAATAGGTGTCGCGGAGAGGGAAACGGCTGAGGGTGCCCCTCTTTGTCGCCATCCTGTGACTTTTGCTACCCGGTGGTACGTTACGCTTCTGTAAGCGCACAGGTACCACTCGACACGACGGTTGCGACCGGCCCCCACCCCTCGCGCCCAACGGCGGGACGAACGAGTGAGGAGCCGTCGGCAGGGCGTTCGATGAAGGGATTGAGGCCGTGACCAGGATTCGCAGGACCGGTGCAATCTTGCTGGCCGCACCCCTTGCGATGGGACTCCCGGTTCTCGGCGCGACGCCGGCGCAGGCGGCCGAGTCGACGGTCAGTGCCCCGAAGAACGGCTCGGTGATCAGGAGCGGTTCGTCGGTGACGGCCAAGGCCTACTCGGCCTGGGTCTTCAAGACGGAGATGCGCGCCGTCATCCCGGGGTCGGGCGACACTTTCCTCACCAAGCGGGACATCGGCGCGGGCAACCTGTCGGCGACCATTCCGCTGCGCCGCAACGGCAAGTACGAGGTCTACATCAAGAAGGGCATCGGCGGCGTCGAGGCCCGCAGCACCTTCACGGTGAAGATCCCGCCGGCGCAGCCGAGTGGCGTGTCGGCGAAGGCCTCCGGCGGCAAGCTCACGGTCAGCTGGAACCTCGGCCTCGAGGACGACATCTCGGGCTACACGGTGAGCGCCGGCTCGGCGGGGTCGAAGAGCGGGTCGGCGGGCTCCCTGTGCTCGGGTACGAGCTGCAAGGCCACGTTCAGCGTTCCGGCGTCGGCGAGCGGGACGGTCCCGGTCAGGGTGCGCGCCAAGCGGCCCGACGGCCTCGGTGGTTCGGTGTCCTCCGGGATCGCCTCGACCAGTGCCTCGGTCGGCGGCGGTTCCACGGCGCCGGGCGGCGGGACGGGCTCGCTGCCGGGTTCGCCTCCCCCGAACGGCACGGCTCCGCTGACGCCGTTCAACGACCGGTCGCCCGTCACGCTGCCGTCGGTCCAGCCGGACGGGGCGACGCCCGGCTTCACCTATCCCGCCCCGCAGGTGGCCAACCAGGTGAACCCGAAGGCGGAGAACGCCTCGGCCGTCGACAGCCTGCAGTGGGGCCGCAGCGTCGGCATCGCGCTGATCCTGCTGGTCGTCGCCGCCCACCTCGGGACGTGGACCCGCAAGCTGCGCGTGGCGCAGAGCGGGGTGAGCGTGCAGGGCAAGGCGGCGCGCACAGCGCGCGGCGGCAGCGGGCGTACCCGGGTCCGCCGGGCCCGCGAGCAGATCGCGCGGGCCGAGGCCGTCGCCAAGACCAGCGAGATCGTCCGGCCGGCGGGGCCCGCGGGCGCCAAGAAGCCCGCGCCGGGCAAGGCCGGTGACACGGCCGCGCGGCGCCGTCCCGCGACGCTGGGCCGTTCCAGGAACGGTGTCGACGTGCGGATCGCCGACCCCAAGGGCCGGCACGCGGACGGCCGCGGGCGCCGCCGCAAGTAGCCGGAACGGGTGAGGCCGGCGCCCCTGGTGCCGGGGATCGGGAAGGGGTTAGGCTCCCTTGCCAACCAAGATCTGCCGAATCGTCCGGAGTTCCGGGAGGAGGCCCTCCGCATGATTTTCTTGGGGCTGCTGATCGCCGCCGGCGCGGTCGTGGCCGGGGCCGGTGTCGTCGCGGGCAACGCGGGCGCGGTGCGGCTCACCCTCTTCGGGGAGGCCGTCCCGGGCGTCACCGAGCAGTGGCAGGTCTTCATGGCCGGTGTCGTGGTGGCCATCCTGTTCATGACCGGGGTGCTGGTCGCCACGCTCGGCCTCAGGCGGGCGATGGACATCAGGCGTGAGCTGCGGGAGCTGCGGGACGAGCACGAGGAGTCCATGCAGACCCTGGAGATGGAGAAGCGCCAGCTGCAGCGGGAGCTGGCCAAGGCCCGTGGGCACGCCCCGGCGGCTCATAACTGACGTCCCCTAGCTGATGTGACGGCCCCCTAGTCGGCGGGGGCTTCGCGCAGTAGTTCGGCCAGGAGGGTCAGGGCGCCACGCTTGTCCAGCGGGTCGTTGCCGTTGCCGCACTTGGGCGACTGGATGCAGGACGGGCAGCCCGACTCGCACTCGCAGGCGGCGATGACGTCGCCGGTGGCCCGGAGCCATTCGGCGGCATCGGCGTAGCCGCGTTCGGCGAATCCGGCGCCTCCTTCGTGCCCGTCGTAGACGAAGACGGTCAGCAGGCCCGTGTCGGGGTGCACGGCGGTGGAGACACCGCCGATGTCCCAGCGGTCGCAGGTGGCGAAGAGCGGCAGCAGGCCGATCGAGGCGTGCTCGGCGGCATGCGCGGCACCGGCCAGGTCGAGATCGCCGAGGGCTTCGGTGCGTTCGGCGGAGAGCGTCCACCAGACGGCGCGCGTGCGGAGGGCGCGCGGCGGCAGATCGAGGGGCTTCTCGCCGAGCATCTCCCCTGTTTGGAGGCGGCGCATCTGGTAGCCGACGACCTGCCGCGTCACCTCGACCGTCCCGTACGCGAGCGTCGCCTCGCCCCAGGGGGTGGAACGGAGCCGTTCGACGATCCGGATGTCGGTGACGTCCCGCGCCGTGGTGGAGTAGTCGGGCTCGGCCGCCTCCACGAGCGCGACCGAGTCGTCCAGGTCGAGCGTCTGGACGAGGTACGACTCCCCCTGGTGGATGTAGACGGCGCCCTCGTGGACGGTCGTGTGCGCCGACGCTTCGTCGACCGTCCCCAGGAGGCGCCCCGTGGACGCTTCGACGACCTGGATGGGGGTGCCGCCGGCGCCGCGGATGTCGGCGAGGTCCGTGGCCCGCTCCCGGCGCGTCCAGTACCAGCCGGCTGGGCGGCGCCGCAGGAGGCCGCGGCGGACGAGGTCGGGGAGGAGGTCCGCGGTGGCCGGGCCGAAGAGCTCGGCGTCGTTCTCGGTGAGGGGCAGCTCCGAGGCGGCCGCGCAGAGGTGCGGCTCCAGGACGTAGGGGTTGTCGGGGTCCAGGACGGTCGCCTCCACCGGCGTGCCGAAGATGGCCTCCGGGTGGTGGACGAGGAACGTGTCCAGGGGATCGTCCCGGGCGACCAGCACGGCGAGGGCCGCCTGCCCCGAACGGCCCGCGCGTCCCGCCTGCTGCCAGAGCGACGCGCGCGTGCCCGGCCAGCCGCAGACGACGACCGCGTCCAGCCCGGAGACGTCCACGCCGAGCTCTAGCGCGTTGGTGCTGGCGAGGCCGACGAGCGAGCGGGTACGGAGCGCCTCCTCCAAAGCGCGGCGTTCCTCCGGCAGGTATCCGGCACGGTAGGCGGCGACCTGGTCGGCGAGGCCCGGCGCGACGTCGTGCAGGGCGCGCTTGGCGCCGAGCGCCACCGACTCGGCGCCGCGGCGGGACCGTACGAAGGCGAGCGTCTGGACACCCTCGACGACGAGGTCCGCGAGGAGGTCGCCAGCCTCCGCCGTCGCGGTACGGCGCACGGGCGCGCCCCGTTCGCCGCGGAGGTCGGTCAGCGGCGGCTCCCAGAGGGCGAACGTGGCCGGTCCCCTCGGGGAGGCGTCGTCGTCGACCGCGACCACGTCCAGCCCGGTGAGGCGGGAGGCGGTCGCGGCGGGCTCCGACGTGGTGGCCGAAGCGAGGATGAACGTGGGCTCCGTGCCGTAGCGGGCGCATACCCGCCGCAGGCGGCGCAGGACGTGCGCGACATGGGAGCCGAACACGCCCCGATACCCGTGCGCCTCGTCGATGACGACATACCGCAGCCGCCTGAGGAACGAGTTCCAGCGCGCGTGGGCGGGCAGGATCGAGCGGTGCAGCATGTCCGGGTTGGTGAGGACGTAGTTGGCGTGCTGCCGGACCCACGTGCGCTCGTCGCGCGGGGTGTCGCCGTCGTACGTCGCCGCCCGTACGCGCGTCAGCCGCAGCGCGCGCAGGGCGCGGAGCTGGTCGGCGGCGAGGGCCTTGGTCGGCGAGAGGTAGAGAACCGTTCCCTCGCGGCGGGCCTCCTCGTCGTAGATGGCGGCGACGGAGGGCAGCAGGTAGGCCAGCGATTTTCCGGACGCGGTGCCTGTGGCGATGATCACAGACCGGCCGGCGAAGGCGTGCTCCGCGGCGGTCGCCTGGTGTTCCCAGGGGGCCTCGACACCCGCCGCGACCAGCCGTTCCACCAGCAGCGGCGGCGCCCAGTCAGGCCATCCGGAACGCCGTCCCGGACGCGCCGGAACGCTCTCCACATGGGTGATCCGATCGCGGCGCGCGGCGTCCGCGAGCAGCCGTTCCAGCGGAGAAGAAGATCTTTGAGGGGCCATCAGGTTTTCAGTTTGCCAGCCTGGGCAAAACTCAGGGAACGCCCCGGCGCCGGCGGCTGCGCACCCCCTGCCATGACCGGCGGATCACCAGGTCAGACGGGATGGCTCGAACTTTCGCCTGAGTGGGCGATTAGCTGCGTACCGGGCGCCGGAGCGTGGTTGAATCACGGGCGAAGTCCCGTTGCCCCGGCCGGCCAGACACAAGGGTCCGGCGGTCGCGGGATCGAAGTGAGCTGTACGGCGCTGGAGGATCTGTGGACCTGAAGGTGAACGACTACACCACCGACGATGGCCTCACGGTCATCAACGTGGAGGGCGAGATCGACGTCTACACGGCGCCGAAGCTTCGGGAGAAGCTCATCGACCTGGTCAACAAGGGGAAGTTCCACCTTCTCGTGGACATGGAGAAGGTCGAGTTCCTCGACTCCACCGGGCTCGGCGTCCTGGTCGGCGGTCTCAAGCGGGTGCGGGCGCACGACGGCTCCCTGGAGCTGGTGTGCACCCAGGAGCGCATCCTCAAGATCTTCCGGATCACCGGGCTGACCAAGGTCTTCGGCATCCACGACTCGATCGCCGAGGCCGAGGAGAAGCGCAAGGGCGCGAAGTAGCGGCCCCGCGGAAGATGGCGACCGTTGAGCTCTCTTTCAGTGCGCTGCCCGTTCACGTCCGCACGGCCCGGCTGATCGTCACCGCCGTGGCGCGCCGCAGCGGCGTCGCCGAGGCCCTGCTGGACGAGGTGCGGCTGGCGGTCGGCGAGGCGTGCTCCAGAGCCGTGGAGGCGCACCGCCGGCACTGCCCGGACGAACCGGTGCGGCTGGAGTTGAGCGGCGCCGGCCGCCGGTTCGAGGTCATCGTGAGCGACACCGTCCCCGAGGACGGCACCGCGACCGCGATCCCCGAAGTGGGCACGCCGGAAGAGGAGATCGAGCACGTGTGGGACGCCGGCACGGCCGAGCTGGGCCTGGCGGTCATCGCCGGGCTCGCCGACGACGTGGACATCGAGTCCACGCCGAAGGGCGTCCAGATCCGGATGAGCTGGCCCGCGGAGGCCGACGCCCCCGCCTGAGCAGCGCCCGAGCAGGAACAGGACGGAGACCCCACCCCCGGGGCCTCCGTCCTTTTTCACGTTCTGGACGCGCCTGTACGCGCGCAGGAGGCGTTCAGGGCGCTCCCGCGGGGTCCGGGGTCAGCCGCCGGTGCCGAACGGGGTGTCGATCACGTAGCGCCGGCCGCCGTCCGGTGACCGGCGCAGGACGTCGGCGGCGGTGCCGGTGAGGTCGGTGCCGGGCCGGTCATGGTCCAGTCGACGATCAGGAGGGCGAGGTCGCCGGCGACCCGGCCGGGGCCGCTGACGGGGTGGCCGCTGCCTGGACGGCAACTGGTTTTTCACCGGGGGGCGGTGGTGGCGGGTGTTTACCGTGGGCGACCAGTGGGGTTCGTGTGACTCCGGTGACGTGTGTGTTGAAGAGTTATGGGATCGTCTTCCCGGCGATCATGAGCGCGCCCCGTATTGCGGTCTGAATAGATCTTGAATTTATGTCTGGCTATATCGGGCTTCGCGGCAGGCTCTCCGCATCAAGATCGAATTCTCTCATGGACCATGATCGCAAAGCGGGCGACCCGGTGCATCGCTCCTACCTGGGCTGATGGAGTGCCCGGTGGCTTTCGGGGCAAATTCGGGCGTAGCGCGGATTGCTTTTCCGTGACGTCCTCATTGAGCTGCTGAAAGTCTTCTCATTCGGCACCGGCCTGCGTAGACTCCCCGAACCCGCGTTGCCGTGCGGGCGTCTAAAGCGCCACCCGCCTGGGTACGCGGTAAAGATCGTCTAAAAGGCGATCGAGATCGCAACGCCCCTGTCGAGGAGGACGGATGTCTGGGCTTTCCCTGTCAAGCCCGGCCGGCGCAGAAGTGGATCTCGGCGGCGGCGACCTCTCCCTGGTCGTCGTCGTCGCAGTGATCGCGCTGCTGGCCCTGGCCGTCGCGGGCGGTCTGGTGCGCGAGGTACTCGCCGCAGGCCAAGGCACCGAGAAGATGCAGAACATCGCGCGCGCCGTCCAGGAGGGCGCCGGCGCTTATCTCAAACGCCAGTTCCGCACGGTCGCGATCTTCGTGATCCTGATCCCGCTCGTCCTGCTCCTGCTCCCCGCCGACTCCACCGGCGAACGGATCGGGCGCTCGGTCTTCTTCGTCATCGGGGCGGCGTTCTCGGCCGTCACCGGGTTCGCCGGCATGTGGCTGGCGGTGCGCGGCAACGTGCGGGTCGCCGCGGCGGCCCGCGAGGAGGGCGGCGAGCGGCGCGCGATGCGGATCGCGTTCCGCACCGGCGGCGTCGCCGGCATGTTCACCGTCGGCCTCGGGCTGTTCGGGGCGGCGGTCGTCGTGCTGGCCTACAAAGGGGACGCCCCCAAGGTGCTGGAGGGCTTCGGGTTCGGCGCCGCGCTGCTGGCCATGTTCATGCGAGTCGGGGGCGGGATCTTCACCAAGGCGGCCGACGTCGGCGCCGACCTGGTGGGCAAGGTCGAGCAGGGCATCCCCGAGGACGACCCGCGCAACGCCGCCACCATCGCCGACAACGTGGGCGACAACGTCGGCGACTGCGCCGGGATGGCCGCCGACCTGTTCGAGTCGTACGCGGTGATGCTGGTCGCGGCGCTGATCCTCGGCACCGCGGCGTTCGGTACGGAGGGCCTGGTCTTCCCGCTGATCGTGCCGATGATCGGCGTGATCACCGCGGTGATCGGGATCTTCGCCGTGGCGCCGCGCGACAGCGACCGGTCCGGGATGACGGCGATCAACCGGGGCTTCTTCATCTCCGCGCTGATCTCGGCGGTGCTGGTCGCGATCGCCGCGTTCGCCTACCTGCCCTCGTCGTTCGCCGAGCTGAGCGGCGTGAACGACCAGGCGATCCGCGGGCTGGACGCCGACCCGCGGCTGGTCGCGTTCGGCGCGGTGCTGATCGGGATCGTGCTGGCCAGCGCCATCCAGCTGCTGACCGGCTACTTCACCGAGACCAACCGCAAGCCGGTCAGGGAGGTCACCGACAGCGCCCGGACGGGCCCCGCGACGGTGATCCTGTCGGGCATCTCGCTCGGCCTGGAGTCCGCGGTCTACACGGCGCTGGTCATCGGCGGCGCGGTGTACGGCGCGTTCCTGCTCGGGTTCGGCAACACCACGGTCGCGCTGTTCGCGGTGGCCATGGCCGGCACCGGGCTGCTCACCACGGTCGGCGTGATCGTGTCGATGGACACCTTCGGCCCGGTCTCCGACAACGCGCAGGGCATCGCCGAGATGTCCGGCGACGTCCAGGGCGAGGGCGCGGCCGTGCTGGAGCGCCTGGACGCGGTCGGCAACACCACCAAGGCGATCACCAAGGGGATCGCGATCGCGACCGCGGTGCTGGCGGCGACGGCGCTGTTCGGGTCGTTCCGGACGACGGTCGTGGAGGCGCTGTCCAGCGCGTCGAACGAGGCCCGCGACGCGCTCGGCGGGTTCGCGAGCTTCAGCCTCTCGATCGACCACCCGAACGTGCTGATCGGGCTGATCATCGGCGCGGCGGTGGTGTTCCTGTTCTCCGGTCTGGCGATCATGGCGGTGGGCCGGGCGGCCGGCCGGGTGGTCGTCGAGGTGCGCGAGCAGTTCCGCACCAAGCCCGGGATCATGGACTACAGCGAGACGCCCGACTACGACCGGGTCGTCGACATCTGCACCCGGGACGCGCAGCGCGAGCTGGCCACCCCCGGACTGCTGGCGATCATGACGCCGATCGCGGTCGGGTTCGCCCTCGGGTACGCGCCGCTCGGCGCATTCCTCGGCGGCGCGATCGCGGCGGGCGTGCTGATGGCGGTGTTCCTCGCCAATTCCGGCGGCGCCTGGGACAACGCCAAGAAGCTCGTCGAGGAGGGGTACCTCGGCGGCAAGGGCAGCGCCGCGCACGAGGCGACGGTGATCGGCGACACGGTCGGCGACCCGTTCAAGGACACCGCGGGCCCGGCGATCAACCCGCTGATCAAGGTGATGAACCTGGTGGCGCTGCTGATCGCGCCCGCCGTCGTGACGTACGCGGCCAACGCGCCGCTGCGGATCGGCATCACCGTGGCCGCGGTCGCCGTGGTCGTCGCCGCGATCGTGATCTCCAAGCGGCGGGCCGACCCGATCGGCTCGGGGGCCTCGGAGCCCCCGGTCGAGGGCTCCGGCGAGCCGGCCGCGGCGGTCGGCACGGGCGCGGCGGCCGGTGACGCCGCCCGTTCCGTGGGGTCCGGTACGGAGGGCGCCGAGCCCGCCGACCAGAAGACGGCCGCTCCGGGCAAGGAGGAGACCTCCTCGGTCAACAAGGCCTGAGCCGTACGTGAGGAAGGGGCCGGCGTCCGCCGGCCCCTTTCGCGTGCCCGGGGCCGGTTGGGCACGGGGTGGGTCAGGGCTTCGCGGGGGCGGTCGTACGCTGTAACCGGAACCGCGTTCGAGGAGCGGTCGTGAACGGTGGGACGGTAGGAGACGACTGTGAGTGAGGGCGAGAAGTCCACGATTTCCGGGCCCAAGGGCTTCGCCATTGTCCTCGGCGGGATGCTCGGGATCATGCTGGTCCTCTGGGCTATCGCCGCGCTGGTGGCGCCCTGACCGGAGGCCGCGGGCCCGGCTAGGGTGACGGGCATGCCTTCCCTCATCGTGCTCCGCCATGCCAAGGCCGCCGCCGGGCTGGGCCTGGCCGACATCGACCGGCCGCTCACCGACCGGGGGCGGCGCGACGCCGCGGCGGCGGGGGAATGGCTGCGCGGCGCGGCCCTGGCGCCCGACCTGGTGCTGTGCTCGACCGCGGTGCGGACCCGCGAGACGCTGGACGGGCTGGCGTTCACCACCAGCGAGGTCGCGTACGAGGCGTCGATCTACGACAACGACCCGGAGGCGCTGCTGTCGCTCGTCCGGGAGACCGGGGACGAGGTCGACACGCTGCTGCTCGTCGGCCACAACCCGTCCGTCCACCAGCTGGTGCACGACCTGACCGGGAGCGCACCGGAGTCGTTCCCCACCTGCGCGCTCGCCGTGATCGACGTGCCGGGCGGCTGGGCGGAGGCCTGGCCCGGCACGGGCGACCTCACCACGTTCCGCACCCCGAAGGGCTGACCGCGGCGGCGCCCGTCAGGCGCCGAGGACCTTCTGGGAGCTCTCGATGAGGGTCTCGGTGTCGCCGCGCAGGGAACGGGCCGCGTAGCGGGTGCTGGACGCCTGGAGCAGCGCGTGCCGCAGCGGCGTGAACTCGTCCGCGCCCACGCCCTGCCTGATCTCCGCGCGGCGGCGCCGGGCGAGGGCGGACAGGTGCGTGTCGAGGGCGGTGAACTCCTCGTCGAGGCGCTCGCCGGGGGACGGGGCGTCGGTGTCCTCCTCCGGCGGCCCGGGGTCGTCGATGGCGTCGGCGGCCTCCTCCAGGCTGTCGGCGAGGCGGTCGAGGATCTCGGGCAGCGGGCCGGCGTCGACCTCCTCCTCGCGCACCATGCGGCCGATCGCGATCAGGTGGTCGCGGACGCGGTGGGCGGAGTCGGCGATGGTGCCCAGGCGGTCGATCCGTTCGAGGTCGGGCAGCCGTTCGTGGCCGAGCTGGGTGATGGTCTCCGCGATCGACTCGGCCTCCCGTTCCGCGTCGGCGAGCTCCTCCAGAGGGAGGCGCTCCTCGCGGCCGTCGACGACGGCGGCGGTCGTGCGGATGAGCTTGGCGTGGACGCCGAGGAGGCGGCCGAGCTGGCGGGGGAGGCGCTCGGTGTGGCCGGCGGGCCAGAGGAGCCGTACGGCGAGGAACGCCATGAGCCCGCCCGCCAGGGTGAGCGCGATGCGCCCTCCCGCGTCGGTCCAGTCGGACGGTACGGAGAAGTCCAGCAGCATCATCGCCAGGGGCGTCCCGAAGAGGGCCCAGTAGGAGAAGTTCAACGACCGTAGTGCGAACCCCACCAGCGCGATGAAGAAGATGACGATGGCGGTCGCGGTGTGGTCGGGCGTAAGGGTCAGCAGGACCGCGGCGATGGCGGACCCGACGGCCGTGCCCCCTACACGCTGCACGACGTTGTTGATGGTCTCCCCGTAGGTGCCGCGCAGGCTCATCATGGCGGTGAGGACCATCCAGTGCCCGTGCGGCAGTTTCAGCGCCGCGGTCAGGGCCATGGCCAGTACGGCGACGAAGACGATCCGGCCCACCCGGCGGAACCCGGGGGTGCGGTTGCGGACGGCGCGCCCGAGCTGCTCCCACGTGCTGGACGGGCCGGTGGCGTCGGCGGGAATCAGGCGCGGCGGGCCGAAGCCGATCCGGATGCCGCCGGCCGCGACCCGGCGGGCGGCGTCGACGCTGCCCGCGATGCGCTCCACGGACCGCCGGATCTGGCCGATCAGCGCGACCGCGACCAGGTCCTCGTCACCGGCCAGCCCGGCCCGCCGGATCTCCTCGCTCTTGCGGCCGAGGCGGCGGATGGCGGCGGACTCGGCGGTGCCCAGCGGCGCCTCGCGGGTCCGCGCGACCGCGCCGGCGACCAGCCGTACCCGGGCCGCCAGCGCCGCGACGGCGATCTTGCCCTCCTCCTCCCAGCCGCGCTCGGGCGGGCGGCGCCGGGCGGCCTCGATGGCCGAGCGCAGCGCGACGGTCTCCTGCATGATCCGCGCCAGCGAGTCGATCAGCCGCTCGGGCCGGGTCGGCTCCCGGCGCTGCCGCCCGGACCGGTAGAAGTCGTACGTGGCGCGGGCGGCCGTGAGCGCCTGCGAGGCGGCCCGGCGGCTCTCCTCCCAGTCCGGCTTGCGGGTGACCTCCGCCAGTTCGGGATCGTCCAGCTCGACGGCCTCCAGGACGCTCGCGTCGGGCCGGCCGATGTCCTCGGCGACGGCGTCCAGGGCCTCGGCGACGGCCGCGGCGGCCTCGGCCAGGGTGCCCCGCAGCGGCCGCAGCCGCCGTACCGGCCAGGGGGCCAGCAGCAGGGCGCAGGCGAACAGCCCGCCGACCAGTTCCAGGAGGCCGTTATGGACCACGTCGCCGGCCGGCCGGACGGCGGTCAGCAGCACGGCCAGCCCGGCGGTCGGGCCGATCCAGTTGACCGCGTTGCCGAGGCCGACGATCAGCGGGACGACCGCGACCGCGAGCCAGTCGTGCCCGCTGAGGTTGCCGCCGAGCATCGCGCCCAGGGTGATGATCAGTACGGCGCTGGCGAGGTTGCGGGCGCGGGCGCCGTACGGCCCCTCAGGCGCCCTCAGGGCGACCAGGTACGCGCCCAGGGCGATGATGGACGCCTGCGGTTCGTGCCCGGTCAGCGAGCCGGTGAGCAGCGGGATGGCGACCGCGAGCGCGGCGGCGAGGCCGTAGAACGGCGCCACGCGTCCCTCGACGGGGGCGTACGCCTCCCGCAGCCGCTCCAGCACCGCTCGTCATCCCCCCGTACCGCTCCTGATGATCAGCATGTACCCGGATCGGGCGGAGCGATAGTCGTGCGCGCCCCGGGATCGCCGGGACGGCGGGGGCGGCAGGGACGGCGGGCCGGTCAGGCGTCGCGGAACGCCGCGTCGGCCGCGTCCGCCGCCTCGACCTCGTCCCGCGAGATGCCGAGGAGGAACAGGATCGTGTCCAGGTACGGCACGTTGACCGCGGTGTCGGCGGCCTGCCGGACCACGGGCTTGGCGTTGTAGGCCACGCCCAGCCCGGCCGCCTGGAGCATGTCCAGGTCGTTGGCGCCGTCGCCGATCGCGACCGTCTGGCTGACCGGGATCCCGGCCTCGCGGGCGAACCGCTCCAGCGCGGTCGCCTTGCCGGCCCGGTCCAGCACCGGCCCGACGACGCGGCCGGTCAGCTTGCCGTTCTCGATCTCCAGCGTGTTGGCGGCCGAGTAGTCGATCCCGAGGTCCTCCACCAGCGCGTCGGTGACCTGCGTGAACCCGCCGCTGACGATGGCGAACTTGTAGTCCAGCCGCTTGAGCGTGCGGACCATCGTGCGGGCGCCGGCGGCCAGCTCGACCTGCCCGCGCACCTCGTCGATCGCGCTCGCGTCCAGCCCGGCCAGCAGCGCGACCCGCTCCCGCAGCGAGCCCTCGAAGTCGAGCTCGCCGCGCATCGCGGCCTCGGTGACCTTGGCGACCTCGTCCAGGCAGCCGGCGTGCCGGGCGAGCAGCTCGATGACCTCGCCCTGGATCAGGGTGGAGTCGACGTCCATGACGATCAGCCGCTTGGCCCGCCTGTGCAGCCCGCCGTGCTGGACGGCCACGTCGACCTGCCGCTCGGCGGCCTCGATCGCCAGCCCGGCGCGCAGCGCCTCCGGGTCGGCGCCGGACACGTCCATCTCGATGCAGGTGACCGGGTAGTGCGCGAGCCGCTCGATGCGGTCGATGTTGGCGCCGCCGGCGGCGATCCGGCCCGCGATCCCGGCCATGGCGGCCGGCCGCAGCGGGGCGCCGAGCACGGTCACGTGCAGCCGCCCGCGGCGGCTCGGCAGGCCCTTGTCGCGCCCGGTCGACATCTCGATCTCCATGTCGAGATCGTTCGCGACCCGTTCGGCGGCGGTCCAGACCCGGCCGATGTCGGTGCCCTCGTCGTACGTCACGAGCACGCCGAGCACGAGCCGGCCGCGGATCACGACCTGCTCCACGTCGGCGACCGTGAGCGGGAACTCGGACAGTGTCCTGAAGAGGCGCGATGTCACCCCGGGGCGATCGCGGCCGGTGAGCGTTATGAGCAGCGTGCGCTGTGCTGACCCGTTCATGCTGTTCACAACGTTACCGGGCCGACCCGAAGGACCGCGCATCGTGTCCACCATACGGACGCCCTTACAGAAGGAGGTTGAGGTCGCCGAACTCATGCCAAAGGTAGTGCTCGGACAGAGCCGCCTCGTAGGCGGCCCTCAGGAGGTCGTGCCCGGCGATGGCCGTCAGCATCATGAGATGGGACGACCTGGGCTCGTGCAGGCCCGTGAGGAGCCCGTCCACGGCCCGTACGCCGCGCTCCGGGGTGACGATGTGGTCGGTCCACCCCTTGGCGGCCCGTACGTGCCCGGTGGCGTCCACGGCCGTTTCCAGGGCTCGTACGGCGGTCGTTCCTACGGCGATGACGCGGCCCTCCCCACTGGCGCGGACGTGTTCGACGATCGAGGCGGTCGTTTCGGGGACTTCGAAGCGTTCGGCGTAAGGGGGTTCGTGGGCTTCGGGGGAGGCGACGCCGGTGTGCAGCGTGATGGGGGCGATGAGCACTCCCCTGGAGACCAGGCGGGTGACCAGTTCCGTGGTGAAGGGACGGGCCGCGCTGGGCATCTCCGCGCTGCCCGTCTCCTTGTCGTACGCGAAAACGGTCTGGTACGCGGCCGTAGGCCACTCCCTGGGGACGTAGCCGTACCGGATGGGCATGCCATGGCGGCGCAGGTATGGGACGACGTCCGTGCTCAGGCGCGCCGCCCATAGGCGGTCGGTCTGCCGCCGTACGAGCGTGAGGTTGGCGCGCCCCGGCATCGGGATCCATTCGTCGGGGGAGCCGCCCCGGTAGGGGACGCTCGACTTGCCCGTACGGCGGCGCAGCTCCACCAGCCACAACCGGTCGTCGTCCCCGGGAACGGGCGTCGAGAAGTGCACGACGAGACGGTCGAGCCGCACGGCCGCGGGCAAGGTGGCCGAGGTGTTGACGACGAGCAGGTCTCCCGGACGCAGCAGCGCCGGCAGATCCCGGAAGTCGTGATGGCTCACCTCCCCTGTGGCGCGGTGCCCGACCAGGAGCCGTACGCCGTCGCGCCTACGGCTCAGCCGCTCTTCAGGAGGCTCGTGGGCCTCCAGGGTCCGTGGAAGCGCGAAGTCCACCAGTTCCGTCATGACGATGCTCCGATCCGGCGGGATGTAGGGCGGGGTGTGCGGCGGGATTCGAGGCGGAGGGCCGCGACGGCGCCGAGGCCCGCGATCGCGGCGAAGACGGCGCCCGCGACGCCGAGGCCCAGCGCGAGCCGGCCCGAGGTCCCGGTGCCGAACGCGGTGACGAGCGCGCCCGCGACGCCGACGACCAGGGACGAGCCGAGCATGTCGGCGATCTGGAGGGCGGAGGAGCTGGCGCCCTGCTCGTCCTCCGGAGACAGGCGCAGCATCAGGACGCTGAGGCTGCCGATCGCGAAGCCCATGCCGGCGCCGCCGATGATCCAGGTGACGGCGGCGGGCCAGCCGGACACCTGGAGGGTGAGCACGGACGCGGCGATCCCGGCCGTGACGAGGACGGCGCCGAGCCGGACGAAGAACGCCTGGGAGCGCCGCGACCGGCCCTGGTACTGCGACGCCGCCGACCAGCCGAGCGCCGCGACGGTGAGCACCACGCCCGCCTGCGTGGGGCTGAAGCCGTGCAGGGAGGTGAGGGCGAGGGGGATGAACACGTCCATGCCGAAGAACGCGCCCGACAGCAGTCCCCTGACCAGCACCACGCTGGGCAGGCCGCGCCGCATCAGCAGCGTTCCGGGAGGCAGCAGCCGGGGCAGGCCGGTGACGAGGCCGGGAGGCCCGCCAGGGCGACCGGGAGGATCGCCCAGCCGGGGTGGTCCAGCCCGTACAGGAGCGCGGCGGCGCCGGCCGCGGCGACGACGGCCGCCAGGTAGCGCTTGGACGCGCCGGGCGTCCGCGCCGGTTCGGTACGGCGCAGCCCGCGCATCGCCGGCACCAGCATCAGCGTCGGCGGGATCACGAGGGGGATCAGCCCCAGGAACACCCAGCGCCAGCCCAGCCGCTCGGCCGCCAGGCCGCCCAGCGCCGGGCCGAGCAGCGACGGCAGCACCCACGCGGCCGACAGCGCGGCGAACACGCGGGGCCGCAGCCGCTCCGGGTAGACGCGGGCGATCAGCACGTACGTGGCGACCATCGCGATGCCGGTGCCGACGCCCTGCACGGCCCGGCCGGCGACGAAGAGCCACATGGACGGCGCGGCGCCCGCGACCGCCAGCCCGGCCACGAACGTGCCCAGCCCGGCCAGCAGCGGCCGCGCCGGGCCGGAACGGTCCACCCAGCCGCCGCCCAGCACGGTCGACGGCAGGCCGGCGATCAGGGTGGCGCTGAAGCCCCACGCGTACAGCGCCAGCCCGTCCAGATCGCGGGTGATCACCGGCATCACGGTGCTGACGGCCATCGACTCGAAGGCCAGCAGCGTGACGACCAGGACGATGCCGATGGTGGACGCGCGGTGGCTGGGGCCGAGGACGCCCCGCTCCCGCGCCTCCCCGGCCCCCTGGACGGACGCGTCGATCGTGGTCGTCATCGGGCGGCCGCCAGGTCGGCGGCGCGGTACCGGCCGCTGGGCAGGCGGTCGGTGATCAGCCGGTGCAGGGCGGCCGCGGCCTCCTCGGGAGGCGGGGCGGCGTCGGCGTCCTCCCCCGCCTCGCGCAGCATCGCGGTGCGCATCTCGCCCGGGTCGGCCCACCAGACCGCGATGGCGGGCTCTTCGGCGGCCAGCACGTGGGACAGCTGCTCCAGGGCGGCCTTGGTGGCGCCGTACCCGCCCCAGGTCTCGTAGTCCTCGACGGCGGCGTCGGAGGTGATGTTGAGGACGGCGCCGCCTCGCTCGCGCAGCGCGGGCAGGAACGCCTGGATCAGCGCGAGCGGGGCCAGCGTGTTGACCTGGAAGGCCCGTTCCAGGTCCGGGAGGGGGTGGCCAGCGAGCCGCGGCATGGGCGTCGCGCCGAGGACGCTGGCGTTGTTGACGAGCAGGTCGAGCCCGCCCGCGTCGCGGACGGCGGCGGCCAGCGCCGCCCGGTGCGCGGTGTCGGCGACGTCGCCCGCCGCCGCGGTGACGTCCGCCCCGGCCGCCTCCAGTTCCCTGGCGGCCTCCTCCAGCGCGGGCGCGCCGCGCGCGTCGATGACGAGCCGCCAGCCGTCCTGGGCGAGGAGGCGGGCGAGGGCCTTGCCGAGGCCCCGCGAGGCCCCGGTGACGAGAGCCGTCTTCACTGTTCCGGTCATGTCCTCGACGCTAGAAAGGAAGGTCCGCGGAGGCATCGGGCGAGCGGTCCCGGGACGCCTCGCCCGATGGTCCTAGGACCTCCGTCCCGCGGCCCGCCGGAACGGACGAGGAGGGGGTAACCCGGCAGAGTGACAGGGAACGCCCCGGCCACTCCGGCAGGAGGCCCGGAACCGGCCGCTTCCTACACCGCTCGGCTGATTCGGCGGGGTCCGTCCGGGGAGTACGTTCTTCACTGACGGGGGCGCGACACGCCCATGGCGCGGCGGATGGGCAGGTTTCAGGCGGGCATGGGGACCGAGAGCGGGAACGGCCGCGTGCGGGCCGGCGAGCCGGGCGAGGCCGGCGCGGCGCTGCACGCCGTGAGCTCCGCCGTGCTCGCCGTCACCCGCCACCTGTCGGTCCACGAGGTCCTCCAGGTGATCGTCCGGGCGGCGGCGCAGCTGCTGGACGCCCGCTACGCCGCGCTCGGCGTGCCCGACGAGGAGGGCTCGTTCGCCGAGTTCGTGGTCGAGGGCGTCTCCGAGGAGGAGTGGGAGGCCATCGGCCCGCTCCCCCGCCAGCACGGCATGCTCGCCGCGATGCTGCGCGACAACGCGCCCAAGCGGCTCGCCGACATCCGCCGCGAGCCGGAGTTCGAGGGCTGGCCGACGGCGCACCCGGTGCTCAAGGACTTCCTCGGGGTGCCGATCCGGGACGGCTCGGACGTCCTGGGGATCATCTTCCTGGCCAACAAGAACCGCCGCGAGGACCGCCCGGCCGGCTTCACCGAGCGGGACGAGGAACTGCTCACGCTCTTCGCCGCGCACGCCGCGATCGCGATGACGAACGCCCGCCTGTACGAGCACAACCGCGAGCTGACGGTCGTCGCCGAACGCAACCGGCTGGCGCGCGAGCTGCACGACGCCGTCGCGCAGAAGCTCTTCTCGCTGCGGCTCACCGCGCAGGCCGCCGCGGCGCTGGCCGAGCGCGACCCGGAGCGTACCGTCCGGGAGCTGGCGCAGGTCGAACGGCTCGCGGCCGAGGCCCTCGCCGAGCTGCGCGCCGTCATCTTCGAGCTGCGCCCCGCCGACCTCGCCGACGGCCTGGTCGCCTCGCTCCGCAAGCACGTGGAGGTGCTGGACCGGGCGTACGAGACCGAGGTGCGGTTCGCCGCCGACCCGGCCGCCGCGGCCGTGGTGCTCGGGGAGGAGCAGGAGGCCGCCCTGTTCCGGATCGCGCAGGAGGCGCTGCACAACGCGCTGCGCCACGCCGGGGCGAGCGGCGTCGAGGTACGGCTCCGTACGGGCGGCGGGCACGCCGTGCTGGAGGTCGCCGACGACGGCGCCGGCTTCGACCCGGCGGCCGCGGTCCCGAACGGCGAGGCGTCCGGCGGCGGCCTGGGGCTGGCATCGATGCGGGACCGGGCGGAGGCGGCGGGCGCCGCCCTCTCCATCGACGCCGCGCCCGGGATCGGCACGGTCGTACGGCTGGAGGTGCCGTTGTGAGGCATGCTGGGGCGGTTCCGGTGCGTACCGAGCGGAAGGGTGCAGTGGGGGCAGTGATCCGAGTGCTGATCGCCGACGACCATCCGGTGGTCCGCCAGGGGCTGCGCACCTTCCTGGGCGTCCAGGACGACATCGAGGTCGTGGGCGAGGCGGACGACGGGCTCTCGGCCGTGTCGCTGGCCGAATCGCTCAAGCCCGATATCGTGCTCATGGACCTCAAGATGCCCGGCGCCGACGGCCTGGCCGCGCTGGCGGAGCTGCGGGCTCGCGGGGTGGCGGCGCGCGTTCTCGTCCTGACCAGCGTCACGGAACGGGGGCACGTGCTGCCTGCAGTACAAGCGGGTGCCGCCGGGTATCTCTACAAGGACGTCGACCCGCGGGCGCTGGTCCAGGCGATCAGGGCCGTCCATGATGGGCATGTCCTGTTCGCGCCGGACGCGGCCGAGGCGATGGTGCGGACGGACGCGGCCGACGACCGCGGCGGCCAGGCCGCGCTGACCGAACGGGAGCGGGAGGTGCTCGTGCAGATCGCGCGGGGCAGGTCCAACCGGGAGATCGCCCGTGCCTTGTCGGTCTCCGAGAAGACGGTCAAGACCCACGTCAGTAATCTGCTCATGAAACTGGGAGTGCAGGATCGGACGCAGGCGGCGTTGTACGCCGTCCGCCATGGACTGGCCGGCGAGTGATACAACTCCTCTGACAGGATCGTCATCGAAATCGGTATGAACGTAGCAATCAGGTACGCAGCAGGCAGTGACATCGGATGCAACCGTGAGAACAACGAGGACTCCGGTTATGCCGGCGCGCGGTTGATCGCGGTCGCCGACGGGATGGGCGGTTACGCGGGCGGCGAGGTCGCCAGCTCGACCGTCATCGCCTCGCTGCGCTCGCTCGACGCCGACACCCCTCCCAGCGATCTTGTCGAGACGCTCGGCCGCGCCGTCGCCGAGGCCAACGAGAAGCTGCGCATCGTCCGCGAGGAGCGGCCCGACCTGAGCCGGATGGGCACCACGCTCACCGCGATGCTCTGGTCCGGCGCCTCGGTGGCGCTCGCGCACATCGGCGACTCCCGCGGCTACCTGCTGCGCGAGGGCGAGCTCTTCCAGATCACCAAGGACCACACGATGGACCAGCTGCTCAGCGAGGAGGCCGAGCAGGCCGGCGGCACCGCCGACCCGGCCGAGGTCTCCCGGCTGTCGCACGTCCTGTACCGGGTCCTGGACGGCCGCGAGGACCGCGAGCCCGACCTGCGGCTGCGGGAGGCCCGGCTGGGCGACCGCTACCTGCTGTGCTCGGACGGCCTGAGCGGCCCGGTGGACGCGCAGACGATCTACGAGGTGCTGTCGGCCGAGGCCGACCCGCACCGCGCGATCGCCCGGCTGATCGAGCTGGCCCGCGGCAACGGCGGCCCGGACAACATCACCGGCGTCATCGCCGACGTGGTCGAGGCCGAGCACATCGCCGGCGCCGAGCCCCCGGTCACGGTCGGCGCCGCCGCCCAGAGCCAGGCCTGAGCGGCACCGGCGCGTCCCGCCCCGCCGATCCGTTCCGCCCGGATCCGGTGGCCCTCTCGTGTCCCGCCGACCGCCCGGCACGCCGTCCCCGGCCGGGCCTCGCGACACGCCGATGAACCCGCGCATGGGCGCCGCCGCGCGCCGTTCACGATAAAGAGGGCTCCACCTGCTGGTGTTTTGTCCTACGCTTTCCCCCGAGGTGGAAACGATCGAGCTTCAGGTCACGGTCCGGTCGCGGATGGTGGCCAGGTCTTGACCGGCCTTGGGGTGCACCCGATATACGGGTCACTCGAACCAAGTCATCGAGGCGGAGGATTCGTTGGGGGGAGTGCCCGGGGCGCGGGCCACCGGTGCACCGCAGGGTGTGCCGGGCGAGCTCGTCGGCCGGACCCTCACTGCTGCGCGGCACGGCCCTGTGGGCGTTGTGCTGCGCGTCGCCGCCATGGCCGCCGCGGCCATGGGGGCGGCATGGATCCATCGTGTCAACGACCCCGGCGTGCTCTGCCCCCTGAGGGCGGTCACCGGGATTCCCTGCCCGCTGTGCGGGGGGACCACCGTGTTCATCGAGATGGGCTCGGGCCGTCCGGCCCAGGCCGTGCTCGCGAACCCGGTGGCCTTCGCGGGCGCCGTCGCGCTCGCGCTCGCGCCGCTGGGCCTGGGAGACCGGTGGCGGGCACTCCAGCCGAACACCCGTATGTGGGTGCTCGGCACCGCCCTCTTGGGGTCGGAGCTGTGGCAGCTTGTCAGGCTCGGGCTACTGCGGGTTTGAAAGCCGCGCGATTCGTCGGCCAAACTTGCGGAGCCCTCCGGGTCCGGCGGGCGTCACATACACCACAAGGGTCAATCAATAAGGAGCAAGTGTGGGTAACCCCTACGACCCCTACGGTCAGCAGCCGGGCTACGGTCAGCAGCCGGGCTACGGCCAGCAGCCGGCGCAGCCGGGCTACGGTCAGCAGCAGCCCGGCTACGGTCAGCAGCAGCCCCAGCCGGGGTACGGCCAGCCCCAGCCCGGGTACGGCCAGCAGCCCGGCTACGGCCAGCAGCCCGCCGCCCAGCCCGGGTACGGCCAGCAGCCGGCCGCGCAGCCCGGGTACGGCCAGCAGGAAGTGCACCACCACCACTACGGGTCGACCGGCCAGCTGGCCGAGTGGGGTTCGCGCGTCGGCGCCACCCTCATCGACGGCCTGATCATCGCCGGGCCGCTCATCCTGCTCTACATCGTGGCCATGCTGCTCGCCGCCGCCGGTGACGCCGGCGCCATGATCGGCTTCCTGCTCATCGGTGTGGGTTACCTGCTGGCCCTCGGCGCCGGCATCTGGATGATCTACCAGGAGGGCACCACCGGCCAGACCATCGGCAAGAAGCAGATGGGCATCCGGGTGGTCGGCGGCCAGACCGGCCAGCCGATCGGGTTCGGCATGGCGTTCCTGCGCCGCATCTGCCACGCGGCCGACAGCTTCGCCTGCTACATCGGCTACCTGTGGCCGCTGTGGGACGACCGCAAGCAGACCTTCGCCGACAAGATCGTCAACACCCTCGTCGTCCGCTCCTGATCAGGACGGTTCCGGCGAACCGCGTTCCCGTACGGGGCGTTCCCTCACCGCGAAGGTGACGGGGGCGCCCCGTTCGGCGTTTCCGGAACGTTCACCGGGGACGGTTCAGGGAACGTGGTCGAACGCGCTGTTGCACGCCGACACCCGGGCGCGCCGTACGGCACGGTCCAAAAGCCGCAGCGCCTCGGCCCGGCGGCCCATCTGGTCGGCGGACAGGCCGCGGCCGTCCAGCGACCGCGCGAGATCCACCACCAGTGCCAGCCGCCCGGCGAGGGCCGCGACGCGGTGCGCCCGCTGCGGGTAGCCGGGCGCGAGCGGATGGTCGCCGCGGTCGGGATCGCGCAGGTCGGCCAGCGTGTCGGCGATCTCCGGCGGGAAGCCGTCGACGTCGTCCACGGTGAGCAGCGCCTCGGTGGCGTCCCGCATCGCGAGCGTGAGCTGGCGGTCGGCGTCCGCCAGCGCGGGCACGTCCGGGACGGCGGGCGCGGCCTCGTACGACTCCCAGCGGACGCCGACGTACGAGGAGCCGCGGCGGTCCTCGGCGGGCACCAGCCCGACGGCGCGGTCCGGCAGGACGGCGATGACCGCGGCCCCGGCGTCCAGCGCGGCGCGGTTGAAGGCGGGCGGGCCGGTCAGGCCGAGCGGGTCGCCGGGCGCGGGCAGCGCGAGCCGCAGCCCGGTGAGGCCCTCGACCCGCAGGTCGCCCAGGCCGCTGCGGAGCGTGGCCTCGCCGCCGCGCGTCCCGCCCGGCCCCACGGCCATGATCGCCGCGCCGCCCACGATCTGCGGGCCGGCGGTCTTCTCGACCGCGTCGACCGCCTCGTCCAGGCCGACGTGTCCGGTCAGCCACGCGTTGCCCCACGCGACCAGCGAGGGGGCGGCGTCGCCCGCGTCGTTGCCCGTGTCACCCTGCCGAACGCCTGCGCACATGCAGACCACCATAAGTGCTCGCCATCGCATAGATTCGCCGCTGGGCTGGCCTGGACCTTCCCGACCGTTCCGGAGTTCTCCGGTGCGGTGGTGTCCGTCCAGGTCAGCCCTACTCTTTGGCGGCGTCTCGGGGAGCGTGCTTCGGGGCCCGTCCGGTCCGTTCGTGGGCGTTCAGACCCCTCCCGATGACGTGGTGTTGACGTGTCGGTGACGCGAAGCGGCCTGGTGGGCGGCTTGGCGGTAGGGCTCTGGGGCCGCTGGGTGTGGGTGGACGGATGCGGCCTTGATCGGGGCGGCGGGTCGCGTAGCCTTGCCCGGCGAACGGGCGCCCGTGGGGCTGCCCGCATCGGCCCGGAGTGCGGCCCGCTAGGGGTCCCCGGTCAAGGACGCATCCGGCCACCCGTGCGCACGCTTAGCCGTCGCCGATGCTGCCCTGTGCTCCCCGCGACGTGATGCGTGGCGTTCACGCTGCTTGTCGCGCGCTGTAGAGAGCGCTGGCCGCGTAGCGGCACGAATGTAAGGGCTGGGTGGTGGGGTTGGTTGGGAACCCCTTCACCTGGAGCCTGGGCGCCTCGGTTCGGCAGGCGCCCATGTGCGTTCGGTCTCGTCGGCAGTGTTCCGGGGCGGCTGTGGGAGTGTCAGTCCGTGTGAGGGCGTACGCGGCGGATGGGGGTCACTTGCGCGGCAGTGTCCTCACGCTCGGACTCTGCCTCCTCCTCGGCGAACGCTGCGTCGATGGCTTTGCGGGTACGGGATGCTTCGAGCCGATGCCTGAGCGGGTTGTCCATCCAATCGTTCAGCATCACGTGGACCTGATCTCCGGTGACCACCGTCCGGACAGGACGGTTCAGCATCCGTCCCGCCCTACGTCCGGCTCGGCGAAAGAGATCGCGCTCGTCGTCGTGCTCGAAACGCACTCGGACATGACCGGTACGACGTAGCTGTTCGGTCCACGTGGTGGCGAGTTCGGTCGCCTGGTCCCCGTTCTCGTCGTGGCGCACGGGCTCTCCCTGCTGGGCTTGGTGGCTCCAGTGTGGCGAGAAACCCGGGGCCGCGCCTGCCCCGGGTGGGCGGGCGGGTGAGAAAGGTCAACCTTGTGCGCGCTGCTGGGCTCTGCGCTGGGCGGCCGGGCTAGGCGGAGCTGTACGGCCCCTCGTAGGGTGGCCGGCGTGACTGGAGATCTGGGCGGTCGTGCGGTGCTGGTGCTGTGGGATGTCGATCACACGCTGATCGAGAACGGCGGAGTGAGCAAGGAGACCTACGCGGCTGCCTTCGAACTGCTCACGGGGCGTGGCGCCGAGCATCGGGCAAGGACCGATGGGCGCACGGACCCGATCATCCTGCGGGACCTCGTCGAACGGCACGGCCTGACGGTGACGGCGGATGATGAAGCACGCTTTGGTGATGTGCTCGCGACCGCGCTTTCGTCTCGGACGTCTCGGCTTAGGGAAGTCGGGTTCGCTCTGCCTGGCGCCCGTGAGGCAATCGCTGCCCTGGGAGCTGAGTCCGGTGTGGTCCAGACTGTTCTGACCGGGAACATCAAAGCGAACGCGTTCACCAAGGTCTCAACGTTCGATCTTCACCATGGGCTTGATTTCGAGATCGGCGGCTACGGGTCGGATGACATCGTCCGAGCGAATCTCGTGGGGATCGCTCAAGCTCGGGCATCGGCGAAGCACGGCATAGAGTTCAACGCGGCGAACACCGTGGTGATCGGTGACACTCCCCGCGATGTGCAGGCCGGACGGCTGGGCGGCGCCTACGTGGTGGCGGTGGCGTCAGGCAGTGACAGCGTTGAACGGTTGCGCGCGGAGGGACCTGATGTGGTGCTCCCGGATCTCGTTGATACAGCCGCCGTCGTTGCTGCGGTCACGGGCGTGCGGAGGGGGGCGGGGTCGTAGCCTCGCCTGTCCGGGTTCGCTGCTGCCAGAAGTTGGACTCCTCGATGGGGGCTGCGGTCTCCCAGACCCGTTCGAAGCTGTTCAGGTAGGTATCGAAGAGGTCGGCGCCTTCGATCCGGCGTAGATGCAGGATCGGCGCAATGTACCCGTACGTCCCGTACATGTGCTGGTTGACGAGCATCTGATCGTCGTAGCGGAAGATCGAGTTGTAGAGGGACGTACGGTGCAGCATGAAGTCGATCCCGGGCGTGCCGACCAACGGGCTGTAGTAGGTCAAGGCCATACGGATACGCGCGGGGATGGCGTCATAGAGTCGTTCCTCTACGCCGCGAAGCACCATCTCGGGGCTGTCGGGATCGCCTAGGACCAACCGGACTTTGACGCCATCGCGTGCCTTGGCGCGAATGATCTCGATCGAATCCGGATTCTCTTCGGGCAGGAAGAGACTGGCATTGGCCAGGATCCAGATGTCACTCTTGGTGCTGGTCAGCAGGTCATTCCACAACTGCCGAGGAGTGTTCGCCCGGTGCGCGTAGTGGGTGACGACCTCCGATTGGGACGTAGCCTCCCGATCGCCCTCCAGGTCGGGCCAGAGCCAAGCGACCGGGACCTCTAGAAGCTTTGCCGTCCGGTAGGCGGCCGGCCTTCTGGGAGTGACGCCACGCGTGATCCAGCGCTGAACGCTCTTGGGGTCAAGCCCGAGTTCCTCGGCCAACTGCTGCTCGGTATAGCCGCTGTTGATCAGAACACTTCGAAGCCGTTCATTCTTCATGATCAAGCGCCTGTCCCTGGGGGGCGTTAGGGGACGTTTGTAGCACGCCTCCAACGTCCCGTAAAGCACTGGGGACGCGGTGTTGACGCTTGTGGCCTCGGGTGTCGGATCGAGTCACAGAAACGAAGATCCGGCAATGAGGGGACTGAATGTGGCGAATGGGGCTGTGGACGTTGATCGAGAGGAGCGGGCCGGGTCACGGCTGAGCGTGGCCGTGGGTGAGGGGCGGTTGCACCTGGCGGCGTTGGACGCGGTGTTGGTGCACCGGTCGGCGGAAGGGCTTGGGGCCGAACGCCCGTATGGGCTGGCGTGTGGGGTGGTGAGACGGGCGGGGGCGGCGCCGGTGCTAACGTGCTTCACGTGGACCGGCCTGAGTGGTCGGTGGAAGTGGAAGCGAAACGTGTCGGTGGTCGCTGGTGGTTCCTGGTGGCGGGGACCGGTGAGGGTGTGGTCCCGGTGGATGAGGTGGAGCAGGCTCCGGCCGTGCTGGCGGGCATCCTGGCGCGGGAGGTCGAGTGATGGCGCGGCGCTTCGATGAGCCCTTCGATGTGCGCGCGGCGCTGGAGCACACGATGCGGCGGCCGTCGACGGCGCGGATGTATGACTACTTCCTGGGCGGCAAGGACAACTACGAAGAAGACCGGAACGCGGCGGAGACGGTGGAGAAGGTGGTGCCGTCGATTCCGAAGGCGGCGCGTGACAATCGGGCGTTCCTGGGGCGGGCGGTGGCCTGGTGCGCGCAGCAGGGCATCGACCAGATCATCGACCTGGGCACCGGGTTCCCCACCGCGCCGAACACCCTGGACATCGCGCGCCGGTTCGCTCCTGATGCGGTGGTGGTCGGAGTCGATCACGACCCGGTCGTTCTCGCGCATGCGCGGGCACAACTGGGCGCAATGCCGATCCTGCCCGGCGACATCCGCAACCCCCGTCCCCTGATCGCCGATCTCGGCGCGCTCATCGACTGGGATCGGCCGGTGGCGGTGCTGATGGTGGCAGTCCTGCACTTCGTCGCCGACGACGAAGACCCGGCGGGGATCGTGGCCGCCTTCACCGAACCGCTGGGGCCGCGTAGCGCGGTAGTGATCTCGCACGTGTGCTCCACCGGCGCCGACCCTCACGCGGTGGCCGAGGTGGAACGGGTGTATGCCGGCTCGACCTCGCCCGGCAGCCGGTTCCGCACCCATGAGGAGATCACGGGCCTGTTCGGCGGGCTGAACCTGGTCCCGCCCGGGGTGGTGCAGGTGCAGCACTGGCCGATCGAACGCGGCGCGGTGACTGATCTGCCGGTGCTGGGCGGCATCGGACAGGTCCCGGCCATGCGACACGGGGGGCGGCGGTGACGGGCCTTCCGGAACAGATCAAAGCACTGTCTGAGCGTGCCTCTGAGCTGCGGGACGCCGCCGAACTCCGGTCGGAGAAGCTCTCGCTGTCCGACACGGCGCTGTCGCTGGAGCACCTGCTCGATGCGGTCGACGCGCTCTGGAGTGTGCTGGGTTCGCTCAATACCCGGGTGGAGACGATCCGCGAGCGTGAGGCGTGGGTGCGGGCCCGCACCGAGAAGACCGCGCTTGACCGGCTGGACGTGGCCGAGGTGAACCTGGGCTACGGCCATGAGGGCCTGATGGTCGCCCGCCACCTGATCGAACTGGGCCGCGCCGAACTGGTCACAGTCGAGCGCGAGGGATGGGAATGAGGGCGGGCATGAATCAGGGAGAAGGAGCAGGTGGCTCCGGTAGTGTCTCGGCCGTGACCGATCTGGTACCCGCTTCGGAGTCCGGCGTGCAATCCGCCTTTTCGTGGTCTGGCGGGGGCGGCATGCTGCGGCTCGGAACGCGTACCTCTCCGCTGGCCATGATGCAGGCCCGAGCCGTCGCGGCGCGGTTGGAAGAGTTGGCCAACGTCTCGGTAGAGATCACCGGTATCCAGACGGCGGGCGATCGGCACCGGGGCCACCTGGGCGAACTGGGCGGCAAGGGCGCGTTCATGCGGGAGATCGACCGCGCCTTGCTGACGGGGCGGGTGGACCTGGCCGTTCACTGCCTCAAGGACGTACCTGGCGATGTGCCTCGCCCTGAGGGGCTGGTGTTCGCCGCGTACATCGAGCGGGACGACACCTCCGATGTGATGCTGTTCCCGATGGCGGCCAAGGCCCAACGGCTGGAAGACCTCAAGCCTGGGGCGCTGGTGGGAACCTCTGCCGTGCGGCGGCGGGCACAGCTCTGGCAGATCCGTTCTGATCTCCGTGTGGAGTACCTGCGGGGCAATGTGAACTCGCGGCTGGGACGGCTGGACTCGGGTGAAGAGTTCGACGCGATCGTTCTCGCCACGGCGAGCCTCACCCGACTGGGCATCGATCGGACAGGCGAGGTACTCGACATTCTTCCGGCGGTCGGCTCCGGGGTGCTGGCGGTGGACTGCCGACAGGCCGATCACGACATCGTGGAGCTGGTGCGGCTACTGGATCACACCGAGACCCGGCGGTGCGTGAGCGCGGAACGGACGATGCTGCATGGCCTGCGTGGGCACTGCAACAGTCCGATAGCCGGTCATGCCCGACTGGAACGGGACGGGCAGCTCAGCTTGCGCGGGATGGTGTTCACCCGGGATGGATCCCGTTTCGTGCACGCTCAGGAATGGTCACAGCCTGACAAGGGCGCAGACCTCGGCGCGTACGTGGCCGGTGACCTTCTGCGCAAGGGGGCCCGTGACCTCATCGACGGTATCCCGCACTGACGCCGGATGAGAGGGCCGCGGCTTCCCGGGCGCCTCGACACTGAGGGGCCGGTGGAATGGCCGTAGGCCACCCGTAGGGCGACCGTGAGGGAGTTGGGCCGGCGCCGTGGGCACCTTCCCGCCTGAGAGTTGATCGGGTGGAAGCCGCTGCCCGGTATCGGGCTGATGCTCGGTGCCCGGCCACGCGCGGTGCGGCGGGCGCGGGCCGTCCATAGCGTTACCGGGGCCGTGGGCGGGCGCCGCGCTGCGAACGGCCCCCAAGGCCGCACGCGCAAAGCGCGTGCGGGCCGTCCACGGTTCCGGTCTGCTGTGGGCGGGCCCGGCCCCGCGCCCGGCCCGCGCTTGCGCGGGCCCTTGAAACAGTAAAGAAACTCTGAGCCCATCGTGATCAGCGCAGGCTGGTTCCGCTTCAGAGGGTGAGTGCGATGTATTCGGTACCGGGCTCGCTGTCGGCGGCACTGGCGACCTCGAACCTGTCCCCGGGTGCGCGGATCTCGGTGTACTCCAGCGGGCGCCCGTCGGCGGCGAGCGTGACGCGGCGCACGACCATGAGCGGGGTTCCGGTGGGCTCCATGATCAGGTCAGTGATCTCGTCTCCGCTGGGCATGGCGGCATGAACGGCGGTCGTCCAACGCAGCGGGCCGCGTGTATCGGCTAGATGCCCGTAGAACTCGGCGGGCTCCACATTGCGTTGCAAGGTCTCGCGGGGGCCCTCACCCTGCATGGTGCCGAGGAGTTCGGCGGGGATGTTCGATTCGACGTAGATGCGGGCGTGTGTCTTGGCGTGCTGCCAGAAGGCGTAGCGGTAGACCACCATGTGCCCGCGCCGGACCCTCAAAGTCTCGGCCGTCTCGATGGAGCATGGGTTGGGGATCGGCACGCGGTGGCCTAGCCCGGAGTGTTCCCGTTCGGCGTCGCTGGGGACGGTGACGGGCTCCCATCCGGCGGTGAACAGATCGTAGTCCGGGCTGAGCAGGTCGAGATGGGGGCCTTGACCGATGGCGATGAGGCGCCGGTCGGGGCGGGGACGCACGAAGGTGCCGCGCCCATGGGCGACGGTCAACAGTCCTTCGGCGGCCAGTTGGGCGATGGCCTTGCGGACCGTGGGGCGTGAGGTGGCGTAGTGGCTGGCCAGATGGGCTTCGCCGGGGAGGGCCTGGCCTGGCTGGTAGTAACCGTCAAGGATTTCGGTCCTCATGTGATCGGTCACCATCCGCCAGCGTGCGGGGCCCTTGTCGTCGGTCATAGGTCGCGCCTTTCTCGAAAGTCGTTGGTCCACGCCATCTCTTCCTTACAAGAGGTAGCACGTCTTGTGTAACGTGTCGAGCGTCCAGAGAGATGTAGGACATGTGGTGCTACGTCTAGTGGCACGTGTTGCGGGAGGTGGTGTCCGATGGCTCACGAGGAGACGACCAGCGGAAACGAGGGGAGCGACGATCGCGACGGGCTTGCGGCTGTGCCCCCGTGGATGCGGGCGGTGGCCGAGGTGATCTCGGCGCCAGGGTACGAACGCTGGACGCGCCAGGTGGCGGCTACGGGTGGTTGCTCGGCGCCGGTGCGGCTGGTGGGCGAGTCGCAGGTGATCGACGCTGCCACGGGGTCGGTGCTGCATGTGTATCGGACGGCTGATGAGCCCACCGGACACCTGTTGGTGGCGTGCGGGAATCGGCGCGGGTCGGTGTGCCCGGCGTGTTCAGAGGTCTATCGGCGGGACGTGTTCCAACTCATCCGCTCTGGCCTCGCGGGTGGCAAGGGGGTTGCCGATGCGGTGCGGGAACACCCGCGCGTGTTCGCCACCCTCACGGCGCCGTCGTTCGGGGCGGTACATGCCCGACGGGAGCGGGGCGGGAAGGCGGTGGCGTGTCGTCCCCGACGGGACCGTGGGGTGTGCGCGCACGGAACGGCGGAGCACTGCGGGGCTCGGCATGCCACCGACGATGCGCCGGTCGGGCAGCCGATCTGCGCCGAGTGTTACGACTACGTCGGGGCGGTGCTCTGGCAAGCGCACGCGGGCAAGCTGTGGCACCGCTTCACACTGGAGCTACGGCGCCAGCTGGCGCGGCGGGCCGGGATGTCGCGGCGCCGGTTCGATGCGCTGGTGCGGGTTTCGTTTGCGAAAGTGGCCGAGTATCAGCGGCGTGGGCTGGTCCACTTTCACGCGGTGATCCGCCTGGACGGGCCCGGCGGTCACGACGATGCCCCGCCCGGGTGGGCCACGGCCGAATTACTGGCGGCGGCACTCCCCGATGCGGCGCGGCGAGTGCAGGTGCTCTCGCCCGAACCCGGCGGCGGGCGGCGGGTCCTGACGTGGGGCGATCAGATCGACGTGCGGGCGATCGTGGTGCGCGGGGACGGTGCTGGCCTGTCCGATGAGGCGGTGGCGGGCTACATCGCCAAGTACTCCACCAAGGGCGCCGAGACCTCTGGCGCCATCGACCGGCGGCTGTCGTGCGCGCGGTGCAAGGGCATGGGCACCATCAGCGGGCGGCACGGCCCGGCGGTCTGCAAGCGGTGCAGCGGGGCCGGTACCGCTGGGGGCCTGGACCTGGACCGGCTCGCGGTGACGGAGCACGCGCGCCAGATGATCCGCACGTGCTGGGACCTGGGAGTCCTGCCGGAAATGGCGGACCTGCGGTTGCGGCCGTGGGCGCACATGCTCGGGTTCCGGGGGCACTTCGCGACCAAGTCTCGCCGCTACTCGGTCACCCTCGGGGCACTGCGGCAGGTGCGGGCCGACCACAAGGCGGCCGACTCCCGCGAACGAAACGGGCTTCCCTCCCCTGATTCCACGGTGGTGCTCGCGCACTGGCGATTCGCCGGGCAGGGCTATACAGAAGCGCAAGAGATCCTCGCCGGCCACATCAGTCAGCGCGTACTGACCGCGCGCCGAATCGCCGAACAGCGGCAGGAGGAAGGGCGAGAGGAGAAAGGCGCATGAGTGATCCAGAACAGCTCTGGACCATCACCGAACTCGCGCAGTTCCTCCGCAAACCGAAATCGTGGGTGTACGACCACTACCGCGAACTGTTCCCGTATTACAAGATCGGGCAACAGGTTCGGTTTGATCCGCAGGAGGTACGGGCGGCGCTGCGAGACATGACCGTAAACGAAAAAGCGGCTGCGTGACAAAACCCAGAAATGTCGAGAGGTGCGTGTCCTGCAACGGGCGCGGCTGGAAGTGGTTATCGGCGCGGCGCTTCCTGATAGTGCGGCAACTGGGCTCGGAAGCAGAGCCCGAACGCGGCGGGCAGACTCGGCTAGCGCTCTGTGCGATGTGTGACGGATACGGCCACGTCAAGGCGGCATGAGATTTGACGGTCGATGGCGCGGGCGGGACTTGCGGGGCGCTCCCTCGGGTCCCGCCGGCCGAGTCGCACTCAATTGGCAGGTGCCGCGAATGCGGCTCCCTTGTCGGGGCGGGCGGTCGGGGGAAGGTGAGGCGGGACCCCCGGAAGTCGACCGTCCACCCTTATCCAGGGAAAAGATTGGCTGGTAGTGGCCGGTGCTGACGGGCTCGCGTTTTAGGCCTGGCTGGTCAACCTCCATAAAATGGTGTCAACAGGCGTCAACGAATGGACGGGAGATCGAGATGGGCAAGCAGGAATGGCGCGATGGGGAAATGAGGGACGGTATCCGTAAGGTGCGGAACGCTCGCGCCTCCAAGGCTGCCGGGAAAGACGTCTACTCCTTCAAGGTGCCCTATCGGGACGCGAACGGAAAGCAGACCTCGGAGACGTTCAGTTCGTTCACGGCGGCTTCGCGGTTCCGTAACAAGGTCCGGCAGCAACGTGACGAGGGACTCTCCATCGATCCCAAAGCGGGCCGCATCTCGGTCAAGGAATATGCCGAGAAGTGGCTTGCCGCTGCTGCGTCCAAGCGTGAGGGCACGTACACGGAGTACGAGAAGCGGGTGCGGCTGTACATCGTCCCGGCCCTGGGCGGCCGTCAGCTCCGGGCCGTGACCCGTGACGAGGTGCAGAAGATGATCAATGACCTCAAGCGGCGTGGGCTGTCCCCCATGACCATCCGGAACGTGCACCGGACGACCGTCGCTCTGTTCCGTACCGCTCAGGTGATCGACCACAAGATCGCCTCCTCGCCGTGTGTGAGCATCCTCCTGCCGGAACTTCCTGACCGTGAGGTGGAAGTGCTGACGGCTGCGCAGGTACGTGAGGTGTCCGCGAAGATGCCGGCCCGGTGGCGGGCTGTGGTGCTCGTGGCCGCTGGTACGGGTCTCCGTATCTCTGAGGTGGTGGGGCTGACGTGGGACCGGATCGATCTGGAAGCGGGGTCGGTCACGGTGGATCGGCAGATGTCCACGAAACGGCTCCTGGCGCCGGTGAAGACCCGCAAATCACGGCGCGTGGTGCCGATGCCCGACGTGGTCGCTGATGCGCTGCGGGCGCATCGGGAGGCGTTCCCGCCGTTGATGCAAGAGGTCGGGGACCTCGACGGAAAGACAGTGCATCGTACGGCGCTGGTCTTCACGCGGGCGGACGGCGCTCCGGCCAACGCTGGCGATGTACGTAGGCCGTTCATGCGGGCTCGTGATGCCGTGGGCCTGCCTGCGTCGGTCACGTTCCACGTGCTGAGGCACACCTATGCCTCACTGTTGATCGCGGGTGGCACGCATCTCACGGTCATCCGCGACCGGATGGGGCACTCCTCCATCTCGATCACTTCCGACACTTATGGTCATCTGTACCCTGAGGAGAACGAACGCACCCGGGGTGCGATCGATGCGGCGTTCGCCGCTGACGATGACCCCGATGACGGTGCGGCGGGTTCGCTCGCACGTGTCTGACCTGCATGAACGCAATGAGGTGACAGGATGTTGACACGGTATCCGCGTCAAGCGGCCAGTAGCACCGCTGACCTGCGGCTTCGCGTGATCCTCACCGCATCGGCCGGAATCGCATAGGTTCTTTCCTGAGGACGGATCACCTGGCAAGGCGAGATTGGGGACAAAGGCGCGCGATGGCCGGAGAGGTACTTCAACTCCGCGATGTCGGGGTCAGGCGCGGCGGCGCCGATCTCCTCCGCGGGGTCACGTGGACGGTGAACGAGAACGAGCGCTGGGTGATCGTCGGCCCCAACGGCGCGGGCAAGACGACGCTGCTCCAGGTCGCCGCCGCGCTGCTGCATCCGACCACCGGCTCGGTGGAGATCCTCGAGGAGGAGCTCGGCCGTACCGACGTGTTCGAGCTGCGTCCCCGCATCGGCATCGCCAGCGCGGCCGTGGCGGAGAAGGTCCCGGCCGGTGAGACCGTCATCGACCTGGTGCTGACCGCCTCGTACGCGATCCTGGGCCGGTGGCAGGAGGAGTACGACTCCACCGACCTGGCGCGCGCCGCCGAGCTGCTGGACGCGCTGGGCGCCGCCGACCTGATGCGGCGGCGGTTCGACACGCTGTCGGAGGGCGAGCGCAAGCGCGTCCAGATCGCCCGAGCGCTGATGCCCGATCCCGAGCTGCTGCTGCTGGACGAGCCCGCCGCCGGCCTGGACCTCGGTGGCCGCGAGGATCTCGTCAACCGGCTGGCGCGGCTCGCCGACGACCCCGGGGCGCCCACGATGGTGCTGGTCACGCACCATGTGGAGGAGGTCCCGGACGGCTTCACCCACGGGCTGCTGCTGCGCGGCGGCGAGGTGGTCGCGCAGGGCAAGGTGGACGAGGTGTTCACGCCCGAGCACCTGGGGCACTGCTTCGGCCTGCCGCTGACCGTGGAGCGGCAGAACGGCCGCTGGTACGCCCGCGCCGCCGCCCGCTGACGCCGGGCGCGGCGCGCCGGAGGCACCCCGGTCGGGGCGCTGATCTGCGGGTTCCCTACCATCGTGATCCATTGCGGACTCGTGGTGGCTGAGTGGGTGAGGTTTGAACGTTCTCGACGCGGTCGCGGTGCTCGCCGCCGGGATCGCCGCCGGCGGTATCAACGCCATCGTCGGCTCCGGCTCCCTGATCACCTTCCCGACGCTGGTCGCGCTCGGCTTCCCGCCGGTCGTGGCGAACGTCTCCAACAACCTCGGCCTGGTGACGGGCAACGTCAGCGGGGCGTACGGGTACCGCAGGGAGCTGAAGGGCCAGCGCGGCCGCGTGCTGCGGCTGGGCACTGCCTCGTTCCTCGGCGCGCTGGCGGGCGGGCTGCTGCTGCTGAGCCTGCCGGCCGAGGCGTTCGACATCATCGTGCCTGGCCTCATCCTGATCGCGCTGGTGCTGGTGGTCGTGCAGCCGCGGCTCCAGAAGTGGATGCAGGCCCGCCGGAACGGCGACGAGCGGCACCGCCCGCACGGCGGCCCCGGGCTGTGGACCGGCGTGCTCCTCACCGGCGTGTACGGCGGCTACTTCGGGGCGGCGCAGGGCATTGTGCTGATCGCGCTGCTCGGGATCGCGCTGGACGACGACCTCCAGGTGCTGAACGGCGTCAAGAACGCGATGGCGGCGATCGTCAACGGCACCGCGGCGGTGCTGTTCACGATCATGTGGCTGCTCGGCCGGACCGAGATCGACTGGTGGGTGGTGCTGCTGATCGCGGTCGGCTCCACGGCCGGCGGGCTGCTCGGCGCCAAGCTCGGCCGCAAGATCCCGCCGCTGGTGCTGCGCGGTGTGATCGTGGTGGTCGGAGTGGCCGCGATCGTCCAGCTACTGGCCAACTGACCTGCGTCTTCACAGGGTTGCGGAGGCCCGTTTCGGGGTACATATCGAACATAGGTTCGAACGACCGAGGGCATCGGAGGGCATCGCGGATGAAGGGCGACTGGGTCGAGATCGTGGTCGATGTCGGGGGCTCCGCGACGAGGACCTACGAGGTGGCCGCGACCCGCGCCGGGCGCCGGGTCGAGATCGGCAACCGGCGCGGGGTGGTGGAGGTCAGCGAGGTGACCCGTACGGGCACCACGGTGCGGACGGCCCGCTTCATGGCCAACCGCGTCCTCGCCCTCGTCGAGCACCCCGTACTGGACGAGGGCGCCGGCCACCCGGACGACGGCGCCGGCGGCCGCGACTAGCGGAGGCCGGCGGCGGCGCCGGGCCCCGGGCAAGGCGTTCGAGCGGGGTACGGCCTGGTCTGAAGTAGTGCACCGGGCGCGCGGTCCCGCGAGCCCGGCCGAGCTCGGGAGGACCACGTGACCGGACTGACCGCCGCGCGCTGGACGCATGTCGCGCTGCCGACCGGCGATCTGGACAGGGCGATCGACTTCTACACCTCGCTGACCCCGCTGGTGGTCGTGGAACGGTTCGAGGACGCGGCCGGGGAGAGCGCCTGGCTGTCGAACGCCGGCCAGGTGGAGACGCCGTTCGTGCTGGTGCTGGTGTCGTTCGACAAGGACAAGGGGGGACGGCTCGGGCTGCTGCACCCGTTCGCGCACATCGGGATCGAGGTGCCCGAGCGCGGTGACGTGGACGGGCTGGCCGAGCGGGCCCGCGAGCTGGGCTGCCTGCACTGGGAGCCGCGCCAGATGCCGGACCCGGTGGGCTACATCTGCGCGCTGAAGGACCCGGACGGCAACGTCATCGAGATCTCGCACGACCAGCGGGTGTTCGACACCGTGCGGGCCAAGTGGGGCGGCGGGGCCTGACCTCGGCGCGCCGCCGAGCAGGACGCAGGGCTTATTCCTTGACACGAATATTCTTCGCGGTGAATACTTCCTGCCATGGAGATCCTCCTCGCCGCGCTGGCCGATCCGGCCCGCTGGCGGCTCGTGTGCCTGCTGGCCGAGCGGCCGCGCCCGGTCGGCGTGCTCGCGCGGCTCGCCGAGGCGCGCCAGCCGCAGACCACGAAGCACCTGCAGACCCTCGAACGGGCCGGAGTGGTCACGTCCCAGCGCAGCGGCCAGCGCCGCGTCTACGCGCTGCGGCCCGCCGCGCTGCGGGAGCTGGCGGGCGTGCTCGGCGGGCTCGCCGACACGGCGGAGCGCGCCGGCGGGCCGCGCGAGACGTTCGACCGGTACGGGCTCAGCCTCGACGCGGAGCGCAGCGCCGCGCGTGAGCCGGGATGGGCGGACGGCCGCCTGTTCACGTTCTCGCGGTCGCTGGCCGGGAGCCCCGAGGTGGTCTGGCGCCACCTGACCGAGGCGTCCCTGCTCGCCGGGTGGTGGACGCCCGACGACCTGCGCGTCTCCGAGCTCGTCTTCGAGGCGCGGCCCGGCGGGCGGATCGTCCAGGAGTACCGCGACGCCGAGGACGAGGGCGGCTCCGACCCGGTCGCCGGGCGGGCTGAGGGCGTCGTCGAGGACGTGCGCGCCGGGGAGCGCCTCGCCTACCGGCTCGCCCCGCTGCTTCCCGGCGGCGGACCGGCCTTCGTCGCCCACGTCGACATCGCCCTCCGGCCCACCGGCGGCGGCACCGGCCTCGACGTCCACTACCGGATCACCGACAGCACGGTCGATTCCGCGGACTTCGTCGCGGGCATCGAGATCGGCTTCGGCCAGACCCTCGACAGGCTCGCGGCGATCCTCGCCGCGGACTCGTCCGGAACCGACCCAAGGAGTATGAGATGACGGAGCAGACCGGCCGCAAGGTGACCGCCAACCTGAGCCTCACCATCGACGGGCGCTACAACGGCCCCGGCGGACCCGAGGATTTCGCGGCGTTCGCCCCGTACGTGACCAGCGAGGTCGCGCGCGACCACATGACCCGCATCTGGCAGGACGCGACGACGGCGCTCATCGGCCGGATCAACGCCGAGGGCTTCATGGGGTACTGGCCGCCGGTCGCCGCGGACGACGCCGCCGATCCGCGTGATCGTGGATACGCGGACTGGCTGGTCAGGACGGAGAAGGTCGTCTTCTCGACCACGCTCGCCGAGGCGCCGTGGGAACGCACCCGCGTGGTGAACGCGCCCGCCGTGGACGTCGTGACCGACCTCAAGAGCAGCGGCGAGGGCGACATCCTCGTCAACAACAGCGCCAGCGTCATCAAGCCGCTGCTGGCGGCGGACATGGTCGACCGGCTCTACCTCATGATCTTTCCGGAGATCGCCGGGGGCGGGCGGCGGCTGTTCGAGGACGGCCTCCCGGCCACGCGATGGACGCTCGCGCATCAGGAGACCGGCAAGCTGGGCGAGCTCGCCATGGTCTACGACCGCGCGCGCTGAGCCCGGACGGCCCCGTACCACCGCGAGGTTTCACGGGGAACGGGGCCGTCCGGAAGCCTCGGAGGAAGTCTCGGAGACCGTGTGCTCGTCAGCCGATCGGGCGCACCTGGACGGTGCCGTCCTCCAGGACGCGGCTCTCGAACGACGGCTGCCGCCCGGTGGCCGGGCCGTGCACGACCGAGCCGTCCGCGACGCGGAACGTGCTGCCGTGCCACGGGCAGATCACGCACAGGTCGTCGCCCTCGCCGACGATCCGGCCCTGGTGCAGCGGGCCGGCCAGATGGCTGCACCGGTCGGTCAGCACGTGGATCTCGTCGCCGTCGCGCAGCACGAACAGGCTGATGTAGCCGAGCCGGCGCTGGACGGGCCAGCCGTCCGGCAGCTCGGACTCGGCGCACAGGTCGTGCCAGCCGAGCGGCACCAGATGCGCGATCTGGTCGGCGTGGCTCGCCCCGGCGGCCTGCCGGAACGCCAGATGGCCGCCCAGGTAGCCGCCCGCGAAGAGCGCGGTGAGGCCCGCGTAGCCGAGGGCGCGGCCCGTGCCGTCCCGGCCGCGGGACCGTGCCACGAACGAGGCCGAGTAGAGCAGCGTCGCCGTCGCGGTGCTCGCCGCGTGCACCAGCCCGACCCGCTGCTGCTGGCGGTGCAGCGCGCCCCAGTCGGCGATCCCGGTCAGCGCCGTCGGCACGGCCGCGGCCAGTCCCGCCCCGACCAGGGCCTGCGAGGCCCGGTGCGTCCCAGGGATCAGGTCCAGCACGCCGGCCGAGATCCAGCACCCCATCGGCACGTCCGTCAGCGGCGGATGGGCCGGGTGGCCGACCGGCACCCCGTGCAGCGCGTCCTTGAGCGGCCCCGGCCGCAGCACCTTCTGCACGGCGGTGGAGAGCGTCCGGATCGTACGGTCCAGGCCGTGGGCGTGCTCGAGGCCGTCGGCCAGCTCCACCGGATGGGCCCCGGCCTGCGGCCGCGAACCGCGCCGGAAGATCCTGCTCGCCCTTCGGTTCATGACCCTCCTTCGGGGGCGCGTCCGGAAGTCGATGAGGACGGCCGTAAATGGGACGCTCCTGCGACACTAGCCGCCGCATTCTCCTGTTGACCACCCGGGAGAACATCGGGCGGGCCCGCCGGGTGTGCCGGGCACCCACAGTGGTGGATACCTACCTGCGCGTACCCGCCCTAAACCCGGCACCGGACCGCCGCGGCGGCGCCACAGGACCCTCGCCTTCTCGGGATATGAGGGTTGGCCTACAGTGAAATGGTCTGCACGCGACCGGACGAGCCGAGCCCATGGACGTTCCCTCACCACCGGCTGCAGCGCCGGTGCCCGCGACCCCCGACACGACGCTGATCACGCAGATCGAGGCGCTCTTCCCGGGATGGGGGGCCTGGCGCAGCGGCACCCTCCGCTGGTGGGCGTTCCGCACCTCGGCCGAGCCGCTCACCATCGAGCAGCTGCGGGCCGGGTGCCGGCTGCTCGTGCAGGCCGACACGCCCGCCGAGCTGTGCACCGCCATCCGCGCCGAGATCGAGTGCGCCGGCCGGCTTGCGCCCGGCCGCACCTGATCAGGAGGCGGGTTCGAGCGTCACGGGGACGCCGTTGAAGACGGCGTTCCCGGACAGGGGGTCGATCTCGTTCTCGTCGGTGACGGCGTTGACGTTGACGCCCGCGTTCTCGGCCGCGACCCGGGTGCGCGTGCCCGCGCGGCCGTGGCCCCAGCCGTGCGGAAGGCTCACCACGCCCGCCATCACGGTGTCGGTCGGCTCGGCGACGGCCTCCAGCGTGCCCGTACGGGACGTCACGCGGACGAGGTCGCCGGCCGCCAGCCCGAGCCGCTCGGCGTCGGCCGGGTTGAGCTGGAGCGTGCAGGTGTTGGAGCCGCGGACCAGCTCGGGGACGTTGTGCAGCCAGCTGTTGTTGGAACGCAGGTGCCGCCGCCCGATCAGCAGCATCCCGTCCGCCGGCTCGTCGAGGGCGGCGCGCAGCCGGTCGGCGTCGGCGGCGAACGACGGCGGGCACAGCTCGACGCGCCCCGACGCCGTGCAGAGCACCTCGTCCAGCCGGGGCCTCAGCGCGCCCAGATCGAGCCCGTGCGGATGCTCGGTGCGCAGCCGCGCCAGCGTCAGCCCGGCCGGGTCGGCGCCGAACCCGTCGCCGTACGGGCCGAGGCGGAGCATCATGTCGAGCCGCTGCTCGGTCGGCGTGCCGCCGTCGTCGGCGAGCATCTTGCGCAGCTCGTCCGGCTCCCGGCCCGCCACCGGCGAACCGGTCATCGCGACCGCCTTGCCCAGCGTCGACGTGATGATCATCTCGTCCAGGGCGTCCGGCTCGGCGTCCATCCCGGACGCCAGCACGGCCAGCCGGGCGAGGATCGCGGCCTCCGACGGGCGGCCGTCCTCCAGCGGGACGATCGGCGCCGAATAGCGCACGTAGTCGCGTACCGCCAGGCCCAGCAGGGACACGTCGTAATGCGGCGTCTGCACCGGCCGCGGCGGCGGCAGCACCACATGCGCGTGCCGCGTGGTCTCGTTCAGGTACGGGTCGACGCTGACCATGAACTCCAGCCCGGCCAGCGCCCGGTCGAGCCGCTCCGAACCCGGAGCCGACAGCGCCGGGTTCCCGCCGATCGTGACCAGCGCCCGGACCTGGCCCTCGCCCGGCGTCTCGATCTCGTCCGCCAGCGTGGCGACCGGCAGCTCCCCGTTCACCTCGGGCAGGTCCCGGACGCGGCTGCGCCAGCGCCCGGTCGTGAACGGCCGCCGCTTCCGGTAGACCGGCGCGTGCGCGGGCCGCGGGAACATCGCGCCGCCCTCGCGGTCGAGGTTCCCGGTCAGGACGTTCAGGACGTCCACGAGCCAGCTGTTGAGCGTCCCGAACGCCTGCGTGCACGTCCCGATGCGGCCGTACACGGCCGCCGTCTCGGCCGCCGCCAGCTCCCGCGCCATCCGCCGGATCGTCCCGGCGTCGATCCCGGTCACCCCGGCGACCCGCTCCGGGGAGAAGTCCACGACCAGCGCGCGCAGATCGTCCAGCCCGTTCACGGGCCGCTCCCCCGGCACCGCGAGATCCTCCGCGAACAGCGTGTGGACGAGCGCCATCAGCAGATAGGCATCGGTGCCCGGCCGGATGAAGACGTGCTCGCTCGCCAGCTCCGCCGTCCGCGTACGCCGCGGATCCACCACCGTCACCTTGCCGCCGCGCGCCGCGATCGCCTTCAGCCGCCCCGGGAAGTCGGGCGCCGAGCACAGGCTGCCGTTCGACTCCAGCGGGTTGGCGCCCAGCATCAGCAGATGCGACGTCCGGTCCAGATCGGGCACCGGGATCGCCAGCGGGTCACCGAACATGTAGCCGCAGCTCACATGCTTGGGCATCTGGTCGGCGGTGCTCGCCGTGTAGACGTTCCGCGTCCCCAGGGCCTTGATGAGCGCGCCCGCGTACAGCGGACCGGCCACCGAATGCGCCGTCGGATTACCGATATATACGGCGACGGCGTCCTTCCCGTACTTCCCGACGACCTCGGCGATCCGCCGCCGCACCACCGCGAACGCCTCGTCCCACCCGGCCTCGGCCCCGTCCACCAGCGGCACCCGCAGCCGGTCCGGATCCCCGTCCAGCCGCCCGAGCGTCGCGCCCTTGGGGCAGATGAACCCCTTGCTGAGCGGATCCTCCCGGTCGCCGCGCACCCGGGTCACCGCACCCGAGTCGTCCAGCGTCAACTCCAGGCCGCAGAGGGCCTCACAGAGGGGACAGGTGCGAAACGCCGTACGGCTGCCCATCAAGCACTCCTCGTGACCGGGACCGACCCAATCATGACGCGTCCCACCGACACCGCCAACCCTGCCTCGATCGCCGAAGCCAGACAATTACCTCCGAAGTAGACGGGGATGGTTCCCATCCCCGAACAGCCTCCCCCACAATTCCCGCAACCGGCCGGGCCGGGGAGGAGCACGCCTCGGCGCCACGCGAGGCGACGCGGCCGGACGGGGACGACACACCTCGCGCCCGGCCACGCCGATCGGCACGGCCTGGCGCGCGTACCGAGGCACGACCGGCCGTACAGGGACGCCCGCCTCGGCGAGGGCCCGCCCCAGCTCGACCGGGTCGGGCGCCTCGACCAGGCGATGGCGCCCGTACCGATCCTGGGCGACGGCCCACCAGCATCGGGTGTGCGACCCCCACCACGCGCACACCCCGGGGAACCGGTGCGCCAGCTCGGCGGCCGCACGATCGCGCTCGGCACGTGGTGCCCGCAATGCCGTCGCGGTCATCGCCGGTTCTCCGAGCCTGCCCGGCGCCTGAGGCTCCCGCGCACGGCCGGCGCGGCATCGATGATCCGTTCCGCCTCGGCGACCGGCTTGCCCCACGAGGTGAAGAACCACATCCGGCCACCGTCGTCCCGCCGTGCCCGGCACGAGATCGTGTCCGTCGCGTGCGGAACGTGCGGAACGTGCTCGCAGCACCCGGCGACCTCCGGATCGGTCACGCGGAGCCCGTACGCGGTCAGATCCACCGCGAACCCGCGCGCCCCGAGATGAGCCCCCAGCGCCGCCAGCGGCCCGGTTGTAACGTCTCCCATGGGTCCGACGCCTCCTGTCGGATCAAGGCCCCGGTCACCGGTGTTCCCGCACCGCCCGGGGCCGCTCTTGTCGAATGCCCACGAGGTTCCTCCACTCTCCGTGACGCTCCTACTACGTTCCTGGGACGTCTGGGACGTTTGGCGGCTACGTTGAACGAACGTCCTGGACGTCCGGCAAATGGGAGGCCGCCATGGCCAATGACGCACTCCGCCAAGCGCTGGCCGGTGCGAGACTGACGGAGCAGGAACTCGCCGATACGTGCCAAGTGGACGTGAAGACGGTGGCCCGGTGGCTGGCCGACGAAGGCCGCAGGCCGCACCCCCGGCACCGCTGGACCGCGTCCGAGGCCTTGGGAGTTGATGAGGCCGTGCTGTGGCCAGACGCCGTCCGCAAGAACGTGAAGACCGGCCCCGACCGCGAGATCGTCGCGGTCTACCCGTATCGATCCGCGTGCCCCAAGTCCGTCTGGCGCCGCCTGATCGGCGACGCCTCGAAAGAACTGGTCTTCGCCGGCTACACGAACTACTTCCTGTGGCTGGAGATCCCCAACCTCCGCGCGGTGCTGCGCCGCAAGGCCGAACGCGGGTGCCGCGTCCGGTTCCTGGTCGGGGACCCCGACAGCGAGGTCACCCGGCGCCGCGAGGAACTCGAAGCCGTCCCGCTCACCGTGGGCACCCGCATCAGGATCACCCTGGACGAGCTGGGCAAGCTGGCCGACGTCCCCGGCGTTGAGGCGCGTTACGGCGACGAGCACATCGCCCTGAGCGTCTTCCGCTTCGACGACGAGATGCTGGTGACGCCCCACCTGGCGCACCTGGCCGGACACGACTCGCCCATGTTCCACGTACAGCGGCAGCAGGAGGACGGTCTCTACGACAGATTCGCCCACCACGTCGGCGAACTCTGGAATGGCGGCCGCCCGGTCCCCACTTTGGTGACCTGAACCGCGAGACCCGCCCAGGAGGACGGGCGATGGCGCATTCACCCATGGAGCCTGCGGGAACGCCGGATGACGGGGAGCGTCTCCGCCGGGTCGCCGACCGTCCGTCACGGCTCGACGCGCAGGCGCTGGAGGCCCTTGCGGCCGAGCTGGCCGCACATCGACGGCTGGAGGACGCCATCGGGTCCGCGGTGCTGCTCGCTCCCGTCACGGCGCGACTCGGCGTCATCATGTCCATCCTGCGGGACGCGTCCGGTCCGCTGCGCGATCGGCTCGGCCGGATCGCGGCCGAGTGGACGGTCTACGCCGGGTGGCTCCATGCCGCGGGCCGCCGCGACGCTGAGGCCCTGGACCTGTTCGGCCGGGGCGGAGCGCTGGCGGCCGAATTCCAGGACGGGACCGTCGCCGCCATCGCGACGAGTTTCCGGGGGTACGTGGCCCGTCAGCAGGGGCGTCCACGCGCGGTCGTACATGCCTCAACAGCGGCACTGGCGACTCCTGGCGGGCATCCGGTACAGCGGACCTTCGACATGATGCAGGCGGCGCAGGGGTATGCGGCGCTCGGGCAGGTGAACGCGGCGCGGCGCCTCCTCGACTCGGCGGCCGAACGGGCGGCGGACAACATCGAGCCGCCACCGCCGGTCTACTGGTATTCCGAGCCGTTCTTCCAGCTCAATCTGGGAATGGTGCACTGCGGGATCGGTGAGTACGGCGATGCCGCGGCGCTGCTGGACGCCGGGCTGTGCGGCATTCCGGCGGAGCAGGCCGCGGCCGAGTGGTTGGGCGAGTACGAGACCGCGCTCGTCCAGGCCCGCGCTCGCGCCTGAGAGGACGGTGTTCGCGGTGAACGGTGACGAGCTGGAAGCGCTGGAGACGTCCGTCGACGATCTCGCCTTCGCGTACCCGGGGACGCCACCGGGCGAGTTGCTGGGGCGCGTGCGGCTTCGGCTTTCCTCTGTGGGGACGCTGCTGGACGCTCGGATGACGCTGGCCGAACGGCGCCGTCTGTTCGTCGTGGGCGGGTGGCTTTCGCTGCTCGCGGCGACCTGCGCGATCGACCTCCATCAGCGGTCCGCCGCGAAGGCCCGCCTCCGTGCGGCCGCCGCCTTGGCAGAGCATACGGACCATCCTGAGATCAGTGCGTGGTGCCTGGAGACCGAGGCTTGGCAGGCGGTCACCGACTACCGGCGGGCCGTCGAACTCGCGCAGGGTGCCCAGCGCATCGCGCCCAGGAACGGGTCGGCGTTCATCCAGGCGACCGCGCAGGAGGGGCGGGCATGGGCCCGGCTCGGCGCCGGAGCGGCGGCGCGCGAGGCGCTCGGACGGGTGGAGCGGCTCGTCGCGCCGCTGCCGCAACCGGACCGGCCCGAGCACCATTACCGGTACGACCCGGCGAAGAGCGACGCGTACACCGCCACCACGCTCGCGTGGGCGGGTGATGCGGCCGCCGTGCCGTACGCGCGGGGTGTGCTGGCCCGCTTGGTGTCGGGTGCGGACGGGCCGCCCAGGCCGCGCCGTGCCGCGTCCGCGCGGCTCGACCTCGCGCTGGCGCTGGTCGCCGCGGGCCAGTTGGACGCGGCGGCCGGTACGGCGTTGGAGGCGGTGGTCAGTGGACGCCTGGTGCCGTCGAACCACTGGCGGGCGGCCGAGATCCTCGCCGCCGTGCGGAACGTGCCCGAGGCGGACGACCTGCGCGAGGCGTACCGCGAGCTGTGCGTGCCCGGCCGGGACGAACCGCTGGCGTGACGGGTCGCGGGCTACATGTGGGTTCGGGCGTACGCGTGTAGGGCTTCTCGGACGAATCTCGCGCCCTCGGCGTCGTCGTACATGCCCGCGAAGCGCGGGTCGTCGACGTACATGTCGCCGATGCCGATGACCATCGCGATCGAGCGCTCCCGGTCGCCGTCGGCCGTGGGGGTGCCCGGGATCCGGCTCAGCCAGCGGACGTGCCGGGCGGCCAGTGACCGGGCATGTTCCGAGGTGGGAGGGGTCCCGGACCTCGCCGCGGCGACCCAGGCGGCGACGAGGTCTTCGGCGTCCTGCTTCCAGGCCCGCTGCTGGGCGAGGGTCTTGCCGTGCCACCAGTCGTTGCTCACCTGGAACGCGCGCTCGCCCCAGCGTGAGATGACCTCGTCCTTGTAGTGGTCGTTGAACCCCGCCAGCATGACGTCCATCTGCGGTTCCGCGCCCGCCTCCAGGGCTTCGAGCGTGTGGCGTACGGAACGGATCTGCCGGTCGATGCGGTCGCGTTCCTCTTCGAGGGCGGCGATGTGGGCGCGGAGCCCGTCGCGCGTGTCGACCTCGTCGGCCAGGACCTCGGCGATGGCGGGGAGGCCCATGCCGAGGCGGCGCATGAGGAGGATCCGCTGGAGCCGGGCGACCGCGGTGGCGTTGTAGTGGCGGTAGCCGTTCGGGCCGACGCGGGACGGGGCCAGGAGCCCGATGCGGTCGTAGTGACGCAGGGTGCGGCTGGTGATGCCGGCCCTCGCCGCGAGCTCCTGGATCGTCCACTCCATGCTTCCAGTGTCACCCGCGGTCGAGCGTGGCCGCGATGATCTCCGAGCGGTCGGCGTGCAGGGCCTGCGCCGCCGTCTGGCCGGTCGCCGCGAGGTAGGTGTCGACCAGCCGGTTTCCGGCGGCGTACCCGGCGCCCATCGGCAGGCCCACCGGGGTGAGGCCGAAGCGTTCGGCGCTGGGGTCGCCGTGCACCCAGGCGGTGAAGTTCTGCATTCCGGTCACGTCGAGCCCGGTGAGGACCTTCTCGAAGACCTCGTCGTCGTGCAGGTGCGGTACGCCGATGCGGGCGTAGCCGAGCTCGTCGCCGTACAGCTGCCGGGCGAAGGCGTCGGCGAGGCCCTCGCCGACGATGTGCTCGCCGAGCGTGACGGTCATCGGGTCCCAGACGACGCCGCCCGGGCTCCATCGCAGGTTGTGGTGCAGTTCGTGGACGGCGGTGGCCTCCAGCCGCTCCACGTTCTCGGGGTACGGCCAGAGCGTGATGGCGATGTTGCCCGAGATGCCCCCGAACCCGGTCAGTCCCTTGCAGGGCCCCATGAAGTGCTCGTCGCCCGGGTCGCCGAGGACGAACAGCACGGTGATGTCCGGGGCCTCCAGTCCGGGAGTCGCCTCCAGCAGTACGGCGAGGGCGTCGTCGAGCGCGCGCTGCATCCGTTCCCAAGCCCTGGCCGCCGCCAGTGTTTCGAGCGCTTCGAGGCAGCGCTCCTCGTCGCGGTCGATGGGGAACCCGGACGTCTGGAGGTGTGCGTCCACCAGGTCGATCTCGCCGGGCTGGTAACGGTACATGCCCTTGTTGGCCTCCAGCATCGAGCGCAGGAGATCGGGGCGATCCGCGCTCGGGGCCCGCAGGATCCCGCGCATGGCGGAGTAGGTGTCGAGAACGTTGATCGGCATGGCCCGGAGGCTAGAAGTTGACGCAGCGTCAAAGTCAACCCGGCGTTCAGTGCCGGATCGCGCCGCCGATCGGGACCGGGGGGACGTGGCCGGTCGGTGGGAGGGTGCGGGCCAGGGCGAGGCCGATGTCGACCAGTGATGAACGGCGCAGGCCGGCGACGCCGGGGATGGGGGTCCAGGTCGGGTCGGCGGTCTCGCCGTTCGGTTCGGGGCGGAGCCGGCCGCCGGTGATGCGGACCTGGTAGAAGATGCCGACGTTGTGGTGTTCGGGGCCGCCGGGGACGTTGCGCTCGGCGGCGGGGATCACCCTGGAGTCCACGCCCAGCAGGCGCTCGACCTCCGCTTCGCAGCCCGTCTCCTCGGCGACCTCGCGGACCACCGTGTCGAACGGGTCCTCCGCGTGCTCGACCCTTCCGCCCGGAAGGGTCCAGTTGGTCTCGCCCATCGGCGGTATGTGGCGGGCGAGCAGTACGCGCCCGTTCTCGATGCATACGGCGTACGCCGCCAGCCGGAAACTCATCTCCACACCCCCGGGATCGGGATCATTCTCCACGAATCGGGAAGGCCCCGGCCGTTGCGGGCCGGGGCCTTCCCTGCGGGGGTTTCCGGAGTGGTCAGGAGCCGTTGAGGCCGAGGCCCTGGGCGATGCGGTCGCCGAGGTCCTTGTGGACGTTGCGCCAGTACTCGGCGATGCGCGGCTTCATCTCGGCCGTCACCTCCGGCGCGGTGGCGTGCAGGAGGACGTTGTGGACGAGGTGGTCGCGGTCGGTGTCCGACAGCACCTTCTCCCACAGGGCGCGGGGCTGGACGTAGTCGTCGTCCTCGCGGTGCAGGGTGTACGCGCTGCGCACGATCTCGCCCGCGACGTCGTACGACTCGCCCTTCCACAGCTCGGGGTCGGCGACGGGGCCGCCGACGCTGTTGGGGGCGTAGACCGGGTCGGTCGGGTTCCGGTACGTCATGGCGCCGTCGAAGTTGTACGAGTGCACCGGCACCTTCGGCGCGTTCACCGGCAGCTGCAGGTAGTTGGCGCCGATGCGGTAGCGGTGGGCGTCCGGGTACGAGAACAGGCGGCCCTGGAGCATCTTGTCCGGGGACGGGCCGATGCCGGGGACGAAGTTGGCCGGTTCGAGGGCGGCCTGCTCGATCTCGGCGAAGTAATTCTCCGGGTTGCGGTTCAGCGTCCACTTCCCGATGGTGATCGGCGGGTAGTCGGCGTGCGGCCAGACCTTGGTGAGGTCGAACGGGTTGAACCGGTAGTCCGCGGCGTCCTCGAACGGCATGATCTGGACCTGCACGGTCCAGGACGGGTACTCGCCGCGCTTGATGGCGTTGTAGAGGTCGCTGATGTGGACGTCGGGGTGCTGGGCCTCCGACTCCTCGGCGGTGAAGTTCTTGATGCCCTGGTCGGTCTTGAAGTGGTACTTGACCCAGAACTTCTCGCCGGCGGCGTTGTACCAGAGGTAGGTGTGCGAGCCGTACCCGTTCATGTGCCGCCACGACACGGGGGTGCCGCGGTCGGTCATGAGCCAGGTGACCTGGTGGGCGGACTCGGGCGACAGCGTCCAGAAGTCCCACTGCATGTTGTTGTCGCGCAGGTGGTTGTCGGCGCGGCGCTTCTGCGAGTGGATGAAGTCGGAGAACTTCTGCGGGTCCCGGATGAAGAAGACCGGGGTGTTGTTGCCGACGAGGTCGTAGTTGCCCTCCTCGGTGTAGAACTTGATCGCGAAGCCGCGCGGGTCGCGGCCGGCGTCGGCGCTGCCGAGCTCGCCGGCGACCGAGCTGAACCGCACGAGGGACTCGGTGCGGGCGCCCTTCTGGAACAGCTTGGCGCGGGTGAACTGGGAGACGTCCTCGGTGATCTCCAGGACGCCGTACGCGCCGCCGCCCTTGGCGTGGACGACGCGCTCGGGGACGCGCTCCCGGTTGAAGTGCGCCATCTTCTGGATCAGGTAGTGGTCCTGCAGCAGCAGGGGTCCGTTCGGGCCGACGCTCTGCGAATGGGCGTCGCTCGGGGCGGGGGCGCCCGCGTCGGTCGTGGTGGTGGGCCGCTCGCTCATGGCGCGGTTACTCCTTGCTCCGTTGGTTCTCGCTCGGTCCCGTGCGGCCGGCAGGCCGGGCACAGGCCCCAGAAGGTGACGTCGGCCTCGTCGATCAGGTAGCCGGCGGCCTGCGCCGGCTCCAGGCACGCGGCGCGCCCGGCGACGCGGTCGACGTCGGTGACCGCTCCGCATTCGCGGCACACCAGGTGGTGATGGTGGTCGTCGCCGGCCCGCCCCTCGAACCGGGCGGGGCCGCCGGCCGGTTCGATCCGCCGTACGAGCCCGGCCGCGGTGAGCGCGTGCAGGGCCGCGTAGACGGCCTGGAGCGAGATGTGGCCGACGCGCTCGCGCACGCCGCCGGCGATCGTCTCCACGTCGAGGTGGCCGCCCTGCCGGACGGTGTCGAGGAGGGCGACCCTGGCCGCCGTCACCCGCAGGCCGGCGCCGCGCAGCTCGGCGGCGGCGGCAGGGGTTCGGGACGCGGTCATGCCGACAACCTACCCGCATAAACACGAATGATTCAAGTTAACGAATGATCCCAGTCTTCGGCCGGGTCTCGGAGCGGCGTCATGCCCGCTATCTGGGGGTTTGTTGTGAACTTCATCGCCGCGGCCGGCGTCCTACCGGGCACCGAGAACCCCTCCGAGGAGGCAGCGTGAGCGAACGGCGTCGCGGCGGCCGGTCCGTCGCCCTGGCCGCGGGGCTGGCGGTGGTCACCGGTACGGGGCTGCTGTCCGCCGGCCTGGCCGTGACGGTCATGGCCCGCGACGGCGGCGCCGGCGGGGAGGGGGGACGGGCGGCGGCGACACGGCCGTTCACCGTGGCGTTCGGGGGCGACGTCCACTTCGAGGGTGTGCTGCGGGCCCGGCTGGACGCCGCGCCCGACACCGCGTTCGGCCCGATCGCGGCGCGGCTGAAGGCCGCCGACCTGGCCATGGTCAACCTGGAGACGGCGATCACGGCGGGCGGGACGCAGGCGCCCAAGCAGTTCGCCTTCCGCGCGCCGCCCACCGCGTTCCGGGCGCTGAGGTCGGCCGGGGTGGACGTGGCGACGATGGCCAACAACCACGGCATGGACTTCGGCGAGACCGGCCTGGCCGACTCGCTCGCCGCCGGGCGCCGGGCGGGGATGCCGCTGGTCGGGATCGGGCGGAACGCGGACGAGGCGTACAGGCCGTACACGGTCACCGTGAAGGGCGCCAAGGTCGCCGTCATCGGGGCGACCCAGGTCCTGGACGACAACCTGATCCAGGCGTGGACGGCGACCGGCGCCAAGGCCGGGCTGGCGTCCGCGAAGGACGCGCCCCGGCTCGTCCAGGAGGTACGGGCCGCGCGCAAGGCCGCCGACGTGGTGATCGTCAACCTGCACTGGGGGCAGGAGCTCAACTCGTGCGCCACCCCGGCGCAGCGGCAGCTGGCAGCGCAGCTGGCGGACGCGGGCGCCGACGCGATCGTGGGCAGCCACGCGCACGTCCTCCAGGCGGGCGGCTACCTGAAGGGGAAGTACGTCCATTACGGGCTCGGCAACTTCCTCTTCTACAACTCCGGCGGGCGGACGGCGCAGAGCGGCGTGCTGACGCTGACGTTCGATCCGCGCGGCGGTTCAGGTGGCGATCCGGGCGGCAAGGGAACGCGGGTTCCGAAGGCCGAGTGGTCACCCGCGGTGATCAGTAATGGCGTTCCGCAGCCGCTGGACGGGTCCGCCGCGCAGCAGGCCCGGAACCGGTGGGAATCCCTCCGAAGCTGCGCGGACGTCCGCGCGGCCCCGGCCTGAGCGCCGCCGTGATGTTTCACGTGGATCCGGCCCGCTCACGTTCCGTGATTTTCGGGCGGAGGCGAGGGAGTGTCGTACCTCTCGTGGCATGCTGTCCCGGACACAGCGACGAAGGGGTCCCCGGGATGCGCAGGAACACGGTCGTCATGACGGCCCTGGGCGGTGCGGCCGCGCTCGCGCTCGCCGCGTGCGGCGGAGGCGGCTCCGGAACGCCGGAGGCCAAGGGCGCCACCGAGCAGCCGCGCAAGCCCGCCTCGTCCCCCGCCTCCCCGGCGGCGCCGGCCAAGCAGCCGATCACGCTGGCGTTCGGCGGCGACGTCCACTTCGAGGGCGTCCTGCGCCCCCGGCTGGCGAACCCCTCGACCGCGCTCGGCCCGATCGCCCGGACGCTGCGCGCCGCCGACCTGTCGATGGTCAACCTGGAGACCGCGATCACCACCGGCGGGACGAAGGCGCCCGGCAAGGAGTTCGCGTTCCGCGCGCCGCCGTCCGCGCTCAAGGCGCTCAAGGCCGCCGGGGTGGACGTCACGTCGATGGCCAACAACCACGGCATGGACTACATGGACTCCGGGCTCCGCGACTCGCTGCGCGCGATCAAGAGCACCGGGTTCCCGACCGTGGGCATCGGCAGGAACGCCGACGAGGCGTACAAGGCCCACCGGGTCACGGTGAAGGGCAACCGCCTCGCGATCGTCGGCGCCACGCAGGTGCTCGACGACCACCTCATCCCGGCCTGGACGGCGACCGACTCCAAGGGCGGGCTGGCCTCGGCGAAGAACGTGCCGCGGATGGTCCAGGCGGTGAAGGACGCCGCCAAGGGCTCCGACGTGGTGATCGTCCACCTGCACTGGGGCGCCGAGCTGGAGCCGTGCGCGACGCCCGTGCAGCGGCAGCTCGCCAAGCAGCTCGCCGACGCGGGCGCGGACGTGATCGTCGGCGGGCACGCGCACATCCCGCAGGGCGGCGGCTACATGGGCGGCGCGTACGTCCACTACGGCCTGGGCAACTTCGTCTTCTACTCCGCGAACGGGCAGACGGCCAACTCGGGCGTCCTGGTGCTGCGCGTCCAGGACGGCAAGGTCACCGCCGACAAGTGGAAGCCGGCCCGGATCTCCGGCGGCCTGCCGCGGCTGCTCACCGGCGCCGCCGGGGCCGCCGAGCTGAAGCGCTGGAAGGGCCTGCGCTCCTGCACCGGAGGGCTCACCGCCCGGCCGTCCTAGCCCTGGCTGGACCCTCCCATTGAGGGAGGCGCCAAGCTTGGGGACGTGAGCGAAGGTCTTCTCCCGATCGGGCGGTTCGCGCGGCTGTGCCGCCTGAGCGTCAAGCAGCTGCGGCACTACGACGAGCTGGGGCTGCTGGTCCCGGCGCGTACCGACCCGGACTCCGGTTACCGCTACTACCGGCCGGACCAGGCACGGGACGCGCTGTCGATCGGGCTGCTGCGCTCGCTGGACGTGCCGCTGCCCGCGATCGGCCGGGTGCTGGCCGGGGACGATCCCGCGGCGGCGCTGACCGAGGTCCGCGACCGGATGGAGGCGGACCTGGAACGCCGCCGCCGCGCGCTGGCGTCCCTCGACCGCGTCCTGGCCACCGGCCTGCCGAGCGTGGCCGTGTCCGTGACGCGCGAGCCCGCGCGGCGGGTCGTGGCCGTTCGGGACACCGCGACGGTCCCGACGGTCGCCGCGGTGACCTCGCGCTGCGTGGCCCGCGTCATCGGCCTCGTGAACGGCCCGCCGCTGCACGGCCCGCTCGTCGGGCTGTTCCCGCTGGACCTCGCCGACGAGTTCACCGTGGGCGTCGTCGCGGGCGACCCGGGCGGCGACGAGGTGCTGCCCGGCGGGACGTTCGCCGCCGCCACGCACACCGGCCCGTACGACCAGATCCCGCTGACGGCGCACGCGCTGCTCGCCTGGTGCGGCGACCACGGCCACACCCCGTCCGGCGCGCTGCGCGAGGTCTACCTGTCCGACCCCGGGACGACCCCGCCGGAACGGCTGGTGACGCAACTGATGGTTCCGTTGGAGGAGGCACCGTGAACGACCGCCGGTACGACGCGGCCTGACGGCGTCCGGCGGCGGCGTATTGGAGGGGTGGGCCCGGCGGCGTACGTTCGCAGAAAGGCGACGCGAGCCGACGGCGGGGTGAGCTGCGATGCGGGAGCACCGGGTGCGGTCCGGGACGGTGGAGCTGGCGGTACGGGAGCGGGAGGCGGAGAACCGGCCCGCCGTCGTACTGATCCACGGCTATCCGGACACCGGCGCGGTGTGGGACGAGGTCGCCGAGCGGCTCGCCGCCCGCTTCCGCGTCATCACCTACGACGTGCGCGGCGCGGGCGGCTCGACCGCCCCCGAGGACCCGCTCGACTACGCCGTCGAGACCATGGCCGGCGACCTGGAGGCGGTACTCGACGCGGTGGCCGGGCCCGAGCCCGTCCACTTGGTCGGGCACGACTGGGGCTCGGTCCAGGGCTGGGAGGCGGTTACCGGCGACCGGCTCGCGGGCCGTATCGCCTCGTTCACCTCGATCTCCGGACCGGCACGGCGGCACACCGCGGACTGGGTGCGCGGCCGGGCGCGGTCGGGCCCGCGCGGGCTGGCCGAGGTGGCGCGGCAGGCGCGGCGCAGCGCGTACATGCCGGTGTTCATGGCGCCGCGCGTGGGCGAGATGTTCGCCCGCGTCCTTCCCTGGACGTTCGAGCGCGGTTTCGTCCTGGCCGAGGGCGCCGAGCCGCGCCCAGGGCATCCGGCGCCCACGATGCGGCGGGACGCGCTGAACGGGCTCGGCCTCTACCGCGCCAACATGGGCCGCCCGCGCGGCGACACGAGCGAGGGGCGGACGGACGTGCCCGTCCAGATCATCGTCCCGACGAGGGACCGCTACGCGGGCGAGGGCCTGCTGCTCTCGGCCCGCGGCAAGGCAACCGACCTGTACGTGCGGCGCGCCCCGGCCGGGCACTGGATCGCCCGCAGCCGTCCTGACCTGGTGGCCCGCTGGGTGACCGAGTTCGTGGACCACGTGGAACGCGGCGGCCCGCCCGAGGAGGGGTCGCCGCTCGCGCGTGCGCGGGAGGCGGCGCGGCCGGGCAAGGACTTCGGCGGCCGGCTCGCCGTCGTCACCGGCGCGGGCAGCGGCATCGGCCGGGCGACCGCGTACGCGTTCGCCGCGGCGGGCGCGCGCGTCGTCGTGGCCGACATCGACGAGGGCGCGGCCAAGCACACCGCCGACGAGATCGGCGGGCACGGCGGCGAGGCGCACGTCTACCAGGTGGACGTGGCCGACGCCGAGGCGATGGAGCGGTTCGCCGCGTACGTCCGCGACGTCTTCGGCGTCCCGGACGTCGTGGTGAACAACGCCGGGATCGGTGTCGCCGGGACGCTGCTGGACACCTCCGAGGAGGACTGGGCGCGGATCCGCGGCGTCAACCTGGACGGCGTCTACCGCGGCTGCCGGCTGTTCGGGCGGCAGATGGCCGAGCGCGGCGAGGGCGGCCACCTGGTCAACATCTCGTCGATGGCGGCGTTCGCGCCGACCGCCGGGATGGCGTCGTACGGCGCGACCAAGGCGGCGGTGCTCCAGCTCGGCGAGTGCCTGCGGGTGGAGCTGGAGCCGCTCGGCATCGGCGTCTCGGTGATCTGCCCCGGCGTGATCGACACGCCGATCATGTGGCACGCGCGGTACGTGGGCATGGACTCCGGTACGGCCGCCGAGCTGCGCAAGACCGCCGCGCGGTTCTTCCGGCGGCGGGCCTACCCGCCCGAGCGCGTCGCGCTGGCCGTGCTGCGCGCCGTACGCGAGAACCGGCCGCTCGTACCGGTCACTCCCGAGGCGCAGGCCGTCCGGGTGCTGTCGCGGCTCGCGCCCGGCGCGTCCCGGAACCTGGCCAGGCTCGGCCGGCTGGCCGGCGACCGCGACCGGATCCGGCGGGCCAAGGCACGGTCCGCGGCGGCACCGGAGCGTCCGGACGGTGGTGCGGCAGATCGCTGACCGCGGTCCGGTAGATGTCGATCGTGCCGTGATCGCTCCGGGAAAGGCGACAATGGGGACGTGACCGAGATCCGCACCCCGCTCCGCCGCCGCCCCGCCCAGCGCCGCAGCGCCGCCCGCGTCCAGCGGATGCTCGACGCCTGCGCGGAGATCCTCGACGAGGACGGCTACGACGGCCTCACCACCACCCGGATCGCGCAGCGCGCGGAGGTCGCGATCGGCTCGGTCTACCAGTTCTTCCCGGACAAGCGGGCGGTCGCGCAGGCGCTGGCGCTGCGCAACCTGGAGCTGTTCGGCGAACGGGTCGCGCGGCGGCTCGGCGAGGGCGGGTTCGCCGACTGGACCGGCACCGTCGGCGCGATCATCGAGATCTTCGTGGACATGCACCGCACCGTCCCGGGCTTCCGCGAGCTGCGCTTCGGCGACGTGGCCGACGTCAACCTCCTCGACGACGCCGCCGACAACAACTCCGTGGTCGCCGGGCGGCTGCGCGGGGTCGTCGTCGACACCTTCGGGATCGGCGACACGCCCGAGCTGGCGCGGGCGCTGGCGGTCGCGGTCGAGGCCGGCGACGCCGTGCTCAAGATGGCCTTCCGCCGCGACCCGGACGGCGACCCGGAGATCCTGGCCGAGGCCGAGCGGCTGATCCACTCCTACCTCGCCGCGTACATCCAGGAAGACTGACCTCCATCCCGCTCGCGTAAGGAAAGGGTGCCCGCGTGGACCCCCAGAAGCTCCAGGAGCAGACCCGGTTCCTCGTGCGGCAGCGGCTGCGCCCGATGGTGAACCAGTACGAGGTGCACACCGAGGCCGCGGACGGATCGGAGGGCGAGCTGGCCGCGTTCGCGCAGCAGAAGCGGCTGGCGTTCAAGGAGCAGGTGACGCTGTACGCGGACACCGACAAGCTGCGCCCGATCCTCGGCTTCAAGGCCCGCAAGCGGATCGACCTGGCGTCCGCGTACGACGTCACCGACGAGGTCGGCCGGCCGATCGGGCTCTTCCGCAAGGACTTCAAGCGCTCCCTGGTCTCCTCGACCTGGCATCTGGAGCAGCCGGGGCACGCCGTGCTGACCGGAAGCGAGCGCAACAAGGTCGTCGCGGTGGTGCGCCGGGTGTGGGGGTTCATCCCGTTCGTGGACGTGATCCCGTTCGCCTGGCCGTACCACTTCGACTTCTACGCCGGGGACCGGCTCGCGTTCTCGGTCGAGAAGAAGATCGCGTTCCGCGACCGGTACGTCGTCGACATCAAGGACGCGGCGCTCGACCGGCGCCTGGTGATCGCCCAGGCGGTCGCCCTGGACGCCCTCCAGTCCCGCTGACCGGCGCGGCTAGCGCGCCGCCGCGAACGCGTCCAGGATGATCTTCGTGGCGTCGATCTGGTCGGTGGTCTCGCCCGCGTCGCCGATCGGGAACGACCCCGGCCAGGTGTGCCCGCCGCCGTTCACCGTGTAGAGCTCCACGCGCGCACCGCCCTCGCAGCCGGGATGGCTCAGCCGTACGATCCGGCTCGCCGGGCGGGAGCGCTCGCCCGCGCCGCAGCCGAGGGCTCTGGCCCAGCCGCCCGCGAGCGCGGTGACGGAGGGCAGGGCGAACGCGCCGTCGGCCGGGCGCATCCAGGCCGGGATCCGGGAGCGGTCGCCGCCGAACGGCTCGCCGCCGCCGTACGGGACGATCCGGTCGGCCGTGCCGTGGAACGCCAGGATCCGCGTCGGCGGCGCGTCCGCGCACGGCCTGGCCAGGTTGGAGCCGGCCACCGCGCCGACCCCGGCCAGCCGCCCGCGCAGCCCGCAGACCAGCGCCATCGCGAGCCCGGCGCCGTTGGAGAAGCCGGTCGCGTACTCCCGCGAGCGGTCCACGCACAGTGTGCTCTCCAGGTGGTCGAGCAGTTCGCCGACGTACGCGACGTCCGCGGAGCCGCCGGGCATCCCGGGCAGCTTCCAGCCCGCGCGGCCGGGCGCGCCGCCCGGCTCGACCACGATGAAGCCGCGGGCCGCGCCCGCGTTGGCGACGCGGCTGTAGAGCGCCTGCTGGAACGCCGTGGAGTGCAGCCCGTGCAGGTCGACGATCAGTGGCGCCGGGGAGCGCCCGTACCCGGCCGGGAGTTTCAGCAGGTAGGACCGGCCGCCGAAGGTGCCCCGCCCGTCCGCCGCCCGCTTCCCGCATCCCTCGCTCGGGGACGCGGCCGCGGCGGGCGCGCTCGTGGAGGGCGCGGCGGTGCCGGGCGCGCCGCGCCGGGGCGGCGGTGAACCGTCGCCGGCGGTACCGCCCGTACACCCGGACAGAAGGGCACAGACAAGCACGGCACAGGCGAGTCGCATCATCTGATCGTAAGTCCGGAGCGATCGGTAAGCGGTTGGGTATGGCCTTCCGGCGGCTTTACATGTTACGAAGGCCTGTAAAGCGGTGGGCGGTACCACACCGGCGGCGCAGAGCGGCGCCACGCTTCGAGGAGGCTTCCCCGTGAGTTCCTACGACCTCTATTCGACCCCCGTCCCGACGGACACCTGGAACGTCCCGATGTCCGGGGACACGCGCTTCACCTGGGAGTACGACGGCGGCCGCGACCGGCTGCTGAACCTGTACCAGAAGGGCAAGGACAAGCAGTGGGACGCCCAGAAGCGCATCGACTGGGACCTGGAGGTCGATCCCAACAACGTCGCCCAGCTCCCCGAGCAGTTCAACCCGCTGTTCGGCTCCGACATCTGGGAGAAGATGACCCAGAAGGAGCGCGACGAGTTCGGACGGCATCAGGGCTCGTGGCTGTTCAGCCAGTTCCTGCACGGTGAGCAGGGCGCGCTGAACGTGTCGGCGCGGATCGTGCAGAGCGTCCCGGACCTGGACTCCAAGTTCTACGCCGCCACCCAGACCATGGACGAGGCGCGCCACGTCGAGCTGTACACCAGGTTCGTGCACGAGAAGATCGGGATGTACTACCCGATCAACCAGGACCTGGCCAAGCTGCTGGCCGAGTCGCTGGAGGACAGCCGCTGGGACCTGCCGTACCTCGGCATGCAGGTCCTCATCGAGGGGCTGGCGCTGGCGGCGTTCGGGCTCTACCGCGACATGTCCCAGAACGCCCTCGTCAAGCAGCTCCTCGCGTACGTGATGCAGGACGAGGCCCGGCATGTGGCGTTCGGCCGGCTCGCGCTCAAGGACTACTACGCCGAGCTCACCGACAAGGAGCGGGCGGAGCGCGAGGAGTTCGTGGTCGAGGGCTGCTACCTGATGCGCGACCGGTTCAAGGGCCGCGAGGTCTTCGAGCAGCTGGGGCTGCCGATGGACCGGTGCATGGAGTACGTCGAGCACTCCGACATGTTCACGCTCTACCAGTCGCTGCTTTTCAGTCGCATTGTTCCGTGTGTCCGTGATGTCGGGCTGTGGGGGGACAAGGTGCAGGCCGCGTACGCCGACATGGGCGTGCTCGACAACGCCAAGTCCGACCTGGAGGTCCTGATGCGCCAGGACGAGGAGATCGCGGAGAAGGTCGACGAGGAGCGGTACGAGCGGGAGCTGGCCGCGCGCAAGCAGGAGGTCGACGAGGCCATCGCGCTGGGCGGCGTGCCCGAGTAGCAGGGGCCTGCCAGGGCCGGGCGGACCGTCCGGCGGCGGGGGCGTACCGGAGGCGTCCGGGCGCCCCCGTTTTCGGGCGGGATGCCGCGCCTTTCCCCCATAAAACGCCCTCCCTTCCCCGTAGATTATCGTTTCGGTTTCGTATTCCTTTCGGAATTGCTCGGTACGGTGAATCAGTCTGTACTACCGTCCCCGGTCGATGAACGAGAAAACCCCGGGGGGAAAGATGAACCGTTCCGTACTGAAAATGACCGTGATAGCGCCGCTGGCCGTCGCGCTCACCGCCTCGATGGCCGCCGCGCCCGCCCGCGCGGACGCGGGTCCGGTCGGCTATCTCCTCCAGGACGCGGTCGGCAACACCGTGCCCGCCCAGGTGGCCGACGTCGCGCACCCGACCGTCCGGCTGCCGGAGTCGACCGTGGAGGGCGTGCTCAAGACCGGTCGCGGCCGCGCGAAGGTCGGCCCGGCCGACGCCCGGTCCACCCTCGGGCCCGGCGTCCTGCGGACCGGGAACGGCGACCTGTCGTTCAACGGCCTCGACGCCCAGTGCAGCGCCGACCTGGACGGCGTCCTCAGCGGAGCCACGACGATCTCCCAGGACGGGGCGCTCGGCAACCTGCTGCCGGGCATCCCGGCGAAGCCGCCGGCCAACCTCCGCCTGCCCGGCCCGAACAAGGGCGGGATCGAGAACATCATCCTCAACAAGCAGGTCCGCAAGACCGCCGACGACCTCACCGTCTCGGCCGTGAGCCTGGTCGACGAGGCCGGCGTCGCCCGCGACTACGGCGTCGTCCGCTGCAAGACCGACAACGCCGGGCGCGCCCGCGCCACCGGCCGCCCCGCGCCGGCCGGCGCCGGCGGTCTCACCGAGAGCGTGCTGCCCACGGTGCACAACCTGCTCGCCGGGCAGCTCGGCCAGGGCCAGGGCCTGCCGCAGCTCGGCGGCGCCACCCGCCCGGACGGCGCCTCGGGGCCGCGTCCGTCCCACCGGGCCGCCCCCGAGCCGGCCGCCCTCGAGCCGACCGGCCTGCTGCCGGCGGACCTGGCCCGCACCGCGACCGGCCTCACCGACGGCGCGTCGGGGCTGGCGGGGAGCGCGACCGGCCTGGCCGAGAGCGCGGCCGGCCTGGCGGACGGCACGGCGACGCACGCCGACGTGGGGACCATGGTCCCCTCGCCGTCCGGCCTCTTCGGCGGCATGAACGGGCTGCCGCTGGTCGGCTGATCCGCACCCGTTCACGGGCGCCCCGCCACGGCGGGGCGCCCGTTCGTATTTTTCGGAGAATGAGTGGATTTATTGATCAGTGATCGGCAGAGGGGCAACGGTAAAGACGATCTTCGTGGCGAGTGACGCTGCGTTTCCGATCAGTAGCGAATCGCAAAAATAGGGGTGACAAAACCCACAAAGACCGGTTCTACGGCTTGATCTGCGCGGAACACGACGTACGGTCTGGGACTTGTGTGCGGCCTCCGATGAGAACCACGTGATCCAAGTGAACAGATGAGATGCCGCACCTGACCGGACGCCGTTGACCGCGCTGACGCGGAAGGCGCGCTGGGCTACCGCCGGAAGGGCGGGCCCGCGCACGGTGGCACCGATTCGGGGACCCCGAGGAGTCGCCCGATCATGCCGGGCGTCCGGGGCCCTGTCCCCGATCGAAGGACTCTCTGTGGGTTCCCATAGCCCGAAATTTCGCGTGCGTTCCATCCTGATCGCCTCCGGCGTCGCCGTGGCGGTACTCGCGGCCAGTGCCTGGGCACTGGCCGCCGTCGCGCCGGGCGACTCCGCGAAGCCGGCCGGCGCCGCGCAGGCCGCGCCCAGCGCGGCGACACCGCAGGCCGATCCGCCCCGCACTACCCCGACCCGCGCCAGCCGCGGCGGGACGCGGAGCCCGGAGCCGCCGCCCGCGCCGGCGCGGACGAAGGCCGCGCCGAAGCCCAAGCCCAAGAAGAAGAAGCCCGCGTACCGCGTCCTGCGGTCGGGCTCCTGCGAGGCCTCGTACTACTGGCAGGGGCAGATGACCGCCAGCGGCGAGCGCTTCGACCCGAGCGAGCTGACCGCGGCGCACAAGACGCTGCCGATGGGCTCGAAGGTGCGGGTGACCAACAAGAACAACGGCCGTTCGGTCATCGTGCGCATCAACGACCGCGGCCCGTACGCCGGCGGCCGCTGCCTGGACCTGTCCCGGGCGGCCATGAAGAAGGTCGGCGGCACCGGAGCCGGGGTGATCCCGGTCCGCTACCAGGTGCTCAAGCGCACCTGATCGCCGTACTCGCCGCCGCCCGCGGTGTCCGTACCGGCCGGATCCCGCTGCGGATCCTGCGCCGGCTCGTGCTCGGCGCCCGCCGGCCGCGGACCCGCGGGCGGCAGGTCGGCGGGCGGCCCGGCGCCCATCGGGCTGCGGGCGGGCGGCGGCTCCACCACCACCGCCTCGACGGCGGCGTGCACGCTGCCGGCGATCTCCAGGGCGGCGGGCACGGACGACTCGGCGGCCTCCGCGGGCTCCGGGACGACCTCGGCGAACCGCTCGCGGAACCAGTCGGTGAGCGCGGCGTCCACCCGTACCGCCTCGGTGGACGGCGGCAGCGGGTCGGTGCCCGGCTCGGCCGCCAGCGCGTGCTCCATCCGGAACGTGGCGGTCTCGACCGAGGCCGCGCCCTCGTGGCGCAGCAGGTCGCACAGCGCGGTGATCTCGCGCGCCGGCGTCACCCGGTCCGTGGCGCCGCCCACGAACAGCAGCGGCGCGCCGGCCGCCGCGATCCGCGCGGCGTGCGCGGCCACGTCGAGCTGCCCGGCCAGCGCGGTGGCGCCCTCGTCCCAGTCGCGGTCGCGGCCGGACCGCCGTTCCATGGGCTTGGCCGCGAGCGCGGGCGAGACGATCGGCGCCACCGCTGCCACGGCGCTCACCGGCACCTCGCCGCGCGCCAGCGCCAGCAGCGCGACCGTCGCGCCGACCGAGAAACCGGCCAGCGCCACCGGCCCGTCCTCGATCCCGAGGTCCCGGCGGACGCCGGCCAGCACGGCGGGCAGCTCCTCGACGGCCCGCTCGACGGCCGTCCCGTACGCCTCCAGGCCCGCGGTCTCCAGCAGCCCGGCCGAGTCGAACCCCGGCCCGGTGCCGGGCAGCTCCAGGTAGACCCGCCAGGTCGGTACGCCGGTCATCGGCACGGCGGCGGCCAGCGCGCCGGCGCCGCGCGGCGGATCGAAGCCCGGCCAGGCCACGACCAGCCGGGTGGGGCCCGCCGGGCGGGCGTCTACCGCGGTGGGCGGGAGGGCGAAGTACGCGGTGCCCGCGGCGGTCCCCGGCACGGGCCGGCCGTCGTCGGGCGGGGTGGGGCGTTCGCCGCTCATGTTCTGCGTCAGCTCCTCGGCACTCGTGCTGGGTGGGGAGACGGCGCCCTCCCGGCCACCATGTTTTCAGCGGTCGCCGAAAAATGCGGCGGAATCCCCATGACTCACCCGGGAGAGTGACGGATACCTCACCCCTGGTAACCCGGACGGCGCCCCGTGGAATTCCCACGGTGATCTTCCGCCGCGTATTAGCAAATCACCTTATTTCGGTCGCTTCTGGCAGGAACAACCCGGCCCCCCGTGGCGTCATAACCAGACGTGGGCGCAGCGGGGGCGCGCCCCCACCTCTGTCGGAAGGAGTGCCCGTGAACAGCAAGCGGAGCGCGGCCGCTGCCGGGCAGGCCTGGAACATCTACAGCGAGACGCTCGCGCCGGACGCGCCCGGCCTGGCGGACCGCGTCCGGGCCGTGCCGCGGATGCTCAAGGCGACCCTGCGCGGCGACTACAAGGGAATGTCGTACAAGACGCTCGGCCTCCTGGCGCTGGGCCTGGCCTACATCGTCTCGCCGATCGACGTCGTACCCGAGATCCTGGTGCCCTTCGTCGGCCTGGCCGACGACACCGGCGTGGCCCTCTGGCTGGCCGCCGTCCTGGTCCGATCCGCCGGCGACTACGTGAGCTGGGAGCGCACCGGCCGTCCCAAGGTCGTCATCGGCGACGTCGTCACCTGATCCGCGAAGAGGCCGGCCGCCTCGGGGGCGGCCGGCCTCTTCGTGCCCGGCCGCGGATCAGGACGGGTCGGGACTCAGCTCCGCGGCGAAGCGCTTGGCGACGTCCCGCATGACGGGCACGACGTCATCGACCGTTTCGGGCTTCATGCGCGCGGACGGACCCGAGACCGACAGCGCCGTCAGGGCGGGCGCGCCGGGCAGCGGCACGGCCACGCAGCGGACGCCGACCTCCTGCTCCTCGTCGTCCACGGCGTACCCGCGCTCCCGGATCCGGGCCAGCTCGGCGACCAGCGCATCCGGGTCGGTGAAGGTGTTGGGCGTCTGCGGTTCCATGCCGGTACGGCCGAGGATCTCGCGCACGCGCCGTTCCGGGAGCTGCGACAGCAGGGCCTTGCCCACGCCCGTGCAGTGCGGCCGGACCCGCCGGCCGACCTCCGTGAACATCCGCATGGAGTGCCGGGACGGCACCTGCGCGACGTACACGGCCTCGTCGCCCTCCAGGATCGCCATGTTGGCCGTCTCGCCGACCTCGTCCACCAGCCGCGTCAGCGCGGGCCGCGCCCACGAGCCGAGCAGCCGGCCCGCGCCCTCGCCCAGCTTGATCAGCCGCGGCCCCAGCGCGTACCGCTTGGACGGCTCCTGCCGGACGTAGCCGCGGTTCACCAGCGTCCGCATCAGCCGGTAGATGGTCGGCATCGGCAGCCCGGAGACCTCCGTCAGCTCCGACAGGGCCATCTCGCCCCCGGCGTCCGCCAGGTGTTCCAGCAGCTCGAAGGCCCTTTCCAGGGACCGTACGGCCTCCGCCACCGGCCCTCCTCTCGTCGCGATGCCCTGATTCTACGGAGTACTGCTTTCGCTATGCGAAAGGCCGTGGCCACGTTACGCTCCGTGCCCGCTGGTAATAACTGCCTACGCCCAAGTTGCACGGTGCCGTCCCCCCGGGCAGCCGCCGACCGCCAGGGGGAAACGGGTGCCAGCGGGGGGTCGAACCACCACGAGGCGGACGCGCGTCCGGACGCTCCGCCGCCTCGGCGCGGTCACCGCCGCGTGCGCGCTCGCCGGCCTCCCCACCCTGGCATCGGCCGAGCCGGTACGGCTGACCGCGTCGTTCAGCCAGCCCGACCGGCAGGGCCCGCTGAACTCGTACACCCTGCGCGTCCGCGCGCAAGGAGGCGTGGCCCGCGACGCGTCCGTACTGCTCCACGCGCGGGCCCCGCTCTCGTGGGCCGCCCCGCCGGCGGGCTGCGTCCCGTCCGGAACGAGCCGCATGCGATGCCCGCTGGGCGACCTCCGCGCACCCCGCACTCTCCGCATGTCCGTCCACATGACGAACACCGGCGGCCCCGCGCGCCTCACAGCCACACTCAAGGCGGCGAACGCCCCCAAGTCGATGGCCACCACCAAGCTCAAGCCGCGCACCTTGCCGCACCCGTCCCCCAACGAAGGCACAGGCCAATCGGACTCCGCGCCGCCCGCACCTCGCGACACGGACACCGCAGACCCGGGCGTGCCCGCTCCTGCCGCACCGGCCCCGACCAAGGCGTCCGAGCCGCCGGCCCTGCCACGCCCGTCCACCCCGCGCCCCTCAGGACCATCACCCCACCCCAGCCCGCCCACGCACTCCGACCCGAGCGACCCCGCTGGAACGCCGCCCGCACCGCACACGCCAACGCCGTCGAGCCCGTCACCATCCCCCAAGAGCCCTGACGCGACCCCGCCCGCGCCGCCGGACCCAAAGGAGTCAGCTGGAACGCCGTCGAGTTCCTCGCCGCTCCCCAAGAGTCCTGGCGCGAGCCCACCCGCGCCGTCGAACCCAAAGGAATCAGGCGGGCCGCCGTCGGGTCCGAAGGAGTCAGCCGGGACGCCGTCCGGTCCCTCGCCGTCCCCCAAGAGCCCCGGCTCGACGCCGCCCGCGCCGCCGGATCCAAAGGAATCGGCCGGGGCGCCGTCGAGTCCCACGCCGTTCCCGAGTCCTGGTGTGAACCCGCCCGGGCCGTTGAGCCCAAAGGAATCAGGTGGGGCGCCGTCGGGTCCTTCGCCGTTCCCTAAAGGTCCTGGTGTGACGCCGCCCGTGCCGGCGGATCCGAAGGAATCGGCCGGGGCGCCGTCGGGTCCCTGGCCGTTCCCGAAGAGTCCTGGCGCGAGTCCACCCACGCTGCCGGACCCGAAGGAATCAGGTGGGGCGCCGTTGAGTCCTTCGCCGTTCCCTCACGGGCCTGGCGGGGTCCCGCCCGTGCCGCCGAGTTCTTTGCCGTCTCCGATGGGGCCTGGTGTTACGCCGCCTGTGCCGTCGGGGCCGTCGCCGTTCCCTGAGGGGCCGGGTGGGACGCCGCCCGCAGGGCCCGGGGTGGAGCCGGGGCCGTCCTTGCCGCTTCCGAAGGGGGGTGCCGAGGCGCCGTCTGGGGGAGTGTCGCCGTATCCGAAGGGGGGCGGGGGTGCGGGGCCGCTGCCGTCTTCGCCTCGGCCGTCCGGGGGGTCGGGCTCGCCGGAGGGGAGTTCGGCGCCTGGTGGGATGCCGTCGCTGCCTGAGGGGAGTGGGTCTCTGGGGCCGGGGGCGGGCGGGGTGCCGCCGCTCGGGCCCCTGCCTTCGCTGCCGCCGCTCGTCTGGCCTTCGCCTCCGGCCGCGCCGTCCGGTGAGGAGGTGGCGCTGGTGTCGCCGATCGAGCAGGGCGGGCGCGGGACGGACTGGGTCACGGTCGCCGGGATCGTGCTGGTGAGCGAGGCGGTGCTGCTGTGGCTGGCCGCGTGCGCCGCGCTGGCTCGCAGGCGGCTGGCGCTGGAGCGGGCCGAGCGCGAGGACGAGGACTGATGCCGTTCGCGCATTTCCCGTCACCCTGGGTGGTGCGCGCACGCGGAGGCGAATTCCTTCTTGTCATCTCCGTGACAAAGCGGTCGCGGCCGAATGTTCACGGGGACCAATACCTTTCCCGTTCTACCATCCGGTAGCTTCTCGCTGCACGATCGTTCATGCCGGGGGCGGAACCACGGGCGCCCGGGCATGGCACGCCCACCACCCAGGAGTTGGATCATGGCACTGGGCTCGTTGCTCCCCGAACTTCAGCCCGGCGGAACGGGGCGTGTCCCGCTGATCGAGCGGATCGCCCGCTGGGCCGCCGAGAAGCCGGACGCTCCCGCGTTCACGTTCGTCGACTACTCGCTGGACCCCGCAGGCGCCGAGATCACGCTGACCTGGGCGGAGACCGACCGGCGCGCCCGCTCCATGGCGGCGCGGCTGCGCGCGTCCGCCGAGCCGGGCGAGCGGGTGGCGCTGCTGCTGCCGCAGACGCTCGAGTACATGATGACGATGCTGGGCGCGATGTACGCCCGCATTGTGGCGGTTCCGCTGTTCTCGCCTGACCTTCCCGGGCACGCGGACCGGCTGATCGGCGCGTACACCGACTCCGAGCCCGCGCTGATCGCGACGTCGCGGAACGCGCTGCCGCACGTGGAGAAGTTCCTCGCCGACCATGACGTGCCGCGGCCGCGGGAGATCGTGTTCGCGGACGAGGTCCCGGACGCCGAGTGGGCGTACGAGCCGATCGGCTTCGACGACCTGGCGTACCTCCAGTACACCTCCGGCTCGACCCGGCGGCCCGCCGGCGTGGAGATCACGCACGGGAACGTGACGGCGAACGCGGCGCAGCTCTGGTCGGGCTGGGCGCCGGAACGGCCGGACCCGGAGCTGGTGAGCTGGCTGCCGCTCTTCCACGACATGGGCCTCATCGCCACGATGGCGCTGCCGCTGGTCCGCGGCGACCACGCGATCTACACCGACCCGGTGTCGTTCATCATGAACCCGCTGCGCTGGATGGAGCTCATCGCGGCGCGGCCGAACAAGAACGTCTACACGGCGGGCCCGAACTTCTCGTACGAGTACGTCGCGTCCATGGCCACCCCGGAGAAGCTCGCCGAGCTGGACCTCAGTGGCCTGGTGACCTGCCTGAACGGCGCGGAGCCGATCCGCCCGGCGACGCTGTCGGCGTTCGCGGACGCGTTCGCCGGCGCGGGGCTGCGGCCGGGCGCGCAGGCGCCGGGGTACGGGCTGGCCGAGGCGACGGTGTTCGTGACGGCCGCGGCCGAGGACGCCCCGCCGAAGATCGTCGAGGTGGACCGGGACGCGCTGCGCGAGGGCCGGTTCACCCCGGCGGAGGGCGGCAACCCGCTGGTGTCCTGCGGGCGGCCGATCGGTCAGCTGGTCGCGATCGTGGACCCGGAGTCCCGGATCGAGCAGCCGGACGGGCGGGTCGGCGAGATCTGGGTGCACGGCCCGAACACCGCCCCCGGATACTGGCGGAACAGCGAGCGCAGCCAGGACACGTTCGGCGGCGAGCTGGCCGAACCCGGCCCGCTGCCCGCCGGGCCGTGGATGCGGACCGGCGACTACGGTGTCGTCCACGAGGGCGAGCTGTACGTCACGGGCCGGATCAAGGACCTCATCATCGTCGACGGCCGCAACCACTACCCGCAGGACATCGAGCTGACCACGCAGGAGGCGCACCAGGCCGTCCGGCCCGACCACGTCGCGGCGTTCGCGGTGCAGGGCGAGGGCACCGAGCGGCTGGTCGTCGTCGCCGAGCGCAACCGGCGGGTGCCGCTGGCCCGGCTCGACCTGGAGGAGGTCGAGGCCGCGGTACGGGCGGCGATCACGGTCGAGCACGAGATGGGCGTGCACGAGTTCGTGATGGTCGAGCCGGGTGCCGTGTCGCGCACCTCCAGTGGCAAGATCGCTCGTGCGGCGACGAGGACGCGCTACCTCGACGGCGAGCTGCCGAGCACCGCGCGGCGGATCGCCGGACGCGACTGAAAACAGGAGAACCATGCTGGCGGGGCTGGGGCGTCTGATCCACCGTGGACGCTGGCTCAGCCTTGTCCTGATCCTGCTGCTGACGGCGGGCGCCGGTGCCTGGGGCATCGGCGTCTTCAGCAAGTTCAAGCAGGGCGGCTTCGAGGACCCCAAGGCGTCGTCCACGCTGGTGGCGAAGCTCGGTGCCAGCTATTTCGGCAGCACCAACCCCGACCTGCTGGTGCTGTACAGCAGCGACACCATGACGGTGGACGACCCGCGCTACATGGCGAGCGTCGTCACCACGGTGTCGCGGCTGCCGAAACAGCAGGTCGCCGAGCTGATCTCGTACTGGTCGTTCGCGGAGAAGGACGCGGCGCCGTTCGCGAGCAAGGACCGGCGCAAGACGTTCGTGTCGATCAAGCTTGAGGGCAAGGACGACGTCACCAAGCTGGCCAACTACGAGGCGGTCAAGGAGCGGTTGCAGGCGCCCGGCCTGCACGCGGAGCTGGGCGGCAACATCCCGCTCGGGGTGGAGTTCGGCGAGCAGGTGGTGGCCGACATCATCCGCGCCGAGATGATCACCGCGGGGCCGCTGCTGATCCTGCTGATCGTCCTGTTCGGGGCGCTGGTCGCCTCCCTCCAGCCGATGATCGTCGCGGTGTTCTCGATCGTCGGCGGGCTGGCGGTGCTGCACGGCGTCACGTACCTGACCTCGGTGACGTCGTTCGCGCTGGAAGTCGTCACGATGATGGGTGTCGGCCTGGCGATCGACTACTCGCTGTTCATCGTGAGCCGGTTCCGGGAGGAGCTGGCGCGCGGCATGGACGCCGCCGGCCTGCCGCCCGGGAAACCCTGGAAACGCATCGGCGACAGGAAGCGGCGCCGCGCCGACAAGAAGGCGTACAAGCGCGCCCTGGATCCCGTCCGGCAGGCCGCGCTGGTCCGCACCATGGGCACCGCGGGCCGGACGATCATCGTCTCCGGCATCACCGTGTCGGCCGCGCTCGGCGGCCTGCTGCTGTTTCCGCAGATGTTCCTGCGGACCATCGGGCTGGCCGGTATCGCGACCGTGATGGTGGCGGTGTTCGGCGCGACCGTACTGCTGCCGACCATGCTGGCGCTGCTCGGCCCCAAGGTCGAGGGCGGCCGGATGCCGTGGCGGCGTCCCGGCGCGAAGCGCGCGCAGCGCGACCCCGACAGCGGCTTCTGGTACCGCCTCGGGCACAGCGTGATGAAGCACCCCGTCCCGTACTTCGCGGTGGTCGTGGTGATCCTCGGAGTGCTGTTCCAGCCGTTCCTGAACGTGCAGTTCAGCAGCGTGGACGCGCGCGTGCTGCCCAAGGAGAGCGCGACCCGGGCCGTGGTCGAGACGGTCAAGAGCGAGTTCCCCAGCGGTTCCACCGAGCCGATCGACGTCGTCGTCTCGGGCGACCTCATCCCCCGGAACTGGGTGCCGGGCCGGGGCGAGGCGATCCCGCCGTACCTGGAGGCGTTCCGCAAGCGGCTGGCCGGCATGCCGGGCGTGACGGACGCGCAGTTCACCGGCTACTCCGGCACGTACGGCGGCGTGCGCATCTCGGTCACGCACAAGTACGACCCGATGGCCAAGCAGGCCCAGGACCTGGTGAAACGCCTGCGCGCCCTGGATCTGACCAAGGGCGACTACCCGATGCACATCGACGTCGGCGGCAGCACGGCGAGCCAGATGGACCTGATGTCCAGCCTGCTGCGCACGCTGCCGATGATGGCGCTGGCCGTCGGGATCGCGACGTTCGTCCTGCTGTTCATGTTCTTCGGCTCGATCGTGCTGCCGCTCAAGGCGATCGTGATGAACGTGCTGTCCATCGGCGCCTCGTTCGGCGCGATCGTGTGGGGGTTCCAGTACGGCCATCTGGCCGGCCTGCTGGACTTCACCCCGACCGGCGGCGTCGAGGCCACCAGCATGATCCTCATCCTCGCCGTCGTGTTCGGGCTGTCGATGGACTACGAGGTCTTCCTGCTCAGCCGGATCCGGGAGGAATGGGACCGTACCCATGACAACCGGACGGCGGTCGCGGTCGGCATGCAGCGCACCGGCAGCATCATCACCAGCGCGGCGCTGCTCTTCCTCGTCGTCATCGCCGCGTTCAGCCTGGCGGGCATCACGGTCGTGAAGCTGATCGGCGTCGGGATGTTCGTCGCCGTCGTCGTGGACGCACTCCTCGTCCGGTCGCTGCTCGTCCCGGCCACGATGCGGTTCATGGGCTCCGCCAACTGGTGGCTGCCGCGCCCCCTCGCGGGCCTGCACGCCCGCATGGACCTCCGCGAACGCGACATCCTGCCCGACGCGGGCCCGTCCAAGAGTGCCGATCGGCCCCTCCCGTACGCCCTCCGCTGGGAGGAGACCCCTGCGGCCCCGCCCCAGCCACCCGCCATGGCCGCCGCCACCCCGCCCCTGCCCCGCAGGCGGTCCACCCGCCACGAAACACCTCCGCCCGCCCCGCCGCACCCGGCCCTCCGCGAACCGCCACCCGCGCCCGTCCCCGTCCCGTCCGGACCCGGCGGCGGCGCGCCGCGGCCCCGGTACGGCAACCCGGGGGCCGGGCGCCCGCAGACTTCGGGGGAACCGCACGGCCCGCCCCCCGCCACGTCGCCCGAGGGCCCCTGGGCTCCCTGGGCGAACGGGCCGCCGCAGCCGCAACCCAGACACAGCACCCGTAGCAGACGCGAGATCGTTCCCGACCCAGACGGCTCAGGCTGGCGCTGGCGGGACACTGGAGGAAGCTGAATGACGACCGGAACCCGACGCCGTGCCGTCCGGCGGATCGGGGCGGTGACGGCCGCCCTGGTCCTGGGAGCGACGGCCCCCGCCCTGTCCGCGCTCCCGGCGGCCGCGAGCGCCGGATTCAAGAAGGCGGACGGCGGCGCCACCATCACCGCCTACCGCTGGCTCAACAAGGGCAAGACCGCGTTCGACTTCACCGTGAAGTCGCCCGCCCTCGGCTCGTCGCAGAACGTGCGCGTGCTGGTTCCCAAGGGCTGGAAGTACGACTCGCAGCAGAGCTGGCCGGTCGTGTACGCCTTCCACGGCGGCGACGACGAATGGGTCTCCTGGACCCGCAGCACCGACATCGAGCAGCTGGCCGCCAAGTGGGGCGTCATGGTGGTGATGCCCGAGGGCGCCAACGGCTCGTACACCAACTGGTGGAACGGCGGTAAGGGCGGCAGCCCCCGCTGGGAGGACTTCCACCTCCAGGAGGTGCGCCAGCTCGTCGAGCGGAACTACCACGCGGGCGGGTCGCGGGCCACGATGGGCGTCTCGTCCGGCGCGCAAGGGGCGTGCTCGTACCCGGGCCGGGCGCCGGGGATGTTCCGGTACGCGGCCTGCTTCAGCGGCGTCCTGTCGATGCGCCACCCGGGCATCCCGTCGCTGCTGATGTTCATCAACAGCGGCAACGGGAACGACCCGTACGCCATCTGGGGCCTGCCCTGGGTCGACAAGGCGAACTGGGACGCCCACGACCCGCTCCAGCTGCTGCCCCGGATGAAGGGGACCCGCTTCTACGTCTCGTCCGGTACGACGGGCGAGCCGGGCCCGCTGGACTCCCCGAACCTCGCGCCGTGGGACATCGGCCTGCTGAGCGAGCGCGCGATCGGCCCGACGGTCCAGGCGTTCGCCAAGGAGGCCAAGGCGCAGGGCATCCCCGTCACCGCGCACATCTACGGCGACGGCCGGCACGCGTGGCGGTACTGGAAGCGCGAGATGCGCACCGCGTGGCCGTCCATGATGAAGTCGCTCGGCGCCAAGCGCGTCGACTGACCGACCGGCGAGCGAGCCCCGGCCTCTCCTCCGTCCGAGAGGTCCGGGGCTTCGCCTTTCAGGAGGGGCGACATGTCATACTTCGCCCCGAATAGTGGATCTCGATGGGCAGGGGCGCGGGTGGAGCTGCGCGATATCGAGATCCCTGGAGCAGGCCCGGCTGGCAGCACGGCCATCAACGCCATCGCGGACCGGGTGGAAGTCCGGAACCGGGGTGATCGTCTTTTCGTCGGAACCGGCATGACCGAAATCGATCCGTTCACCGTTCCGGATTCGCCGGACGCTTGGCGTGCCCTTGCCGCCGAGTGGGCCGGTACGTCAGGTGTTCTCTCGCAGCGGTATGCCGAGCTCATGCAGGGAGCGGTCGCCCACCTGGGTACGGAGACGCACACCCTGGCGTGGACGCTGGGCATCCTTACGCTGGCGACTCGGCTGGACGGTGAGGCGCTGCCCGATGCGGCGCCCGTCGTGGCGGCTCTGAGCGCGGTGGCCGAGCGGCTGGACGGCGCGCCCTGCGACCACACCGACCACCCGTATCTGACGGACTTCGACGATGAGGATCTCGACTGGGATGTCCGGCCGGAGGATACGGCACTGCGGGCCGTGGGCGCCGGACCGCCCCTGGACGATCCCGGCCGGTGGAGGTGCCCGCGCAATGTCGCCGGGTTCGCGCGGGCGGCGGCCGAGGCCGTGTCCCCGGGCGCCTTCGACGACGTGCCCGTCCGGGCCCCCGCGAGTGTCGGGCAGGGCCTGGAGTTCCTCGCCGACGTGGTCTATGACTACCCTCACGGCGACCCGTACGAGAACCTCGTCGACCGGGCCCGCGAGCTGCTGGAGGCCGCCCGCGACGATACGCCCGAACTACCGGGCCTGGTGTTCGCCAACTGCGCGCTGCTCTGGTACGCCGTCTCCGAGCGGGTCGACTCCGTCGAGGTCCTGGACGAGATCATCGCCGCCCACGAGGCCGCCGCGCGACGCTGCCTGGAGTCCCCGGCCTGCGACCACGACGCCCATCCGGACCTCTCCGACTTCGAGAGCTACCGCAGAAACGCCGAACTGATCCTCACCCCCGGAGGACGGCGCGCCTACCGGTGGCAGCAGCGATCGCTGGGCGGTCTCCCGCTGGAGGCCTGGATCTGCCGAGACAACGCCGGCGTCGAATCCGAACTCGCGCTGGACGAGCTCCGCAAGGCCCGCGCGGGGTTGACCGCCGAAGAGGGTTAGCCGCTCTCGGCTGGGTCTGTACTAGCGTGTCGCGGCGGCGCCTTCGCGGCTGATCAGCAGGCGCAGGTTCTCGGCCGCGGCCGAGCCGGGCGGGGCGTGGTAGACGGTCAGGCACTGCTCCGGATCGTCGGGCAGCCGGAACGACTCGAACGACAGCGGCAGTTCCCCGGCCAAGGGGTGGCGCAGCAGGCGGGCGCCGTGGCTCCTCTCCTTGAGTTCGTACGTGGCCCATAGGCGGCGGAAGTCCTCGCTGCCGGACGACAGTTCGCTCACCAGGGTCGCCAGGTGCGGGTCATCGGGGTGGCAGCCCGCGTACTGGCGCAGCGCCCCCGCGGTGTCGGTCGCCTTGGCGTGCCAGTCGGTGTGAAGGTCGCGCAGCCCGCGGTCGAGGAAGACGAGCCTGGCCATGTTGCGCTCGTGCGGAGGCAGCGCGCCCCAGTCTCCGAACACGGCGGCCGCGGGCGCGTTCCAGCCGAGGATGTCCAGGCGGTGGCCGGTGACGTACGCGGGAGTGGAGTCGATGGCGGCGAGCATGGAGCGCATCGAGGCCCGCAGGCTCTCACGGTGCGGCGGTACGGGGGCCTTGCCGGGCGGGCAGTCGGCCAGGTCCCTCAGGTGCCGTCGCTCGGCCGGCGACAGCCGCAGGGCGCGGGCGAGCGCGTCGAGCACCTCGGCCGAGACGTTGCCGCCCCGGTCCTGCTCCAGCCGTGTGAGGTAGGCGACCGAGACACCGGCGAGGAGGGCGAGTTCCTCGCGGTGCAGGCCCGGTACGCGCCGGTGCCGTCCGTAGGCGGGCAGGCCGGCGTCCTCGGGTGCCAGGCGGGCGCGGCGGCTGCGCAGGAACGCGCCGAGCGCGGCGGGCGGGGCGATGTCCTCCATGTGATCGACAACGTCGGCGGGCGCGCGCGTCATCCTGATCCTGGCGGTAGTAGGCACAGCAGGGGGCTGGGTGTCGCGCGCACGGCGCGGCAGGCTGCGTGGCAGACCCGTCCGGCCCGGACGGGCGATCGACTGGGAATCGACTGGGAGAGGCCATGAGCGTCGCCGTGCAGCACGAGAACCTTGTCCACCGCAACGGGCGTCCCGCGACCGCCGATGATCTGGCGCCGCTGGCGTTCGCCGGGTTCGCCCATTTCACCGCCATGCAGGTGCGGGACGGCGGTGTCCGCGGCCTGGACCTGCACCTGGAACGGTTGCGGTCGGCGTCGCTGGAGCTGTTCGGGCGCGCGCTGCCGGACGAGCTGGTGCGCTCCCACCTGCGGGCGGCGCTCGCCGCGGCCCCGCGGGACCTGTCGCTGGTGGCGACAGTGTACTCACCGGCGGGTGAGTTCACCGCCACCGACGCGGATCCCGACGTGCTGGTGCGGACCGGCCCGGCCGCCTCCGGTCCCGCCGGCCCGCTCGCCCTGGCTGTCGTCGAGCACGAGCGCTACCTGCCCGCCATCAAGCACGTGGGCGAGGGCGCCAAGACGCATCTGCTGCGCCAGGCCGTCGCGCGGGGCTTCGACGACGCGGCCTTCCTGGACCGGCGGGGACGGTTCAGCGAGGCGACGATCTGGAACCTGGCGTTCTGGGACGGGGACACGGTCGTCTGGCCGGTGGCCGACAAGCTGGCCGGCACCACCATGGGAATCGTCCGCCGCCGCCTGGAGGCGCTGGGCGTGCCGCAGCGGGACGCCGAGATCGGCCCCGGCGACCTGCCGGAACTGGCGGGCGCGGTGGTGATGAATTCGTGGACGCCCGGCATTCCGGTGCACAGGATCGGCGAGGCGTGGCTGCCGCACGCGCCGTCCTTCCTGGAGGCGCTGCACCAGGCGTACGAGTCCGAACCGCTGGTGGCGCCCTGAGTGCGGGATCAGCGGAGGGTGTCGAGGACTTCGCAGGCGCGGGCGACGCCGTCTTCGGCTGTGATGCGCTGGGCCAAGTGTCGGGCGCGCTCGGCCATGCGGGGTGTTTCGACGGCCTTCCGTATGGACGCGGCCAAGCGTTCCACGCTCAGCTGGGCGAACGGCAGCGGCGGCGGGCCGGCGCCCAGGGCCGCGATGCGTTCGCCCCAATACGGCTGGTCACCGAAGAACGGGCAGACGACCGTGGGGACGCCCGCGCGCAGGCCGGCGGACGTCGTTCCAGCGCCTCCGTGGTGCACGACGGCGGCCATGCGGGGGAAGAGCCAGGTGTGCGGTACGTCCCGTACGGCGAGCACGTCATCGTCCGACGTGCCGGGATCCCCCTGGACGACGCCGCGTACGCCTGCCTTGCGCAGGGCGGCGCGTACGAGGGCGTCCGTCGCGTCCGGGTCTTTGGGGCGCATGCTTCCGAAGCCCACGTACACGGGTGGGGGTCCGGCGTCCAGGAACGCGGTGAGGTCCGGCGGCGGGGTCCAGCGCGGCTCGTCCAGGAACCAGTAGCCCGTCATGTGGACGTACGGGGCCCAGTCCCGGGGGCGCGGGACCACGGAAGGGCTGAAACAGGCGAGGACGGGACGGCCCTCGGCCCGCGCCCGGCGCATGGATCCGCGGAACGGCAGACGGGGCAGACCCAGCACGTCACGGCGCCACGGGTTGATGAACGGGCGTCCGAGCTGCCAGGCGACCTGTTCGATGGCGTGGTAGCCCAGCCTGTTTCCCCAGGGGCCGAGGCGTCGCGTCTGCGGCAGGAACGGGTGCGGGAACGCCCCGGTCGGCTCGCTCGGCTGGAAGTGGATCAGCCCCCACGGGACCCGCAGGTGCTCCCCGAGGTGCTGCGACAGCATCCCCAGCGTGGGCCCGAGTACGAGGTCGGCGCCCTTGGCGGCGCCCAGGCACTCGTCCAGCAGCCGTTCGGCCATCGGCCCGAGGATCCGCCGGAAGCCGCCGAGGAACCGCACCGGGTTGCGTCCACCGGCCAGCAGCTCCTGCCCGGCGTCAGAGTCCAGGATCTCCGTGGGGTCGGCGGTTAGAGGCGCGAGCTCCATCGGGCCCGCCTTCTCGACCATCCCCGCGTACCGGGCGCTCGCCACGAGGCGCACATGGTCGCCTCGCGCCACAAGGGCCTGGCCCAGCGCCACGCAGGGCTGGATGTCGCCCCGCGACCCCGCCGCCACGATCACTACGGTCCGGCTCACGGCGCCCTCCTCACCAGGCGTCCCGGCGCGGCGGCCGCGCCTCGCCATCGTCCTCCTCCGGCACGTACGGCCGGTACCACCCGGAAGGCGGCGGCGGAGGCCACTCCGTGCCGGCGCCGCCGTCCCCCGCTCCCGGATGGGCCGGATACCGCGCCGGTGCCGTGTGCACCGGCCCGTCGGCGATGACCGCGAGCCCGTCGCGCGGGGTGTGCCCGTCGCGTTCCACGGGCGGGAACGTTGGGAAACCCTCGTCCCCGGCGGTGTCCCGGGGGCTGGGCGGCGGCTTCACGACCGCTTTGGGCGGGCGAACGTCCGGCCCGCGCCCGCCGAGCGGATCCCGCGCCGACCCACCGACCGGCCCTGGCGGCTGCCCCTTGTCGAACCAGCTGCCCGCGGAGGCCGACCCCTTCGCGTCCCCTGGAGGAGCGAGATCCGGCCAGGACGGGCCCGCGGTGGCGGGGCGCGGCGCGGGGAGATCGGCGGCGGCCGGGCCCGGCGATGCGAGTCCCGGGCCGCCGGCGGTGAGCTCCGAGGCCGGCGGGCCGGTGGGGGCGCCCACCGGGACGGGCTCCCTGGACGGGGCGGGGGCGGGACGCGGCGTGACGATCGAGTGGCGGCCGTGTTTCGGGCCGAGCCAGCCGCGCCGGCTGGGCAGGGTGAGGGCGCTGATCACGCCGCCGAGCAGGACCAGGGAGGCGCCGAGGACCAGGCCGGACGCGGTGCCGTGCCGGAACGACTCCAGGGCGGCGGCGTCCGCGCCCTCGGGCGGGATCTCGTGGATGAGGAGCCCGACGATGGCGATGCCGAACGCGCCGGAGACCTCGCGGATGACGTTCAGGATGCCGCTCGCCAGGCCGGCCTGCTGCTCGGGGACGGCCTTGAGGACGTACATCGCCAGCGGCATGCACATGGCGGAGCCGACGCCGACGATGAGGACGCCGGGCATCAGCTCGGCGAACCCGTCGTCCTGCCGCAACAGCGAGAACAGCACCATGCCGAACGCCATCGCCGCCATGCCGCCGCCGATGGCGATGCGCGGGCCGAGGCGGGAGGCGAGCCAGAACGACACGGGCGTCATCACCATGACGGCGATCGCCGAGGGGAGCATGACCAGGCCGGACTCGGTGGGCGAGAAGCCCAGGTAGCGCTGCAGGAACGTGGCCGAGTAGAAGATCATGCCGTTGAAGCCGATGCCCCACATCATCTGGGACAGCAGGCCGCCGACGAAGACGCGGTTGCGGAAGAACCGCAGGTTCATCATCGGGTCGGGCGCCCAGCTCTCGACGACGACGAAGCACAGCAGCGCGATGGCGGAGAGCGCGAACACGGCGAGGACGGCGGGGTCGGCCCAGCCGAGCTGGCGGCCGGACTCCAGCCCGTACGCCAGCGCGAACACCATCGTCGCGGAGATGAGGACGCCGGGGAAGTCGACGCGGGCGTCGCGGTTCTCGCCCTTGGACGTCAGCACGACCGTGCCGAGGCAGATCACCAGGATCCCGACCGGGACGTTGATCAGGAAGATCCAGCCCCAGTGCCAGTGGGTGACGATGATCCCGCCGATGGTGGGGCCGAGGGCGGTGGCGCCGCCGGCGGCGCCGACCCAGACGATCGTGCCGAGCGAGCGCTGCTTGTCGGTACGGCCGACGGTGACCATGACCAGCGTCGCGGGCATCGCGAGCGCGGCGCCGGCGCCCTGCACGACCCGGCCGAGGATCAGCACGCTGTCGTCGGGCGCGAGCCCGCAGACGGCGGACGCGGCGGTGAACAGGACCATGCCCGTCGTGAACGTGACCCGGCAGCCGTAGATGTCGGTGAGCCGGCCGCCCGCGATCATCAGGCAGGAGTACATCAGGATGTACGCCGTGGCCACCCAGTCCTTGGCCGCGTTGGACAGGCCGAGCTCGCGGATGATGGTGGGCAGCGCGTTGGTGACCACCGTGTTGTCCATGGTGATCATGAACGCGCTGACGGCGACCACCGCCAGCGCCCATCGGTATCGGCCCCGGGTCACCTGTACGCGCGGCGCGTTCCCGGCCGGAAAATCGCCGCTTCCCCCTTGTGGGTATTGTCACTATTCGCTTGCGGGCGGTCACCGCCCCGCGTGTTTCGCGGGGCACGCCCAACTATGCCATCACGCCACATTGGTTACTTACGAGTCTTGTCATCGCCGTGACAAGGCCCGGATGAGAAAAGTGGTCTGGATGCGCATCGGGTCCCGGGCACCGTGGGACAAAGTGGTCCCTCCGCTTCGAACGATTGGGATCCACCCGCATGCACAGCAACGATCGTTCCGGAGCCGCGCAGGCCCAGACGCGGATCAGCGAGGATTCGATTCGTCGGCACCTGATCGACCAGATCGCGCGCCGCTCCCGGATCACGTCCGAAGAGATCGACCCGGACCGTCCCCTGGAGGAGTTCGGACTCGGTTCCCGCGACGCGGTGGCGATCGCGGGCGAGCTGGAGCAGATGCTCGGCCGCGCCCTGCCGGCGACGCTGGTCTGGGAGCACCCGACGATCAACAGGCTCTCCGCCGCGCTGGCCTCCGGGGCGACGGCGCCCGTGCCCGCGCCGGAGCCGGTCCGCCGTACGGAGTCCGACGAGCCGGTCGCGGTGATCGGGATCGGCTGCCGGTTCCCGGGCGGGGACCGCGACCTGAACGGGCCGGGCGACTACTGGCGCTTCCTGACCGGCTCAGGGGACGCGATCCGCGAGGTGCCGCAGGGCCGCTGGGACCCGTTCGACGACGGCTCGCCCGAGGTCGGCGACCTGTTGGCGCGGACGACGCGGCTCGGCGGGTTCCTGGACGACGTGTCGCAGTTCGACGCGCGGTTCTTCGGGATCACGCCGCGCGAGGCGGCGGTGATGGACCCGCAGCAGCGGCTCGTCCTGGAGGTGGCCTGGGAGGCGTTCGAGCACGCGGGGCTCGCGCCGGCCGGGCTGCGCGGCAGCCGCACGGGCGTGTTCGTGGGCGTGTCGGCGCCCGAGTACGCGGCGTTCACCGCCGCCGACCTGGCGTCGCTGGAGGCGTTCACCGCGACCGGCGCGGCGCTCAGCATCATCGCCAACCGGCTGTCGTACCTGCTGGACCTGCGCGGCCCCAGCATGATCGTGGACACCGCGTGCTCGTCGTCGCTGGTCTCGACGCACCTGGCGGTACGGGCGCTGCGCGCGGGCGAGGCGGACGTGGCGCTGGCCGGCGGCGTCAACGTGCTGCTGTCACCGACGATCACGATGACGTTCGACCAGGCCGGCGGGACGTCCGCGGACGGCCACTGCAAGGCGTTCGACGCTTCCGCCGACGGAATGGTGCGGGCCGAGGGGTGCGGCGCCGTGGTGCTCAAGCGCCTTTCGGACGCGCTGCGCGACGGCGACCGCGTACTGGCCGTGGTAAGGGGCTCGGGCGTCAATTCCGACGGCCGTTCCAATGGGCTCGTCGCGCCCAATTCTGACGCTCAGAAATCACTCCTGCGCGAAGTGTATTCGACGGCCGGGATCGACCCGCACGAGGTCGATTACGTCGAGGCGCACGGGACCGGGACGTTCCTCGGCGACCCGATCGAGGCGAAGGCGGTCGGCGAGGTCCTCGGGGTGGGCCGCGAGCCCGGCTCCGAGCTGCTGCTCGGCTCGGCCAAGTCCAACCTCGGGCACATGGAGTCGGCGGCGGGCATCGCCGGGCTGATCAAGGCCGTCCTCGCGCTGCACCACCGGACGATCCCGCCGAGCGCGCACTTCAAGGAGCCGAACCCGCACATCCCGTTCGAGGAGCTGCGGCTGGCGGTCGTGGCGGAGGAGACACCGTGGCCCGACCGCGGCCACCCGGCGCGCGCCGGTGTTTCGGGCTTCGGGTTCGGCGGGACGAACGCGCACGTCGTCCTGGAGGAGGCGCCGCCCCAGAAGGTCGCGGACGAGCCCGTCTCGGTCCGCACGTACGCGCTGTCGGACACCAGCGACGACCGCGTCCGCGAGCACGCCGGCGTCCTGGCCCGCTGGGTCGCCGAGAACGACGGCGTCCGCCTCGCCGACCTGGCCCTCACCCTGCACCGGCGCGGCGCGCGCGGCCGTTCCCGCGCGGCCGTCGCGGCGCGCGACCGGGCCGGGCTGGTCGACGGCCTGACCGCGCTGGCGGAGGGCCGCCCGCATCCCGGTGTCGTGACCGGCACGGCGCTCGGCGTCCCGGGCCGCCCGGCCTGGGTGTTCTCCGGGTACGGGGCGCAGCGCCCCGGCATGGCGCAGCGGCTGCTGGAGGAGGAGCCGGCGTTCGCTGAGGCGATCGACGACCTGGACGCGCTGTTCCAGGAGGAGGGCGGCCCGGAGCTCTGGGACCTGCTCGAACAGGGCCGCAAGCCGGCCGGACCCGGCGAGACGATGCCGGTGCTGTTCGCGGTGCAGATCGCGCTCGCCCGCACGTGGAAGGCGTACGGCATCACGCCCGGCGCGGTGATCGGCCACTCGATGGGCGAGGTTGCGGCGGCCGTCGTCGCCGGACGGCTGACCGCCGCCGACGGCGTCAAGGTCATCTGCCGCCGCTCGCGGCTGCTGGAGCGGCTGGTCGGCGGCGGCGCGATGGCCGTGCTGGGCGCGTCCGCCGCCGAGGTGGAACGGCTCGCGCACGACCTGCCCGAGGTGTACGCGGCGGTGCACTCCTCGCCGAAGCAGACGGTCGTCACCGGCGACGCCGCGCAGATCGCCACTGTGGTGGAACGCGCCGAGGCCGAGGGGCGGCTGGCCCGCATGGTCCAGGCGGAGGGCGCCGGCCACTCGCCCCAGGTCGACCCGCTCATCCCCGACCTGCGCGCGGAACTCGACGGCGTCGGCGCCGAGCCCGGCACGCCGCTGGCCGACGGCATCCGCCTCTACACGACCGCCCTGGACGACCCGCGCGCCGAGCCCGAAGCGCTCGACGCCGCCTACTGGGCCGCCAACCTGCGCAACCCGGTCCGGCTCACGGACGCGGTCGCGGCGGCGGCCGAGGACGGTTTCCGGACGTTCGTCGAGGTCAACGCGCACCCGATCCTCGCGCACGGCGTCGGCGAGACCCTCGAAGGGACCGGCGCGTTCGTCACCCACACGCTCAAGAAGGCGCGCAAGGGCCAGGAGACCGACGACGCGCTGACGTTCCACGCCCAGCTCGGCGTGCTGGCCGCGCACGGCTTCACGGTGACCGCGCCGGTGGACGGCGGCGTGATCGACGTTCCGCCGGCGCCGTGGCGGCACGAGTCGCACTGGGTGGACCACTCCAAGCGGCCGTCCGGGAGCCGGGACGAGCACCCGCTGCTGGGCGCGCACGTCGAGCTGCCCGGCGAGGACCGGCACGCCTGGCGCGCCGATCTCGGCACGGCGATGTGGGACTGGCCCGCCGAGGCCCGCGTGCACGGGCTCCGCGCGCTGCCGGTCGCCGCGTTCGCGGAGATGGCGCTGGCCGCCGGAGCCGAGGTCCTCGGCACGGACGCCGTGCGCGTCAACGGCCTGTGGATAGAGCGGCCGCTCGCGCTCGCCGAGCACACCGTCGTGACGACCACGTACGACGAGGACGAGCAGCGCGCCGAGATCCACGCCCAGACCCCCGCCGGGACCTGGGTGCGGCTGGCCGGCGCGGACGTCGCCGGCGACCACCGCGAGCCGCCGGCGGCGCCGGCCGGCGCGCTGACCGAGGTCGCGGGCGCCGAACGCGGCAGCCGCCACTACCGCCTGCACCCCGAGGTCTTCGGCCGCTGCCTGGACGTCCTGTCCGCCGAGGCCGCCGCGGTCACCGGAAACAGCGGAACGTGGCTGGCCGAGACGGTCGGCGGCCTCCGCGTGTACGGGCCGACGCACCGCGGCGGGCACGTCCTGGCCGAGGCCGTCCAGGACGGGGACCGGACCGTCGGATCGGTCCGGCTGCTGGACGACGCCGGCGAGGTCCTGGCCGAGGCGACCGGGATCGTGCTGCGCCGCGTCGAGCGCTCCGACGTGCCCGTGCCGCTCGCCGACAAGCTCGTCGAGGTCGTCTGGGACGAGACGGAGGCACCCGAACCGGCCATTGCCGAGGGCACGTTCCTGCTGCTCGCCGAGGACGACGACCCGTTCGCCACCGCGGCCGGCGAGGAGCTGGAGGCGCGCGGCCACCGCGTGATCCGGCACCGGCTGAGCGAGCGGCCGCCGGACGCCCACCCGCCGATGGCCGGCGACCCGCCGGACGCGGTCGTCCTCGTCCCGCCCCCCGGCCTGGTGGACGAGGCGCTCGTCCTGACGGTCGCGGGCATCAGCCGTTCGCTGCCGGACGGGCCCCGCCTGTGGGTCGCGACCCGCGCCGCACTGCCCGTCCGGGACGGCGAGGCGGGCGAACCGGCGCAGGGCTTCGTGCGGGCGCTGACCCGCGTGCTGGCCTTCGAGCGGACCGCGCAGCGCGCCACCCTCGTCGACGCCGACCGCCCCGCGGACCTGGCGGCCGAGGTGCTGGGCGACGGCGCCGCGCGCGAGGTCGCCTGGCGCGGCGGGGCCCGGTACGCGGCCCGCCTCGCGCAGGCCCGGCCGCCCCACCCGCCTCCCGGCGCGCCGTCCGGCAAGACCGCTGCGAAGGGACGGCGCGCCGGGGGAGCGCGGCGCCGCGCGGTGCGCCGCGGCGGCGCGTACGTGATCACCGGCGGGTACGGCGGCATCGGCCTGGTCACCGCCCGGCTGCTGGCCGCCCGCGGCGCCGGCCGGATCGTGCTGTCGGGCCGGTCGGGCCCGGACGCCGACGCCGAGAAGGTGATCGCGGAACTCCGCGAAACAGGCGTCGACATCGGCGTCGTGCTCGGCGACATCGCCGCACCGGGCACCGCCGGACGGCTCATCGAGGTCGCCCGCGAGGGCGGCCGGACGCTGCGCGGCGTCCTGCACGGCGCCGGCGCGATCGACGACCGGCTGATCGCCGACCTCGGCCCGGACGACCTGCGCCGGGTGTGGCGGGCCAAGGTCGAGGGCGCCCGGCGGCTGAGCGAGGCCCTCTGGGACGCCGACCTCGACTGGTTCGCCATGCACTCCTCGGCCGCAGCGCTGCTCGGCTCGCCCGGCCAGGCCGCGTACGCCGCCGCCAACGCCGCGATCGACGCGCTGGTCCCGTACCGCCGCGCGCACGGCCGTACCGGCACGACGATCAACTGGGGCGCCTGGTCGCGGGTCGGCGGCGCCGCCGATCTCGACCTCGCGGTGATCGACCCGATCAGCCCGGACGAGGGCGCCGAGGCGCTGGAGGCGCTGCTGGCCGCGGACCGTCCGGCGACCGGCGTGCTGAGGTTCGACCCGGCCGCCGCCGTCGGCCTGTTCCCCGAGATCCGGAACATCCCGTACTTCGCCGCGCTCACCGAGGCCGCCGGCGCCGCGACCGCCGACGCGTCCGGCTGGCCGGGCGTCGAGGCGCTCAAGGACCTCGACCCGGTCACCGCGCGGCGCCTGATCGCCGAGCAGGTGCGGTTCCGGATCGCGTCCGTGCTGGGCTTCGACCCCGAACGGCTCGACCCGGCCGTGCCGCTCACCGACCTCGGGCTGGACTCCCTGGTCGCGGTACGGATCAAGAGCGGCGTCGAGCACGACCTCGGCCTGACCGTGCCCGCGTCCGTCCTGCTCCAGGGCGCGAGCGTGAACGTCTTCGAGGAGTGGGCGGCCACCGAACTCGGCCTCGCCGCCGCCGAGGCGCCGCCCGCGCCGCCCGCCGCTGCGGCCGCGTCCGCGGCCGCGTCCAATGCCGAGGCCGGGTACGTCATGCCGCGCGACGCCGCCGAACGCCTCGCCGTCCGGATCTTCGAGGACGTCCTCGGCCTCGACCGCGTCGGCGTCACCGCCGACTTCTTCGCCGATCTGGGCGGCCACGAGCACCAGGCCGACCTCGTCGTCGCGCAGGTCGCCACGGAGCTCGGCGGCGAGGTCACGCGGGGCGAGCTGTTCGAGACACCGACGGCCGAGCACGTCGCCGAGTTCATCCGCGCCGCCGACGAGGAGGCCGCCCGCCAGACGGTCCGCCCCCTCCGCCAGGCCGGCACCCGCCGCCCCCTCTTCATCGCCCACCCCGCCGGCGGCACCACCGCCTGCTACCGCCAGCTGACCGGCCTCCTCTCCGCCGACCAGCCCGTGTACGGCCTCGAACGGTTCGAGGACGCGCCCTCCGTCGAGGAGCGCGCCGCCCGCTACGTCCGGCACCTCCTGGAGGTCCAGCCCGAGGGCGCGTTCCGCCTCGGCGGCTGGTCGTTCGGTGGCGTCCTCGCGTACGAGACGGCGCGGCAGCTGACCGCCGCGGGCCGCGAGGTCGAGTTCGTCGCGCTGTTCGACGCCGGGCTCCCCCTCCCGGTCGAGGACGAGTCCGACACGCTCGCCCGCCGCTTCTCCGCGTTCGCCGACTACATCAACGAGACCTACGGCCTCGGCGTCTCGCTCACGTACGAGGAGCTCGCCGGCCTCGACGAGGAGGCGCAGTTCGCGCTGGTCATGGAGCGGGCCGCGCCGCTCGTCGACCACATCCCGCCGGCCGCCCTCACGCACCAGCTCACCTCGCACCAGGACACCCGCTCGCTGGAGGCGTACGAGCCCGGACCGTACGACGGCCGCGTCATCCTGTACTACGCGCCCGAGGAAACACCCTGGTCGGTGAAGGACGCCCGCTACGTGCTCGACGGGACCAACGGTTTCGGCGGGCTCTGCCCCGCCTTGGAGATCGTCACGATCCCCGGGGTGCACCACTTGAACCTGCTCGACCCTCCCGGGGTCGAGGAGATGGCCGCGCACCTGGAGGCACAGCTCGCCGCACGTGAACTGCCAGAGGCTCGCCCGCACGACCCCCAGCGTCCAACGGAGGAGATCCATGGCTCAGCCCGCGTCGTCCAGTGACCTGCTCGTCGCCGCCCGCTCCGGCGCGAGCGGGCAGGAACTCGTGGACATCGAACTGCCGTCCACGTTCCGCGCCGCGTACACGCTCAAGGACGAGGTCGGCATCTTCGACGGCCAGACCGACAAGGACGTCCGGCGCTCGCTGCACGTGGGCGAGGTCGCCATGCCCGAGCTCGCCCCGGACGAGGTCGTCGTCGCCGTCATGTCGGCCGCGATCAACTTCAACACCGTCTGGTCGGCCATCTTCGAGCCGGTCCCGACGTTCGCGTTCCTGGAGAAGTTCGGCCGGCAGGGCTGGCACGGCGCCCGGCACGACCTGCCGTACCACATCCTCGGCTCGGACGCCGCCGGCGTCGTCGTCCGCACCGGCCCCGGCGTCAAGAGCTGGAAGCCCGGCGACCACGTCGTGGTCTCCCCGTCGTACGTCGACGAGGAGGACCACGGCTCGTACGACGACGGCATGATGAGCGAGTCCCAGCTGGCCTGGGGCTTCGAGACGAACTTCGGCGCGCTCGGCGAGTTCTGCATCGCCAAGGCCAACCAGCTCATCCGCAAGCCCGCCCACCTCACGTGGGAGGAGGCCGGCTCCAACACCCTCTGCGCCGCCACCGCGTACCGGATGCTCGTCGGCAAGCACGGCGCCCGGATGAAGCAGGGCGACGTCGTGCTGATCTGGGGCGCCACCGGCGGGCTCGGCGCGTTCGCGACCCAGCTGGTCAAGAACGGCGGCGGCATCCCGGTCGCGGTCGTCTCGTCCGAGGAGAAGGCCGCCCTCGCCCGCGCCCAGGGCTGCGAGCACATCATCAACCGCAACGAGCTCAACCTCGGCGAGGAGGGCATGCGGAACCGGAAGGCCGGCCGCATCCTCGGCGAGGCCATCCGGAGCCTGGTCGGCGAGGACCCGCAGATCGTGTTCGAGTACCTCGGCCGCGAGACGTTCGGCGCGTCCGTCTACGTCGCCAAGCGCGGCGGAACGATCATCACGTGCGGGTCGTCCACCGGCTACAAGCACGAGTACGACAACCGCTTCCTGTGGATGCGGCTGAAGAGCATCATCGGCTCGCACGGCTTCAACTACCACGAGGCCGTCGAGGTCAACCGCCTCTTCGGCCTCGGCATGATCCACCCGACCCTGTCGGCCGTCTTCCCGCTGGACGAGGCGGGCGAGGCGACCCGCGCCGTCCAGACGAACCAGCACGTCGGCAAGGTCGCCGTCCTCTGCGGCGCCGAGAAGGAGGGCCAGGGCGTCACCGACCAGGCCCTCCGCGACAAGATCGGCGAGGAGCGCCTCAACCTGTTCCGCCACACCGGGTCGTCGATCCTCCGGTAGCCGGGCAGCTGGTCGGCCTTCTGGCCGTGCTCGCGGCCGCCCTGGCCGTTGCCCTGGC
>NZ_JBEZWH010000029.1:0-93862 GCF_040703975.1 Spirillospora sp. NPDC029432
GCCGCACCGGCGGGGGGCGAGCCGCGCCGCCGCACGGCCGCCCGCCAGGAGCCGCCCGCCCCGCGCAGGCCGCGTTCCGGCGGTCCCGGCGGTCCCGGCGGCGGACCGCCCCGGAGCCGGCCGCCGCGCCCGCGCGTCCCGTTCCACCGGCGCGACCCCGTCAAGCGGCTGAACGTCGGGCTGCTGGTGGTGGCGTTCGTGCTGTCGCTGTTCGCCGGGCGGCTGGTCCAGCTGCAGACGATCGAGTCCGGCGACTACAGCGAGCTGGCGATGGAGCAGCGGCTCCAGGAGATCGACCTGCCCGCGGTGCGCGGCGACATCACCGACGCGCAGGGCAACCCCCTGGCGATGACGGTCGAGGCGCGCGCGATCTTCGCCGACCCGTACATGATCAAGCCGGACAAGCGGCAGAAGGTCGTGGACTCGCTGGCGCCCGTGCTCGGGCTCGACCCGGCGCACGTGATGAAGGTCATCAGCCGCCCGGACTCGCGCTTCGAGTACCTCGCGCACGGCGTCCGGCCCGACCGGGCGCGGCTGGTGACCGGGTTCGAGTTCCCCGGCATCGGCACGCTGCCCGAATACCGCCGGCAGTACCCGAACGACTCCCTCGCCGCGAGCGTCATAGGCTTCGTGAACTCCGAGGGCAGGGGCGCCGCCGGGCTGGAGTACTCGATGAACGAGCAGCTGGCCGGCAAGGCCGGCTGGCAGCGGGTCGAGATCGGGCTGAACGGCCAGCACATCCCGATGGGCCAGGACCAGAAGCGCGCGCCCGTCCCCGGCAAGGGGCTGCGGCTCACGCTCATGCGCGACGTCCAGTTCCAGGCGCAGCGGGCCATCGAGGAGCAGGTCAAGAAGACCGGCGCGCGCAGCGGCAGCGTCATCGTCATGGACCCGCGCGACGGCCGGATGCTGGCGATGGCGTCGGCGCCCGGCTTCGACCCCAACAACTACGGCAAGTCCAGCAACGACCTCTGGGACAGCCCGATCGTCCAGGAGGCGTACGAGCCGGGCTCCACCGGCAAGGTCGTCACCGCCGCCGCGGTCATGGAGAAGGGGGGCGTCCGGCCGGACACCCCGTTCACCGTGCCCGACCGGACCCGGCGCTACGACCGGACGTTCAGCGACTCGCACCCGCACCCGACGCAGCGGCTCACCTTCGCCGGGGTGCTGGCCACCTCCAGCAACGTGGGCACGATCCTCGCGAGCGAGAAGATCTCGCCGCAGACGCTCTACCAGACGCTGCGCGACTTCGGCTTCGGCGAGAAGACCGGCATCGGCCTGCCCGCCGAGACCGCCGGGCAGCTGGCGCCGCCGTCCAAGTGGTCGGGCACCGACCGCTACCCGATCGCGTTCGGGCAGTCGATGTCGGTGAACGCGCTGCAGATGGCCAGCGTGTACGCCACGATCGCGAACGACGGCGTCCGGGTCACGCCCAACATGATCGCCGGCACCACCGGCGAGGACGACGCGTTCACCCCGGCGCCCAAGCCGGAGAGCCGGCAGGTCATCAGCGCGGGCACCGCCAAGCAGATCCGCGACATGCTGGAGGGCGTCACCTCCAAGGAGGGCACCGCCCCGAAGGCGCGCATCAAGGGCTACCGGGTGGCGGGCAAGACCGGCACCGCCGACATCCTCAACCCGCGCTGCGGCTGCTACGACGGCAGCGGCTACACCGCCTCGTTCGCCGGGTTTGCGCCGGCCGACGACCCGCAGCTGGTCGTCCAGGTCGTGCTGCAGGACCCGGAGAAGGGCAGCCATTATGGTGGCGACGCGGCGGCCCCCGTCTTCAAGGACGTGATGAGCTTCGCCCTGCAGACCCGCAAGATCCCGCCGACGGGGAGCGAACCGCCGATCGTCAAGATCCACGCCGACCGCTGAGCGCAGCGAGTACTCTCTCTCGCCGTGAGCCCAGCACCTGTGTCCAGGCCGGCGCCGCCGGCCGCCTCGACCCGTACCGAAAGAAACGCCATGCGCCCGACGACCAACCCGGCCCGCCCGCTCTCCGGGCTCGCGGAGCTGCTCGGCGCCGAGCGCGCCGGCGGCGACCTCGCCGGGGCCGAGGTCACCGGCGTCACGCACGACTCCCGCGCGGTCCTGGCCGGCGACCTGTACGCCGCGCTGCCGGGCGCCCGGGCGCACGGCGCGCAGTTCGCCGCGCAGGCGGCCGAGGCGGGCGCGGCGGCGATCCTGACCGATCCGGCCGGCCGCGACCGCGCCGCCGCGACCGGGCTGCCGGTGCTGGTGGTGGACGACCCGCGGGCGCTGCTGGGCCGGGCGGCCGCCTGGGTGTACGGGGAGCCGGCCGGCGACCTGACGCTGATCGGGGTGACCGGGACCAGCGGCAAGACCACGACCGTGTACCTGCTGGAGTCGGGGCTGCGCGCGGCCGGGATCGAGACCGCCGTGGTCGGCACGGTGGAGATGCGGATCCAGGACGCCCGGCTGCCCAGCTCGCTGACCACGCCGGAGGCGACCGACCTGCACGCGATCTTCGCGATGATGCGGGAGCGCGGGGTCGGCGCCGCCGCCATGGAGGTCTCCAGCCACGCGCTGGCGCAGGGCCGGGTGGGCGGCGCGAAGTACGAGGTCGCGGTCTTCACGAACCTGTCCCAGGACCATCTCGACTTCCACCCGACCATGCAGGACTACTTCGCGGCCAAGGCGAAGCTGTTCACGCCGGAGTACTCCCGCGTCGGCGTCGTCAACCTCGACGACCAGTGGGGGCGCGAGCTGGTGCGCACCGCGACCGTGCCGCTGACGACGTTCTCGGCCGAGGGCGACCCGGGCGCCGACTGGCGGGCCGAGGACGTGCGGGTGGGCGCCGACGGCAGCGTGTTCCGGGTGGTCGGCCCCGGCGGGATCGAGGCGGACGCCGCCGTCCAGCTGGCCGGGCCGTTCAACGTGTCGAACGCGCTGGCGGCGATCGTGGCGCTGGTGGAGGCGGGCATCACGCTCCAGGCGGCGGTGCACGGCGTCGCCGCGGCGGGCGGCGTGCCGGGGCGGCTGGAGCGGGTGGACGAGGGCCAGGACTTCGTGACCCTGGTCGACTACTCGCACAAACCGGGCGCGGTCGAGGCCGTCCTGAACGCGCTGCGGCCGGTCACCGAGGGCCGGCTGGCGATCGTGCTCGGCTGCGGCGGCGACCGCGACCGCGGCAAGCGGCCGCTGATGGGCGAGGCCGCGGCGCGGCTGGCCGACCTGGCGTACTTCACCGACGACAACCCCAGGTCGGAGGATCCGCTGGCGATCCTCGCCGCTATGGTCGAGGGCGGGCTCAAGGTGCCGCAGGCCGAGCGCGCGCGCATCGTGATGGAGCCCGACCGGGCCGCGGCCATCGGGCTGGCGATCGGCCGGGCCCGCCGCGGCGACGTGATCGTCGTCGCGGGCAAGGGACACGAGCAGGGGCAGTACGTGGCGGGCGAGGTGTTCCCGTTCGACGACCGCGAGGTCGTCCGGGACGCGCTGCGCCGCCGTGCCTCCGGGCAGGACGTGAGAGGGGACGGGACGCAGGCGTGATCCCACTTCCGCTGTCGACGATCGCGGAGCTGACCGGGGGCGCCCTCGCGGGCGCCGCGGACGGCCCGCGCCCGCCGGACCCCGTGGTGGACGGCCCGGTCGTCATCGACTCCCGGCAGGCCGTCCCGGGGGCGCTGTTCGCGGCGTTCCGCGGCGAGAACGCCGACGGGCACGACTTCGCGCCGGCCGCGTTCGCCGCCGGCGCGGCGGCCGTGCTGGCCGAGCGCCCCTGCGGCGACGGGCCGACCGTCATCGTGGACGACGTCCAGCGGGCGCTGGGGCTGCTGGCCCGGGGCGTCCTGGAACGGCTGCCGGACGCCACCGTCATCGGCGTCACCGGCTCGGCCGGCAAGACCTCCACCAAGGACCTCATCGCCCAGATCGTGGCGGAGGCGGGGCCGACGATCGCGCCGCCCGGGTCGTTCAACAACGAGATCGGGATGCCGCTGACCGTGCTGCGCGCCGACGCGGGGACCCGGTACCTCGTGCTGGAGATGGGGGCGCGTGGAGTCGGTCACATCTCCTACCTCGCCGGCATCGCCCCGCCGGCCGTCGGCGTGGTGCTGAACGTCGGCAGCGCGCACATCGGCGAGTTCGGCGGCAAGGAGCGGATCGCCCTCGCCAAGGGCGAGCTCGTCGAGGCCGTGCCCGCCGGCGGCACCGCGATCCTGAACGCCGACGACCCGCTCGTGGCGGCGATGGCGGCCCGTACGGAGGCCGAGGTCGTCACGTTCGGCCGCGCCGCGGACGCGACCGTGCGCGCCGCGGACGAGTGGCTGGACGAGGCGGGCCGGCCGCGGTTCTCGCTGGTCACGCCAGAGGGGACGGCCCCGGTCGAGCTGTGCCTGCACGGCTCCCACGCCGTCGCGAACGCGCTCGCCGCCGCCGCCGCGGGCCGCGCGGCGGGCCTGCCGCCCGAGGCGGTCGCGGGCGCGCTGTCGCGGGCGCGGCCGGCCAGCCGGTGGCGGATGGAGGTCACCGAGCGGGCCGACGGCGTCACGATCGTCAACGACGCCTACAACGCCAACCCGGAGTCGACCCGGGCCGCCGTCGACGTGCTGGCGCACATGGCCAAGGGGCGCCGCGCGTTCGCGGTCCTCGGCGAGATGGCCGAACTCGGCTCCGGTTCTGTGGCGGAACATGCCAAGATCGGGCAGCATGTCGCGCGCAGCGGCATCGCCGGCCTCGTCGTCGTCGGCGCGAACGCCGCGCCGATGGCCGATGGGGCCGACCAGGTGGCGTCATGGACGGGAGAGTGCGTACAGGTGGATGACGTCGGCGCGGCGGTGACCGCGCTCAGAGAGCGGCTGAGGCCGCGGGACGTCGTACTGGTGAAGGGCTCTCGCGTCGCCGGGATGGAACGGGTCGCCGAGCGGCTGCTGAACGGCGACCACGGGCCCGGCTGCACGGGCGGGACCGCCGGAGGGGACCGCTCGTGACCAACATCATCATCGCGGCCGGGATCGCGCTGATCATCGGCATGGTCGGCACCCCGGTGTGGATCCGGATCGTCAACCGGCTGGGCTACGGCCAGATGATCCGCGAGGAGGGCCCCTCGGGGCACCACGGCAAGCGCGGCACCCCCACCATGGGCGGCACGGTGTTCATCGTCGGGTCGCTGGTCGGGTACGCGGTCGCGCACCTGGTCACCGGGACCGCGCCGACCGTGTCCGGGCTGCTGGTGCTCTTCCTCATGACCGGGCTCGGCCTGGTCGGCTTCGTGGACGACTACATCAAGGTGTTCAAGCAGCGCAGCCTCGGCCTGCGCAGCGGCGCCAAGATGATCGGCATCATCCTGGTCGGCGTCGTGTTCGCGATCGCCTCCCTGAACTTCCCCAACGGGTACGACATCACCCCCGCCTCCCCGCACCTGTCGTTCCTGCGCGACTTCGGCCCCTCGATCGGCCCGTACCTGTTCGTGGTGTGGGCGCTGCTGCTGATCGCGGCGATGTCCAACGGCGTCAACCTGACCGACGGGCTGGACGGCCTGGCCGCCGGCCCGGCCGGCATGGTGCTGGCGGCGTACGTGATCATCGGCAACTGGCAGCTGCGGAACAGCTGCTACGACTTCGCGCTGGCGCCCAACTGCTACAGCGTGCGCGACCCGCTCGACCTGGCGGTCGTCGCGGCGGCCGTGCTCGGCGGCGTGTTCGGCTTCCTGTGGTGGAACGCCCCGCCCGCCAAGATCTTCATGGGGGACACCGGCTCGCTCGCCCTGGGCGGCGTGCTGGTCGGCCTGGCCATCCTCACCCGCACCCAGTTCCTGCTGGCCATCCTGTGCGGCCTGATCGTCATGATCACGCTGTCGGTGATGATCCAGGTCGGCGGCTTCAAGCTGACCAAGAAGCGGGTGTTCAAGATGGCGCCGCTGCAGCACCACTTCGAGCTGTCCGGCTGGGCCGAGACCACGATCGTCGTCCGCTTCTGGCTGATGTCGGCGCTGTTCACGGCGATCGGCCTCGGCCTGTTCTACCTGGAATGGATGCCGAAGAATTGAGTCCGAACTCGGGGGAGTGGCGGGGCCGGCGGGTGTGCGTGGCCGGCGCCGGGGTGTCGGGACGGGCCGCGGCCCGCGTCCTGGCCGAGCGCGGCGCGGCGGTCACGGTCGTCGAGGGCCGCGACGGCGACGAGCAGCGCGCGTACGCGGCCGAGCTGGCGGCGCTGGGGATCGAGGTCAGGCTCGGGGACGGCGACACCCTCCCCGAGGGCACCGAGCTGGTGGTGATCTCGCCGGGCTGGCGGCCCGACGCGCCGCTGCCGGCCGCCGCGGCCGCCGCCGGGATCGAGATCTACGGCGAGGTCGAGCTGGCGTGGCGGCTGCGTCCCGAGGGCGCCGCGCCCTGGCTGGCGATCACCGGCACCGACGGCAAGACGACCGTCGTGCGGATGCTGGCGCGGATGCTGGAGGCGGCCGGGCACGACGCGCTGGCCGTCGGCAACGTCGGCACGCCGATCGTCGAGGCCGTCCTGGAGAAGCACGACGTCCTCGCCGTCGAGCTGTCCAGCTACCAGCTGCACTGGTCGAGCACGCTCGCGCCGGCGGCCGCGACCGTGCTCAACCTGGCGCCCGACCACCTCGACTGGCACGGCTCCATGGAGGAGTACGCCGCGGCCAAGGCCAAGATCTTCGCTCCCGGGACCGTCGCCGTGTGCAACGACGACGACCCGGGCGCCGCGGCGCTGGCCGGCGGCGCCGCCGAGCGGGTCGGGTTCACCCTGGAGGTGCCCCGGCCCGGGCAGCTCGGCGTGGTCGAGGAACTGCTGGTGGACCGCGCGTTCACCGGCGACCCGCGGCGGGAGGCGGCCGAGCTGGCCGCGCTCGCCGACGTGCGGCCGTTCGCGCCGCACAACGTCGCGAACGCGCTCGCGGCGGCCGCGCTCGCCCGCGCGTTCGGGGTCCCCGCCGAGGCCGTCCGGGACGGCCTGCGCGCGTTCGTCCCCGACCCGCACCGCATCCAGCACGTCGCCGAGGTCGGCGGCGTCACCTACGTCAACGACTCCAAGGCCACCCAGCCGCACGCCGCCGCGGCGTCGCTGGCCGCCTACGAGCCGATCGTGTGGATCGCGGGCGGGCTGCTGAAGGGCCTGGACGTCGACGACCTCGTCCGCTCCTGCGCCGGCCGGCTGCGCGGCGCGGTGCTGCTGGGCCGCGACCGGGCGCGGATCGCGGAGGCACTCGCGCGACACGCGCCCGATGTCCCGGTCGTGGACGTACCGGAGACCGACACTGGGGCGATGGACCGCGTCGTGAACGAAGCCGCCGCCCTGGCCCGCCCGGGCGACACCGTGCTGCTCGCCCCGGTCGGGGCGTCCTTCGACATGTTCGCCAACTACCCGGCGCGCGGCGAGGCGTTCATCGCCGCCGTCGAGCGGCTGGCCAGGGACGAGAACGGCCACGGCGGCAGCGGCGAGCCCGGCTGACGGCATGGGCACCGCGCTTCCGGCCGAGGAGCGGACGCCGCGGCGCTCCTCGCCGCGCGAGCAGGCCGCGGCCGTACTGGGGCTGCTCGACCGCCCGCTGACCTCGTACTACCTGGTGCTCGGCTGCACGATCATGCTGCTGGCGCTGGGCCTGGTCATGGTGCTGTCGGCGTCCTCGGTCCAGCAGATCCAGAAGACCGGGTCGGCCTACACGCTGCTGCAGAAGCAGCTGATGTGGGTCGCGCTCGGCCTGCCCGCCATGTGGCTGGCGTCCCGGCTGCCGGTGAAGACCTTCCGCGCGCTGGCGTACCCGCTGCTGCTGCTGTCGGCGGTGGCGCTGATGATGGTGCTGGTCCCGGGCCTGGGCCATTCGGCGAACGGCGCGACCCGGTGGATCGGCTTCGGCGAGCTCCGGCTCCAGCCGTCCGAACCAGCCAAGCTCGCCCTGGTGCTGTGGGGCGCCGACCTGCTGGCCCGCAAGGAGCGGCTGGGGCAGCTCACCGAGTGGCGCCCGCTGCTGGTCCCGCTGATGCCGGGCGCCGGCGTGCTGGTGCTGCTGGTGATGCTGGGCAGCGACCTCGGCACCACGCTGATCCTGCTGACGATCTTCCTGGCGCTGCTGTGGGTGGTCGGCGCGCCCGGCCGGCTGTTCGTCGGCATGGCGGGGCTGGTGGTGCTGCTGGTCAGCATCCTCATCGTGGTCGAGCCGTACCGGATGCAGCGCCTCACCGGATTCCTGGACACCTCCGGCGACATCTCCGGCGCGCGCTACCAGGGGACGCAGGGCCTGTACGCGCTCGCGTCCGGCGGCTGGTTCGGCACCGGGCTCGGCGAGGGCCGGGCGAAGTGGGACTTCCTGCCCCATGCCGAAACGGACTTCATCTTCGCGATCGTCGGGGAGGAGTTCGGGCTGGTCGGTACGCTCGTGGTGCTCAGCCTGTTCGGGCTGCTCGCCTACGCGGGCCTGCGCATCGCCCGGCGCGTCAAGGACCCGTTCACGCGGCTGGCCGCGGCCGGCGCCACCGCCTGGCTGGTGGTCCAGGCGATCGTGAACATCGGGGCCGTGATCGGCGTGCTCCCCATCACGGGGATCCCGCTGCCGCTGGTCTCCTACGGGGGGTCGGCGCTGATCCCGACCCTGATCGCGCTCGGGATGCTGCTGGCCTTCGCCAAGCGGGAGCCCGGGGCGCGGCAGGCTCTGGCCGCGCGGGGTCCCGGACCGGTCCTGCGGGCCCTAAGCTGGCTGGGCCTGGCACGGCGCTGAAATCCCCCACCACGGGGGGTGCCGCACCGGCCCGGCGACCGTCGACCGCGGACACGCGGCGCGGGAGGCGGGGCCGCGGCACCGCTCCGACGAACATGCTGAGGAGTTGTCAACGAGCATGAGGGTTGTCCTGGCCGGCGGCGGCACCGCCGGACACATCGAGCCCGCCCTTGCACTGGCCGACGCGCTGCGGCGCAACGACCCCAACACGGGGATCACCTGCCTCGGCACCGAGCGGGGCCTGGAGACCCGGCTGGTCCCGCAGCGGGGCTACCAGCTCGCCCTGATCCCGCCCGTGCCGCTGCCCCGTACGCTGACCCCCCAGCTGCTGACGGTCCCCGGCCGGCTGCGCGGGGCCATCAACACCGCGGCGTCCGTGCTCGACCAGGCGCAGGCCGACATCCTGGTCGGTTTCGGCGGCTACGTCGCGACCCCCGGCTACCTGGCCGCGCGCAAGCGCAAGGTGCCGATCATCGTGCACGAGGCCAACCCCAAGCCGGGGCTGGCCAACAAGCTCGGCGCCCGGTTCACCGAGCACGTCGCGGTCTCGCACCACGACTCGCCGCTGCCCGGGGCCCGGTTCGTCGGCATCCCGCTGCGCCGCGAGATCGCCACCCTGGACCGGCTGGCGATGGGGGACAAGGCGCGCTCGTACTTCGGGCTGCTGCCCGACCTGCCCACGCTGCTGATCTTCGGTGGCTCCCAGGGCGCCCGGTCGCTCAACCGGGCCTCGGTGGCGGCCGCCCCGTGGTTCCGGCAGGCCGGCATCCAGGTGCTGCACATCGTCGGCCCCAAGAACACCGAGGAGCCCGAGCCGGTCTCGGGCGGCCCGCAGTACGTCACGATCCCGTACTGCGACCGGATGGACCTGGCCTACGCCGCCGCCGACATGGCCATGTGCCGGGCCGGGGCGATGACCTGCGCCGAGCTGGCGGCGGTGGCGCTGCCCGCGGCGTACGTCCCGCTTCCGATCGGCAACGGCGAGCAGCGCCTCAACGCGGAGCCGATCGTGGCGGCCGGCGGCGGGCTGCTGGTCGACGACGCCGAGCTGACCCCCGAGTGGATCGCGGCCAACCTGCTGCCGGTGCTGGGGGACCCGGCGAGGGTGGCGCACATGTCCGAGGCGGCCGGGCGGATGGGCCGCCGGGACGCCGACGTGGCGCTCGCGCAGATGGTGTACGAGGTGGTCCGGGGGGCGGCGCGGGCGTGAGCCCGGGCCGTCCCGGAGCGGACGCTGGACCGTGAACGAGGGGACGAGTACCACCCGATGAGTCTGATCAGTCCGGGCGAGGTCGTGCCCGCCGAGGAGCTGGGCCGGGTCCACTTCATCGCGATCGGCGGGGCCGGCATGTCCGGCATCGCGCGGATCATGCTGAAGCGCGGCATCGCCGTGTCCGGCAGCGACGCCCGCGACTCCGAGCTGCTCGGGCAGCTCGGCGACCTGGGCGCCAAGGTCTTCGTCGGGCACGACGCGGCCTACCTCGGCGACGCCGACACCGTGGTGGTCTCCACCGCGATCCGGGAGGCCAACCCCGAGCTGGCCGCGGCCCGCGAGCGGGGCCTGCGGGTGCTGCACCGGTCGGCGGCGCTGGCCGCGCTGATGGCCGGCCGCCGCGCGGTCGCGGTGGCCGGCACGCACGGCAAGACCACCACGACGTCGATGCTGACGGTGGCGCTCCAGCACGCCGGGGCCGACCCGTCGTACTGCATCGGCGGCCAGCTGGTCACCACCGGCCTGGGCGCCGACGAGGGGACCGGCGACGTCTTCGTCGCCGAGGCCGACGAGAGCGACGGCTCGTTCCTGATGTACACCCCGCGGATCGCTGTGATCACCAACGTGGAGGCCGACCACCTCGACAACTACGGCGGCTTCGAGAAGGTCAAGGAGAACTTCGCGAAGTTCGTGGACCGCGTCGAGCCCGGCGGGACCCTGATCGCCGGCGCCGACGACCCGGTGGCCATGGAGATGGCGGAGCTGGCCCGCGAGCGCGGCCTGGGCGTCCTCACGTACGGCGAGGCCGCGGGCGCCGACCTGCGGGTCTCCGGCTTCACCCCGCGCGGCCTGGGCTCCCGGTTCGAGGTGTCCGGCGCCGGCGAGGTGCGGCTGGCCGTCCCCGGCCGGCACAACGCCCTCAACGCCGCCGCGGTCCTCGCGGTCGGCCGCGCGCTGGGGCTCGACCTCGCCGCCGTACGGGACGGGCTGGCCGAGTTCCGCGGGGCGATGCGCCGGCTGGAGCCCAAGGGCGAGGCGGCGGGCGTGGAGGTGTTCGACAGCTACGCCCACCACCCGACCGAGCTGATCGCCGACCTGTCGGCCACCCGCGACTACGTGGCGGAGAAGGCGGCCGCCGCGGGCGCCGCGCCGGGCCGGATCGTGGCCGTCTTCCAGCCGCACCTGTACAGCCGCACCCGCTTCTTCGCCGCCGAGTTCGGCGAGGCCCTCGGCCTGGCCGACGCGGCCGTGGTCCTGGACGTGTACGGCGCCCGCGAGGACCCCGAGCCCGGCGTGACCGGCCGGCTGGTCGCCGAGCGGATCCCCGCGGGCACCGAGTGGGAGTACGTGGCCGACCGGTCCGAGGTCCCCGCCGCGGCGGTCCGCCTGGCCCGCCCCGGCGACGTGGTGATCACCCTGGGCGCCGGCGACGTGACCCTCCTGGGCCCCGAGATCCTGGCCCGCCTGGCGCCCGCGGCCGGCTGACCCGATCGGCCCGTCACAGGCGTGGGCTCCCCATCCGACCCTCCGATCGCTGCGAGGCTGCCCCCATGACCGAGCGAAGCGAGGTACGGGGGCGAGGGCGAAGCCCGAAAAAGGGGGACGAGGGGACGAAGTCCCCAGCGGGGGGCGCGGGGGGCGGAGCCCCCGGCCCCAGGGCGGGCGCCCCGGAGCGAGGAACGAGCGCAGGGACGCCCACCTCGGGCCCGGGTGGCGTGGAGGGTCGCCCCTCCACATGGAAGAGAGTGTGCGTGGCGCTTCTCGTGCTCGGGGTGCTGGGGGTGCTGGCCTGGGTGCTGCTCGGTTCGCGGCTGCTGGTCGTGCGGACGGTCGAGGTGACGGGCACGGATCTGGTGCCGCGGGATCGGATCGTGGCGACGGCGGGGATCCGGCTGGGGCTGCCGATGGTCCGGCTGGGGACGGGCTCGGTGGAGGCCAGGCTGGAGCGGATGCGGGAGGTGGAGTCGGTCACGGTGGAGCGGCGGTGGCCGGCCACGGTGCGGATCGCGGTGCGGGAGCGGGTGCCCGTGGTCGCGGTGGAGCGGGCGGGGCGGTTCTACCGGCTGGACCGGCATGGGGTCACGGTGGCGGACGGCGCGTCGCGGCCGCCGGGGCTGCCCGTGCTGTCGGTGGCTTCGCCCGGTCCGACGGACGCGGCGACGCTGGCGGCGCTGCGGGTGACGGGGGAGTTGCCGAGGGAGCTGGCGGCGCGGCTGGTGAAGGTGGAGGCGCCGACGCCGGAGACGGTGACGCTGCGGTTGTCGGACGGTCTCACGGTGGTGTGGGGGTCGCCCGGGCGGGCGGCGGAGAAGGCGCGGCTGATCGAGGCGTTGCGGGGGTCGGCGGCGGGCCGCGGGGCGCGCACGGTCGATGTCAGCTCGCCCGACGTGGTCACCACCAGGTGATCAAACCGATACAGGCCGGACGTGTGCGGCGCCTCGGGCACGGGTACCTGGGAGGGACTCGGATCCGGTGCGTGTGTCGCGGCGATTCCGGACGTGCGATGGGGCACGCTTGAGCGGTGACGGTGCACGCGGCGGTGGAAGGGGAGTGATGGGAGGAGTTTCGGTGACGTTCTTCGCCGACCAGGGCATCCGGCGCTTCCCGCGACACGCCGGTTCACTCGGGGGGAGGTTAGTTGACCCTGGCGGTTGGGCCGCCCTACTGTCCGTATCAGTCCTCAGGTTGACATAACTGTAAGCCTCAAGTTGAGGGTGAGGGTTCAGGGCGGCGGAAACGCCCGGGCCCGTCTCCTAAACAAGACATGGTCAGGAACACCGCGGCGGGGCCGACCGGAAGGCCGGCCCGGCGGGTTGGATAGAGCGAGCGGAAAGGCCCCTCGTCGTGGCAGCACCGCAGAATTACCTCGCGGTCATCAAGGTCGTCGGAATCGGCGGCGGCGGCGTCAACGCCGTCAACCGGATGATCGAAGAGGGTCTCAAGGGCGTCGAATTCATCGCGATCAACACGGACGCCCAGGCGCTGCTGATGAGTGACGCCGATGTGAAGCTCGACGTGGGCCGCGAGCTCACCCGGGGACTGGGGGCCGGGGCCAACCCGGACGTGGGCCGCAAGGCCGCCGAGGACCACCGGGAGGAGATCGAGGAGGTCCTCAAGGGCGCCGACATGGTCTTCGTCACCGCGGGCGAGGGCGGTGGCACGGGCACCGGCGGGGCGCCCGTCGTGGCCAACATCGCCCGCTCGCTGGGCGCCCTGACGATCGGCGTGGTCACCCGCCCGTTCAGCTTCGAGGGCAAGCGCCGCGCGATGCAGGCCGAGGCCGGGATAGAGACCCTGCGCGACGAGGTCGACACCCTCATCGTGATCCCCAACGACCGGCTGCTGTCGATCTCCGACCGCCAGGTCAGCGTGCTGGACGCGTTCAAGGCCGCCGACCAGGTGCTGCTGTCCGGTGTGCAGGGCATCACCGACCTGATCACCACCCCCGGCCTGATCAACCTCGACTTCGCCGACGTCAAGTCGGTCATGTCCGGTGCCGGCTCGGCGCTCATGGGGATCGGCTCGGCGCGCGGCGACGACCGCTCGGTCGCGGCGGCCGAGATGGCGATCTCCAGCCCGCTGCTGGAGGCCAGCATCGAGGGCGCGCACGGCGTGCTGCTGTCCATCTCCGGCGGTTCCGACCTGGGGCTGTTCGAGATCAACGAGGCGGCCCAGCTGGTGTCGAACGCCGCCGCCCCGGACGCCAACATCATCTTCGGCGCGGTCATCGACGACGCGCTGGGCGACGAGGTCAGGGTGACCGTGATCGCCGCGGGTTTTGACGAGGGGCGGCCGGCCAAGCCGGCGCCCGAACCGGAGACCAAGCGGCTCCCGCCGCCGCCCCGCCCGGCCCCGCCGGCGTCGCCCGCCAACCCGATCCCGAGCCGGGTCGGCCGGTCCGACGCGTTCGGATCGGCGCAGACCGGCCCGCAGCAGTCGGTGGCGCAGGCCGCCGCGGCCCCGGCGCAGGCGCCGCAGCCCGCGCCGCCGCAGCGGCCGGCCGAGCCGGAGCGGCCGCGGTCCGAGTCCGCCGAGGAGCGCTCCTCCGCCGACGCCGGGTCCGCCGCGGCGGGCGCCGGCGACGAGCCGGCCGCGCGCCCCGCCGAGCCGGCGCCCGCCCGCCCGGCCGCCGGATCGGCCGCGCCCGAGCGCGAGGCCGAGCCCGAGCCCGCCCGCCCGCCGGCGCCCCGCCCGGGCGAGACGCCCGCGACCCGCGTGCACGCCGGCGAGGCCGCCGACGGCGGTGCCGCCGCGACCGGCCCGCGCCGCCGCCCGGTGGTGTTCGACGAGGACGACGACCTCGACGTCCCCGACTTCCTCAAGTGACGCGCGCGTGACCGGCGACGCCGCCCCCGTGGCGGACCCGATCCCCGTGCCCGGCGCGGGCCTCACCCGCGTCGCCCTCGCCGGAGGTGCCGGCGCCGCGTTCACCGCGCGGGCCGGCGGCTCCAGCCGGGCGCCCTACGACTCGCTCAACCTCGGCGGCGCGGTCGGCGACGACCCCGCCGCCGTCCGCGCCAACCGCGCCCGGACGGCCGCGGCCCTGGGCCTCGACCCCGGCCGCGTCGCCTGGATGCGCCAGGTCCACGGCGCCGACGTCGAGGTCGTCACCGCGCCCCGCGTCCCGGACGCGGAACCGCCCGAGGCGGACGCGATGGTGACCACGGTGCCCGGGCTCGCGCTGGCCGTGCTGGTCGCCGACTGCGCCCCGGTCCTGCTGGCCGACCCCGTGGCCGGGGTGGCGGGGGCCGCGCATTCGGGACGGCCCGGGACGCTGGCCGGTGTCGTTCCCGCGCTGGTCGAGCGGATGCTGGAGCACGGCGCCGAGGCGTCCCGGATCGCCGCCGCGATCGGGCCCGCCGCGTGCGGCGCCTGCTACGAGGTGCCCGAGGCGATGCGCGCCGAGGTGTGCGCGGTGGTGCCGGAGGCGTACTCCGTCACCCGCGACGGCACGGCCGGGCTGGACATCCGCGCGGGCATCGCCGCGCAGCTGGCCGCCGCCGGCGTGCCGGACGTGCGGATCGACCCGCGGTGCACGATCGAGACGCCCGAGCTGTTCTCCTACCGGCGCGACGGCCGCACCGGCCGGTTCGCCGGCTACGTCTGGCTGGAGGGCGGCCGCCCGTGACGTCCCCGGAACGGCGGGACGAGCTGGCGGCCAACCTCGCCGACGTCCGCGCGCGCATCGCGGCCGCCTGCGCCGCCGCCGGGCGGGACCCGGCGGAGGTGACGCTGGTCGCGGTGACCAAGACCTTCCCGGCCTCCGACGTGCGGCTGCTCGCCGGGCTCGGCGTGACCGACGTCGCGGAGAACCGCGACCAGGAGGCCGCGCCGAAGGCGGCGGAGACCGCGGACCTGCCGCTGACCCGGCACTTCGTGGGCCAGTTGCAGACCAACAAGACCCGTTCCGTGGCGGCCTATGCCGACGTCGTGGAGTCGGTGGACCGGCCCAGGCTGGTCACCGCGCTTTCTACAGCGGCGGTGAAGGCGGGGCGGACGCTGCGCTGCCTCGTGCAGGTCTCGCTGGACGAGGCGGAGGGACGCGGCGGCGCGGCCCCGGCGGACGTGCCGGGACTGGCGGCGGCGATCGCGGACGCCGAGGGCCTGGAGCCGGGCGGGGTGATGGCGGTCGCGCCGCTGGGAGCCGACCCGGCCCCGGCGTTCGAGCGGCTCGCCGGGATCGCGGCCTCGCTGCGGTCGGAGCATCCGGACGCCGGTGCGATCTCGGCCGGTATGAGCGGGGATCTGGAGGTGGCGATCGCGTGTGGCGCGACACACGTGCGTGTCGGTACGGCGTTGCTCGGCGGCCGACGGGCAATCGTCAGGTAATGTCCCCCCAGTGGTACCTGCCGAAACGGCAGGCCACACAGACGGAGCGGTCCGAAGGCGGCGCCGGGCGCCGGGCGCCGCGGCCACAGGACGACGGAGGGGCATATGGCCAGCGCGATGCGCAAGATGGCGGTCTACCTCGGCCTCGTGGAGGACGATCGCTACGACGACAAGTACGACTACGACGAGTACGAGGTCTACGACGACGAGGCCGACCCCGGCCAGGGCCGGGCGGGCCGTCTTCGCGACGAGGAGTCCGGCGGTCAGCTTACCCGAGCGGACGAGACCGCGGACCGGGATCGCGATCATCACTCGGCGTCGGCCGCGGAGCGCCGTTCCGTGGCGCTCTACGAGTCCGGTACCACCGACCTCGCGCGTATCACTACGCTGCACCCGAGGACCTACAACGAGGCCCGGACCATCGGGGAGCACTTCCGTGAGGGAACGCCGGTGATCATGAATCTGACCGAGATGGTCGACAGCGACGCCAAACGTCTGGTCGACTTCGCGGCAGGTCTCGTATTCGGCCTGCACGGGAGCATCGAGCGTGTTACGAACAAGGTGTTCCTCCTCTCACCCGCCAACGTGGAGGTGACGGCGGAGGACAAGGCCCGGATGGCAGAACGAGGGTTCTTCAACCAAAGCTGACCGCCACATGTGAGAGTGTCTCAGTGACCAACGTTGGATCCGTGCTGACGATCATCCTCTACCTCTTCCTCCTGTTCCTGATCGGGAGGCTGGTCCTGGAGATGGTGCAGTCGTTCGCACGGTCGTGGAAGCCCTCGGGGCCGCTGCTGGTGATCGCCGAGATCACCTACACCATCACCGATCCGCCACTGAAACTCCTGAGGCGTTTCATCCCCCCCATGCGTCTGGGTAACGTGGCCTTGGACCTCAGCTTCACTGTCCTCATCCTTGTGGTCTGGGTCATGATCATCTTCGTGCAGAGGCTCTGATCGGATACCGTCCTTTGGGACAGACTCCAAGCGCGCCAAGGAGACGAACATGCCGCTGACACCCGCCGACGTGCGGAACAAGCAGTTCAGTACCACCAGGCTGAGGCCGGGGTACGACGAGGAGGAGGTGGACGCCTTCCTCGACGAGGTCGAGGCCGAACTCGACCGCCTCATCCAGGAGAACGAGGAGCTGCGCGCCAAGCTGGCCGAGTGCCTGCGCGGCAAGGTTCCCGCCATGGCCGCCCCGATCGTCGAGCCCAAGCCCGACGTGGCCAAGATGCCCGAGCCGCCCCGGCCGCCCGAGCCCCAGGTGCAGCAGCCCGAGCCCGAGCCCGTGGGCCTCGGCGGCGGCCTCGGCATGGCGCCCGCGCCGTCCGGCGAGGACAACATGGACACCGCGGCGCGCGTGCTGGCGCTGGCGCAGCAGACCGCCGACCAGGCGATCGCCGACGCCCGCCGGGAGGCCGACGAGACGCTGGGCCGCGCCCGCCGCGAGGCCGAGGAGATCCTCGGCAAGGCCCGCCGGCAGGCCGACCAGATCGTCAGCGAGGCCCGCTCCCGCGCCGAGGCCCTCGACCGGGACGCCCAGGAGCGCCACCGCCAGGTCATGGGCTCGCTCGTGCAGCAGCGCGAGGAGCTGGAGCGCGAGGTCGACAACCTGCGCGCGTTCGAGCGCGAGTACCGCAGCCGGCTGAAGGTGTACCTCGAAGGCCAGCTGCGCGACCTGGAGGCCGGCAGCACCGAGACCGGCGGCTTCCCGGCCGTGCCCGGCGGCCAGCAGGGCGCCGCGCAGACCGGCCCGCAGGCGGCGATCCAGCACGACAACCGCAATGGCGCCTCCGGCGGCGGCTCCGCCCCGACCGGCCCTGCCTCGTTCCCGCCGCCGGCCGAGCCGGCGCAGCACGCACAGCAGGTCCAGCACTCGGCGACCGGCGCGTTCCACTCGGGTGGCGACAACCCGCCGCACGAGAGGCGCTGACGGGCGCGCCGCAGGCGATAGTGTCTTCCCATTCGCCGCGCCGCGGATGGCAGCGGGGCCATCCCGGCGGCGTTTCGGAGCCCGGTCGGCGGCCTCCGGCCGGCCACGGACCGGGGATTGCGGCCCGTGAAGGGGGAGAGACCCTGTGATCATCCTGAGTGGCGTTCTCGTCATTGTGGCGATCGCCCTGCTCGTCGCCGGCATCGTCGCCGGAAACGGAGAGAGTGCGCAGGTCCTCGGCCTGGACGCGCTGGTGGTGATCTATATTTCGATCGGCGTCAGCGTGGTGTCCGCGCTGTGCCTGGCCATCGGGGTGTTCCTGCGCCGCAAGGAGCTCTTCGGCACGGGAGCGGCCGTCGCTCCCGCCCGCAAGAGCGCCCGTAAGGACAAGGCCAAGTCCAAGGGCAAGAAGCCGGCCGCGGCTCCCGTTCCCGCCGCGGGACGGGGCAAGCCCGCCGCGCCGGTCGGCCCGACCGCCGGCCCCGCCGACGACGACACCGAGATCCCGCCGCCGCCGGCCGACGTGCCCGACCACGCGGTGGTCTTCGTGGTCCGCGGCCGCAAGCGCTACCACCTCGACACGTGCCGGCAGCTGGCCGGCCGTGACAAGGAAGAGCTGACCTACGCCGAGGCGAGGGAAGAGGGCTTCAGCTCCTGCACCGCCTGCATGCCCGACACCGCACTGGCGGCGCGCGCCGCGGTGTCGGTCCCCGCGGGCGTCCCGGCCGGCGGCAAGGCCGCCGGGAGCGGACCGGCCGAGGGTACGGCGGGCGGCAAGGGCGAGTCCGGCGGGCCCGGCCCGGTGGGGCTGAGCAAGAGCCCCCCGCCGGCGGGGGCCACCACGCCGCTTCCGGCCGAGGCCCTGCGCAGCGAGGCCGCCAAGAGCGAGGCCGCCAAGAGCGAGCCGGCCAAGAGTGAGTTCGCCGGGCGCGAGCCCGCCGCGAGCGGTCCTGCCGCGGGCGACGCCGCGGCCGCGACCACCGAGATCCCCGTGACCGAGCCGCCGTCCTCCGCGCCGGTGCCCGGCGCGGGCGACCCGCAGGCGCACCCGGAGGCGGACCGCCCGGAGAAGGCGGCCGGCTCCGTTCCCGCACCGGCGCCCGCGGCCGACCCCGTCCCGTCCGCCTGGCCCGCCCCTGGCGGCGCCGCGGACGCGCCGGCCGGCCCGGTCGAGCCCGCCACCGCGGCCTCGGAGGACGCCCCGCCGTCCGAGCCCGCGGGCGAGGGCGACGCGGCGCCGGACGAGGCGACGGTGCGGATCCTCAGCGGGACCAAGCGCTACCACCGCGCCGACTGCTCGCTGATCGAGGACATCGGCGACGAGGCCGAGGACCTGGAGACGATCTCCCGCGCCGAGGCCCGGACCCGGGGCTGCACGCCCTGCCTGGTCTGCCGGCCCGACGACGCCTGACCCGGCGCCCGGCCCGGACCGTACGGTCCGGGCCGTCAGCAGTGGCGGCGGCGGGACTCGCGCAGCCTGCGCAGATGCTCCCGCCGCTCGTCGTGCAGCTCCCGCATGTCCGTCATGTCCTCGCGGTGCCGCTCGTGCACCTCGCGCTGCAGATCGCGCAGGGCCCGATGGCGGTCGTGGCGCTCCCGCCGCCGGTCGGCGCGCGATGAGGACCCGGCCTCGCGCCGGGACGCGGAGACCCCGCCGAACAGCACCATCCCGGTGATCCGGATGACCGGCGCGTCCGGGTCGGTGGTGTCGTCGTCGGGCAGGTCGACCCCGCCGAACACGGCCGAGACCGAGTTGACCAGCCGGACGCCGGGCGGGACGGTGATGTCCACGCCGCCGAAGACGCACGTCACGTTCAGCGTGACCTCGCGCTGCGACAGCACGGCCTGCCGGAAGTCCAGCTCGGCGCCGCCGAACAGGCAGGACACCGTGGTGGACGGCTCGACGAGCCAGCGGCCCCGGCGGTCGGCGCCGGAGAACACCGCCACGATCGAGGCGGCGTGCTTCTCGGGCGCGGGCAGCCGGAGCCCGGGGTCCCCGGCCGGGTCCCGGTCCAGATCACCGTCCAGGTCCTTGTCCAGCCGCACGCGCGGCGCCGGCGGGGCGTGGCCGCCGGGCAGGTCGCTGAGCACCGGTTCGAGCTCGGCGTAGGTCTTGGCCGCGTAGACGACGTCGATGCGCTCGGCGTGCTCCTCCGGCGTGATGCGCCCTTCGGCGAGGGCCTCGCGGAGACGGTCGGCGACCCGGTCGCGGTCGGCGTCGGACGCGCGCATCGCGGAGGCCGGCGCGGAGGCCGGGGTGGAGGCCGGCGCGGGTGCGGGCGCGGGGGCCGGGCTCGGGTCGGAGGGTTCAGACGGGTTCACGCGACTCATCATCGCAAACGCGATGTGTCGCGACAAAGCCCTTCGGCGCTTTCCGCGCGTTATCGGCCCGGGGCGGGCCGTCCGATACCGGACGGCCCGCCCCGTTCGCGCGCGTCAGGCCTTGCGGAGCCAGAAGGTCAGGCCCAGCTCGTCGTCCTGCTGCGCGGGCAGGTCGCGCTCCGGCCCGCCCTCGGGACGGCCCTCGCGGACGGCCGCGGCCAGCACCTCGCCGGCGAGCTCGGCCTCGTGCGCGCGCAGCGCCTCGGCCAGCTCGTCGCCGGCGGCCCGCCACCACAGCTCGATCCGGTCGGTGACCTCCAGGCCGGTAAACTTGCGGGCGTCCTGGACGAGCCGCACCGCCTCCCGGTACAGGCCCGCGCGCCGCAGCTCGGGCGTCACGTCCAGGTCCAGCGCGACGCTCTCGCCGCCGGCGCTCTCCACCGCCCAGCCGCTGCGCGGCCGCTCGGTGACGATCACCTCGGCGGGCGACAGCTCCACCCGGCCCAGGTCCGCGGCCTCGACCGTGACCGTCCCGCCGGCGCGCAGCGCGCCGACCAGGGCGGCCGGGTCGGCGCCGGTCACGGCCTTGGCGACCTTCGGAGTGTCCTTGCCGAACCGCTTGCCCAGCTCGCGGAAGTTCGGCTTCACCTCGTACTCGACGAGGTCGCCGCCGATCGACGCCAGCTCCTCGAACGCCAGGACGTTCAGCTCCTCGGAGATCTGGCCGCGCAGCTCCGCCGGCAGCTCCGCCCAGCCCCGCGCGCCCACCAGAGCGCGCCCGAGCGGCTGGCGGGTGCGGACCCCACTTGTGGCCCGGGCCGCCCGCCCCAGCTCCACCAGACGGCGAACCAGGGCCATCTGGGACGAGAGCTCCGCGTCGAGGAGGTCCTCCCGGACGGCCGGGAAGTCGGCCAGGTGGACCGACTCCGGCGCGCCGGCCGGCCGGATCACGTCCCACACGTAGTCGGTGAGGAACGGGACCATCGGCGCCATCAGCCGCGTCAGGGTCTCCAGGCACTCGTAGAGGGTGGCGAACGCCGCGGCGCCGCCGGGCGTGTCCGGGCCCTCCCAGAAGCGCCGCCGCGAGCGCCGCACGTACCAGTTGGACAGGTCGTCGACGAACTCGGCCAGCCGCCGCCCGGCCGCGGCGGTGTCGAAGCCGTCCAGGGCCGCGTCCACCTCGCCGACCGTGCGGTGCAGCTCGGCCAGCGCCCAGCGGTCCAGCAGCGGCCGGTCGGCCGGCGCGGGCGCCTCGGCGAGCCGGTCCGGCGTCCACGCCTCGCCCTGGGCGCCCGCCGCGTTGGCGTAGAGGACCAGGAAGGAGGCGGTGTTCCAGTACGTGAGGAGCACCTTGCGGACGATCTCCTCGAGCGCGCCGTGCCCGACCCGGCGGGACGCCCACGGCATGCCGCTGGCCAGCATGTACCAGCGCAGCGCGTCGGCGCCGTGCTCGTCCATCAGCGGGATGGGCCGCAGCACGTTGCCCAGGTGCTTGCTCATCTTGCGGCCGTCCTCGGCCAGGATCAGGCCGAGGCACAGGACGTTCTCGTACGACGACCGGTCGAACACCAGCGTGCCCACGGCCATCAGGGAGTAGAACCAGCCGCGCGTCTGGTCCTGCGCCTCGCAGATGTACTGCGCCGGGTAGGAGGACTCGAAGACCTCCTTGTTGCGGTGCGGCGCGCCCCACTGCGCGAACGGCATGGAGCCGGAGTCGTACCAGGCGTCGATGACGTCCGGCACGCGCCGCGCCTCCGCGCCGCACTCCCTGCAGGGGATCGTCACGTCGTCCACGTACGGGCGGTGCGGGTCGAGTTTGGACAGGTCCCGCCCGGCGAGCTCGCCCAGCTCCGCCAGGGAGCCGACGCAGGTGACGTGGTCCTCGTCCTCGCCGCAGACCCACAGCGGCAGCGGCGTGCCCCAGTAGCGGCTGCGCGACAGCGACCAGTCGACGTTGTTGCGCAGCCACTCGCCGTAGCGGCCGTGTTTGACCGTCTCGGGGAACCAGTTGGTCTTCTCGTTCTCCTCCAGCAGCCGGTCCTTGACGGCCGTGGTGCGGATGTACCAGGCGGGGAGCGCGTAGTACAGCAGCGGCGTGTGGCAGCGCCAGCAGTGCGGGTAGCTGTGCTCGAAGTGGCCGCCCCGGTAGAGGAGGCCGCGGGCGCGCAGGTCGTCGGTCAGCGCCTCGTCGGCGTCCTTGAAGAACCTCCCGCCGACGAGCGGGACGTCCGCGAGGAAGCGGCCGTCGGGGCCGATCGGGTTGACGACCGGCATGCCGTACGCCTTGCAGACGGCCATGTCGTCGCCGCCGAACGCGGGCGCCTGGTGGACCAGGCCGGTGCCGTCCTCGACGGTGACGTAGTCGCCCAGCACCACGTAGTGGGCGTCGGGGATGTCGACCAGGTCGAACGGGCGCCTGTACGCGGTCCGCTCCAGCTCGGTGCCCCGGAACGTGGCCAGCCGCTCGGCGCCCTCGCCGAGGACCTGGTCCACCAGCGGCTCGGCCACCACGAGCACCTCGCCCGTCTCCGGGTCCGACCCGGCCGGGCGGGCGGCGACGTAGGTGACCTCGGGGTGGACGGCGACCGCCGTGTTGGACACCAGCGTCCAGGGCGTGGTCGTCCAGATCAGCAGGGACGCGCCCAGCTCGGCCAGCGGGCCGGAGGTGGCGGGCATCCGCACGTACACCGACGGGCTGCTGATCGTCTCGTACCCGCCGGGCTGCCCCAGCTCGTGGTCGGACAGGCCGGTGCCGCAGCGCGGGCAGTACGGGGTGATGCGGAAGTCGCGGAACAGCAGGCCCTTGTCGAAGACGACCTTCAGCGACCACCAGACGGCCTCGACGTACTCGGGGTCCATCGTCCGGTACGCCTGGGCGCTGTCGATCCAGAAGCCCATCCGGTCGGACATCTCCTCGAAGGCGTCCACGTGCCGCAGCACCGACTCGCGGCAGCGGTCGTTGAACTCGGCGATGCCGTAGTCCTCGATGTCCTTCTTGCCGGTGAGGCCGAGCTCCTTCTCCACCGCCACCTCGACGGGCAGCCCGTGGCAGTCCCAGCCGGCCTTGCGGGGGACGTGGTAGCCCTTCATCGTGCGGTAGCGCGGGAAGACGTCCTTGAAGACGCGGGCCTCGACGTGGTGCACGCCGGGCATGCCGTTGGCGGTGGGCGGGCCTTCGTAGAACAGCCAGCGCGGGCCGGAGGCGGTGCGCTCCAGGGAGCGCTCGAAAACCTTGCGCTCCTGCCAGCGGCCCATCATCTCCCGCTCCAGGGCGGGCAGGTCGACCTGCGTCGGCAGGGGCCGGAAACTGCGGGTCACGTGGGCGAACCTCCGGATCGACGTGTTTCTGGTGTGACTGCACGTGGACCGGAGGGACGAGACGCCCGCCCGCCGCTGCCGGGCCGGGTCCCGCGGTACCACCCTCCTTGACCGCGGTCCGTACCGGTGGCGGTACGGCGCGATCCGCTTCGTTCGAGTCTCGGCGGCCGGTTCTACTGCGCCGCGCCCGCCTCGGGAGTACGGGTGCGGCGGTTCCTCCGGCGGCTCCGGGGTGATCAGACCGCCGTGCCCCGCCCCCGGGCTCGCACCGTCCCCGGGTCGCTCATGGCCGGCCTTCGGCGGCAGGTGTCCCCATCACGGCCTGCCGATCTGACTGCTCGCAGTGAGGGTAACGCACGGCCGGGCAAAACTCTTTCCATTTCCCCCGCGTACGGGGCGTCCGGGGCGGGTGTGGCGCAACTCTCTTCGCAGATTGTTGGGGAACCTCGGGTTCTCGCCGGACCGCGATCGGGCATATGCGGACGGTAATGAAGCCAGGTCGTGCGCCGACTCACCGAAAGGGGACCCATGCTGCCCGCACTGCCCGTCGAGAAGATCAGCGCGAAGGGGGCCGGCACGGCCGCCAAGGGGAGGGGGGAGACGACCGCGGAGGCCGCCGGGACGAAGATCCCCGACCAGAAGGGGTCCGGCAAGAAGAGCCCGGGGACCCGCGGCAAGGCCGCGGCCAAGTCCTCGGCCAAGTCCGCCCGCCCGGCCGCCAAGCCGGCCGCGAAGACCGCGGCCAAGCCCGCCGCGAAGAAGGGCGCGGCGAAGCGGAGCACGGGCACGGCCAAGCGCGCCGCCGCGTCCCGTTCCACCAAGTCCGCCGCGTCCACCAAGTCCGCCGCGTCCACCGAGTCCGCCGCGTCCGCCGCCGCGGCGCTGCCGGTGCGCGAGGGCGAGGACCGCTGGACCGGGACGGAGCTGGCCGAGGTGCGGGCGGCGCTGGCCGCGCAGATCACCGCGCTGGAGGCCGAGATCGCCGCCTCCACCACCCAGATCGCCGAGGGCGACGCCGCCGACGGGGCGGGCGACGACCAGGCCGACACCGGGGCCAAGACCTACGAGCGCGAGCACGAGCTCTCCCTGACCTACAATTCGCGTGACCTGCTCGCCCAGACGGAGCGGGCCGTACAGCGGATCGACGCCGGCACGTACGGGATCTGCGAATCCTGTGCCAGGCCGGTAGGGAAGGCGCGCCTGCAGGCCTTCCCGCGTGCGACGCTATGCGTGTCATGCAAACAACGCGAGGAACGTCGCTGAACGACGAAACCAACCCCGAGCGCGCCGCCGAGGGGGGACCGGGCGGATCCCCCCGGCCGCGCCGTATCGGCGTGCTGATCATGATCGCGCTGACCGCGCTGGCCCTGGACGTGGTCACCAAGATCGTGGTGGTGGCCACGCTCCAGGACCGCGAGCCCGTCCGCCTGCTGGGCGGGCTGCTGACGCTGCGCGAGACCCGCAACAGCGGTGCCGCGTTCTCGATCGGCACCGGCTACACGATCGTGTTCACCTGCATCGCCATCGGCGTGGTGATAGCCATCCTGCGCACCGCCCGCGACCTGCGCAGCACCCCCTGGGCGGTGTGCCTGGGACTGATGCTGGGCGGCGCGGTCGGCAACCTCGCCGACCGGATGCTGCGCGCGCCCGCGCCGCTGAAGGGCCACGTGGTCGACTGGATCGAGGTCCCCAACTGGCCGGTCTTCAACCTGGCCGACTCGGCGATCGTCTGCGGCGGCGTCCTGGCCGTCGTGCTGGCGGCCCGGGGCCTGCAGCTCGACGGCACCCGGATCTCCGACGGCAAGGCGAGCCCGGCGAGCACAGAGGGCACAAAGAGCACAAACAGCACAGAGGCCAGGGACACCGGGGTCGCCGAGGACGCGGGCGACGCCGGTGAGGGCGAGAAGGCTCCGGAGGAGAAGGCCTGATGGCGGACGTGCGCAGCCTCCCGGTCCCCGACGGCCTGGAGGGCGAGCGGATCGACGCCGCCCTCGCCCGGCTGTTCGGGCTGTCCCGCAGCCGGGCCGCCGACATCATCGCCGCGGGCGACGTCCTCCTGGACGGCAACGAGGTCGCCAAGTCCGACCGGGTGTACGGCGGCGCGTGGCTGGAGGTCACGCTCCCGCCGCCGCCCGCCGCGCCGGCGCCGGTCGCCGAGCCGGTACCGGGCATGGGGATCCTGTACGAGGACGACGACATCGTCGTGGTCGACAAGCCGACCGGCGTCGCCGCCCACCCGACCACCGGGTGGACGGGCCCGACGGTGCTGGGCGGCCTGCTGGGCGCCGGGCACACCGTCGCGACCAGCGGCGCGGCCGAGCGGCAGGGCATCGTCCACCGGCTGGACGCCAACACCACGGGCGCGATGGTCGTCGCCAAGAGCGAGATCGCCTACTCGCGCCTCAAGCGGGCGTTCAAGGAGCGCACCGTCGACAAGCGCTACCAGGCGCTCGTCCAGGGGCATCCCGACCCGTTCCGCGGGACGGTCGACGCGCCCATCGACCGGCATCCCTCGGGGGACGGCCGGTTCGCGGTGGTGGCGGGCGGCAAGCCGTCGGTGACGCACTACGACACCGTGGAGGCCTACCGGGCCGCCACCCTGCTGGACATCGACCTGGAGACGGGCCGCACGCACCAGATCCGGGTGCACATGTCGGCCATCCGCCACCCCTGCGTGGGGGACATGGCCTACGGCGCCGATCCGACGCTGGCGGCGCGGCTGGGGCTGCGGCGGCAGTGGCTGCACGCGGCGCGGCTGGGGTTCGAGCACCCGACGACGGGGGAGCCGGTGGAGTTCACCAGCCCGTACCCCGACGATCTGGCGCGCGCCCTGGAGATCGTCGAGTCGGAGTCGTAGTGCCGGCCGCGGCGGGCTAGCCGATCAGGCGCAGGCCCGCCGCGACCCCGGCGGCCACGGCCAGCACCACCAGGAACGGCGCGCGCAGCAGCAGCGCCGCCACGGCGGCCGCCAGCCCGGCCGTCCGGGGCCCGTCGAACTCCAGCGTCCGGCCCTCCGGGGCCAGCACCTGGACGGCGATCAGCGCGGTCAGCAGCGCCACCGGCACCAGGTCGGTGAACCGGCGCACGCGCGGGTCGTCCAGCACGCGCTGCGGGGTGACCAGGCCGCCCAGCTTCAGCAGGTAGCAGCCGATGCCGGTGGCGATCACCGCGATCCACACGCTCATCGCGCCTCCTCCGTGCCATGCGCGCCCTCTGCGCCCCCAGTGCCTTCAGTGCCCCCAGTGCCCTCTGGGCCTTCTGTGCCCGCCGGGCGGCCGCGGGCGGCGCGGCCCGGCCGGTACGGGAGGAGCGCGACCAGCGCGGCCAGTGCCGCGAGCATCACGGGCACTCCCGGGGGCAGCAGCGGCGTGGTGGCGATGGCGATCACCCCGGCGCCCACCGCGACCCGCGCCTCGGTCCGCCCGGCGGTGAGCCGCGGCCACAGCAGCGCCAGGAAGGCGGCGGGGCCGAGGACGTCCAGCCCGTAGGTCTCCGGGTCGCCGAGGCGGGCGGCGCCGAGCGCGCCGAGCAGCGTGGTGAGGTTCCACGTCACGTAGATGGTGGCGGCGGTCACGTAGAAGCCGGTCCGGGCGGAGGCGCGGTCGGGCTGGGCGTTCGCGACCGCGGTCGTCTCGTCGATGACCCCGTGCGCGGTGAGGAGCCGCCGCGCGCCGCGCACCCGCAGCAGGTCGGCCAGCCGCAGCCCGTACAGCGCGTTGCGGCCGCCGAGGAGCACCGCCCCCAGCACGCCCGCCGCCAGGCCGCCGCCCGCGCCGATCACGCCGGTCAGCGCGAACTGCGAGGCCCCGGTGAAGGCCAGCAGGCTGAGGACGCACGCCTGCGCCGCCGTCAGCCCGGCCGTGGAGGCCGCCGCGCCGAACGCGAATCCGGACAGCCCGACCGCCAGGCCCACGCCCAACCCGTTCCGTATCGCCGCGGAACGGGCCGCGCCGTCCGCGGGCGCGGCCCCGGGCGGATCGTCCACCGCCGGTGCCGCCGATTCCGTCGCACTCATGGCGGGGACGCTAGTCAGCGCCCGCGGGGGCGTCTTGAACGTTCTTGCGCTCGGCGGCGTCCAGCCCCGCCTCGATCACCGCGTTCATGATCTTGGCGAGATGGCCGGCGGCGAGCGAGGGGGCGCGCTCGGCCATCGCGGCGACGATCAGCCGCTCGCGCTCGGGGTCGCGGCCGGCGAAGCCGCCGACCGGCTTGAGCCGCTGGACGACCCCGGCGACCGCGGCGCGCCGCTCCAGCAGCGCGGCCAGGGCGGCGTCGATGCCGTCGATGGCGGCGCGGGCGTCGGCCAGCGTGGCCAGGCGGTCGGTGCGGGGCAGCGCCACCGTCAGTTCCTCGGTGGCGGCGGTGGTGGGTTCGCTCATCGGTCGTCCCTCTCAGGCGTGTACGGCGTGACGGGTGCGGCGCCGCGGCCGGCGCGCCGGAGGGGGTGCCTGCCCGGGGCCGCGCTCGCAAGAGAAAAGGCAGAGTCCGCGGGACTCTGCCTTCGGCCGGCTCCGGGGTCGTCGCTCAGGTCGCGGCGACCGGCTCGCCCGGAGCCGGCTGCGTAAACCCGAAATAGCGACGTTCCATGGCCGCAATGGTAGGCGACCGGCGGGCGGCGGCGCCAACCCGTGGACCTGAGGTCTCAGCTCGTGAGACGGGAGCGGTCGCGCAGAGAGCTAGCATTCCAGGCATGACAGGCGAGGTCGCACATTACTGGAGCCATCCCGGCCTGCCCGGGGTCGACCTGCTGCGCGCCCGCTACGTGACCCACCGCTACGACCGGCACACCCACGACGAGTACGCCATCGCCCTGATCGAGGACGGCGTCGAGGAGTTCGAGTACGCGGGCCGCACGCTGCGCGCCGGGCCGGGCTCGATCGCGCTGGTCAACCCCGGCGTGGTGCACACCGGGCAGGCCGGCGTCCCCGAGGGCTGGGCGTACCGCGTGCTCTATCCCACCATCGAGGTGATGAGCGCGGTCGCCGCCGACCTCGGCGCGCCGCCCGGCACCCCGCACTTCCCCGAGACGCTGGTCGTGGACCCCGAGGCGGCCGGGCTGCTGCGCGCCGTCCACCGCGCCGGCGAGCACGGCGACGCGCTGGCGACCTCCTCGCTGTTCCGCGCGGCCGCGGCGAGCCTGCTGCGGCACGCCGGGCACCTCCCGGACGGGCCGGCGGAGGCGCGGATGCCCGCGGCCGTCCGCCGGGCGCGGGAGATCCTGCACGAGAGCCTGCTGGACCCGCCCCGCCTGGACGAGCTGGCCGAGGCCGTGGGCGTCGGGACGTTCCAGCTGGCCAGGGCGTTCCGGGCGGTCACGGGCCTGCCGCCGCACGCGTACCTGAACCAGGTCCGGGTGCGCCGCGCCCGCGGCCTGCTGGACGCGGGGATGCGCCCGGCGGAGGTCGCCGCCCGGACCGGGTTCGCCGACCAGGCGCACCTGACCCGGCACTTCAAGCGGACCGTCGGGGTGCCGCCCGGCGCGTACCGCGAGGGCCGCGCGACCGCCTGACCGGGTCACGCGCGGTGCCCGGAACGAACCGGTGCGTAACGGTCCGGTGCGGGCCGGGCGCGTGCCGGAGTGTCGGGGTACGAGGCCGCCCCGAGGAGGGTTAGGCTCTCAGGACCGCGTCGACCCGGACCCCGATCCGGGTCGGCGATCTTCCCCCGGAGACCGACCTTCGCGACACGTGCCACCCGCACGTGGGCGGTCGCATGCGATGACAGGCTGCCGAGTCAGCTGTTGAGATCAGGAGGCGCACGAGGCATGGCCGACTCGTTCGTACATCTGCACGTCCATACCGAGTACTCGATGCTGGACGGCGCCGCCCGGCTGAAGCAGATGTTCGAAGAGGTCGGCCGGCAGAAGATGCCGGCCATCGCGATGACCGACCACGGCAACATGCACGGCGCCTACGACTTCCACAAGCAGGCGACGGCCGCCGGGGTCACCCCGATCATCGGCATCGAGGCGTACATGGCGCCCGAGTCCCGCTACCACAAGAAGAAGGTCCAGTGGGGGGAGCCGAGCCAGAAGCGCGACGACGTCTCCGGCGGCGGCCTGATCAACCACAAGACGCTGTGGGCCCGCAACAAGACGGGCCTGCACAACCTCTTCAAGCTCTCCAGCCGCGCGTTCACCGAGGGCTTCGTGTTCAAGTACGCGCGGATGGACGAGGAGCTGCTGGCCGAGCACGCCGACGGCCTGATGGCCACCACCGGCTGCCCGTCCGGCAAGGTGCAGACCCGGCTGCGGCTGGGCCAGTTCGACGAGGCGCTGAAGGCCGCGGCCACGTTCCAGGACATCCTCGGCAAGGAGAACTACTTTCTGGAGCTGATGGACCACGGCCTGGACATCGAGAAGCGCGTCCGGCAGGGCCTGATCGACATCGGCAAGAAGCTGAACATCCCGCCGGTGGTCACCAACGACTCGCACTACACCCACGAGAGCGAGGCCACCGCGCACGACGCGCTGCTGTGCGTCCAGGTGGGCAAGCAGCTGGCCGACCCCGACCGGTTCCGGTTCGACGGCAGCGGCTACTACCTCAAGACCGCCGACGAGATGCGGTCGATCGACACCTCCGACATCTGGCAGGAGGGCTGCCGCAACACCCTCCTGATCGCGGAGAAGGTCGACCCGGAGGGCATGTTCGAGTACCGGGACCTCAGCCCCCGCTTCCCCGTCCCTGAGGGCGAGACCGAGGAGAGCTGGTTCCGCAAGGAGGTCTGGAAGGGCCTGGAGCGGCGCTTCCCCGACGGCCTGCCCGACGGCTACAAGGAGCAGGCCGAGTACGAGATGGACGTCATCCTCGGCAAGGGGTACCCGTCGTACTTCCTCGTCGTGGCGGACTTCATCATGTGGGCCAAGGAGAACGGCATCCTGGTCGGCCCCGGCCGAGGCAGCGCCGCCGGCTCGCTGATCGCGTACGCGATGGGGATCACCGACCTGGACCCGATCCCGCACGGCCTGATCTTCGAGCGGTTCCTCAACCCCGAGCGCGCGTCGATGCCCGACATCGACATCGACTTCCCTGAAGACCGGCGGGCGGAGGTGATCCGCTACACCACCGAGAAGTGGGGGGCGGACAAGGTCTCGTTCATCGCCACGTTCGGCACCATCAAGGCGAAGGCCGCCATCAAGGACGCCGGCCGCGTCCTGGGCTTCCCGTACGCGCTCGGCGACCGGATCTCCAAGGCGTTCCCGCCCGCCGTGATGGGCAAGGACATCCCGCTGTCGGGGATCTTCGACGAGAAGCACCCGCGCCACAGCGAGGCGGGCGAGCTGCGCAAGCTCTACGAGGAAGAGCCCGACGTCAAGCAGATCATGGACCTGGCGCAGGGCCTGGAGGGCCTGATCCGGCAGACCGGCGTGCACGCGGCCGGGATCATCATGTCCGGTGAGACGATCACCGACCATGTGCCGATCATGCGCCGGGACGCCGACGGCGCGATCATCACGCAGTTCGACTATCCGACCTGCGAGACGCTCGGCCTGCTCAAGATGGACTTCCTGGGCCTGCGCAACCTGACGATCATCGACGACGCGCTCAAGGGCATCAAGAAGAACAAGGGCATCGACGTCGACCTGCTCGCCCTGGAGCTGAACGACCAGCCGACCTACGACCTGCTGGCGCGCGGCGACACCCTCGGGGTGTTCCAGTTCGACGGCGGCCCGATGCGCTCGCTGCTGCGGCTGATGAAGCCGGACAACTTCGAGGACATCTCCGCGGTCGGCGCGCTCTACCGGCCCGGCCCGATGGGCGCCAACTCGCACACCAACTACGCGCTCCGCAAGAACGGCCAGCAGGAGATCACCCCGATCCACCCGGAGCTGGAGGAGCCGCTCAAGGAGATCCTCGGCACCACCTACGGCCTGATCGTCTATCAGGAGCAGGTCATGGCGATCGCGCAGAAGGTGGCGGGCTACACGCTCGGCAAGGCGGACCTGCTCCGCCGCGTCATGGGCAAGAAGAAGAAGGCCGAGCTGGACGCCCAGTTCGAGGGCTTCGAGGCGGGCATGGTCGCCAACGGCTACTCCAAGGAGGCCGTCAAGACGCTGTGGGACATCCTCGTCCCGTTCTCCGACTACGCGTTCAACAAGGCGCACTCCGCCGCGTACGGGCTGGTCTCGTACTGGACGGCCTACCTCAAGGCGAACTACCCGGCCGAGTACATGGCGGCGCTGCTCACCTCGGTCGGCGACGACAAGGACAAGAGCGCGCTCTACCTGAACGAGTGCCGCCGGATGAAGCTGACGGTGCTGCCCCCGGACGTCAACACGTCCGAGGCCGACTTCACCCCGATCGGCGACACCGAGATCCGGTTCGGCCTGTCGGCGGTCCGCAACGTCGGCACCAACGTGGTCGAGGGCATCGTGGCGGCGCGCAAGGAGAAGGGCGCCTACACCGACTTCAACGACTTCCTCAACAAGGTCCCGCCGATCGTGTGCAACAAGCGGGTGGTGGAGTCGCTGATCAAGGCCGGCGGGTTCGACGAGCTGGGGCACCAGCGCAAGGCCCTCCTCATGGTGCACGAGCAGGCCATCGACTCGGTCATCGACATCAAGCGCAAGGAGGCCATCGGCCAGGACTCGCTGTTCGGCGCGCTGGAGGACGACGGCGGCGAGGACGCGTTCGCGGTGGCGATCCCCGAGGGCGAGGAGTGGGACAAGACCACGCTGCTGGCCTTCGAGCGGGAGATGCTCGGCCTGTACGTGTCCGACCACCCGCTGCTGGGCGTGGAGCACATCCTGGAGCGCGAGGCCGACTGCACCGTCGCCGCCCTGAACGAGGGCGGCCGCCCCGACGGCCAGGTCGTGATCGTCGCCGGCCTGCTGAGCGGCCTGCAGCGCAAGGTCACCAAGCAGGGCAACTCGTGGGCCATGTTCCAGCTGGAGGACCTGGCCGGCTCGATCGAGGTGATGTGCTTCCCCTCGTCGTACCAGCTGTGCTCCACCCTCCTCGCCGAGGACGCGATCCTGGTCGTCAAGGGCCGGCTGGACCGCCGCGAGGACGTCGCCAAGATCATCGCGATGGAGGTGACCCAGCCGGACCTCACCGTCACCGACGCGACCGGCCCGCTCTCGGTCACCCTCCAGATCGGCCGCGTCTCCCCACCCCTGGTGTCGCGCCTCAAGGAGGTCCTGGTGACCCATCCCGGCACCGCCGAGGTGCACCTGCACCTCCAGAACGGCCCCAGGACGACGGTCGTCCGCCTGGACGACAGGCTGCGCGTGGCCCCGTCCCCGGCCCTGATGGGCGACCTGAAGCAGCTCCTAGGCCCCTCCTGCCTGAGCTGACCCCGCGTCGCGCCCCGGCCGACCCTCCGGCCGGGGCGTCCCGGTTCAGAGGCTCGCCGGGGTCAGTTCCGACCGCCACTCGATGAAGCGGCCCAGGCCGTCGAAGTGGGCGTGGGCGGTGCCGCCGCCGGGGAGGTCGATCTCGGTGCGGCCCTCGGTCTCGCGGTAGCCGACGCGGTGGCGGCTGAGGAGGCGGGCGAGGGTGAGCCGGGGGTCGCGCGGGAAGAGGCTGACGGCGTTCATCAGGAGGCGGGGGATCGGGACGGGGTCCCAGACCGCGGGCGGCGCCTGCGGGTCGTCCACGTGGAGGTAGGCTGAGCCGCCGTCGTAACCGGCGCCGATGTAGCCGCCGCCGCCGAGGACGCCGCCGGCGGCCATGGCGAGCAGTTCGCCGCCGTGCCCGGCCGGGCCGTCGTACCAGCTCAGGTCCACTTCGGGGGTGGTGAACTCGGGGATGCCGAGCCGGGCGCCGAGGCCGCGGATGGCCAGGGTGGGCTCGACCGCCGGATGGGATTCGCCGAACTGGGGGTTGGCCCAGCCCCACAGCCAGGTGCGCTCGCGGGCGGCGTAGCTGCCCAGCAGCGCCACCTGGACCGTGACCCCGCCGCTGGTGTAGGTGCGCGCGGTGAGGTCGGCGCTCCAGTCCTCGCGCGGCAGGAACTCCGCCAGCGTCTCCTGCTGCTGGAGGACCACCGCCGCGAGCGCGGCGCCGAGGCGTTCGAACGCAGGGCTGAATCCGGACATGTCGGGCACATTATCTCAGTAGTCGGGCCGCTCGGCGGCGTGAACGGGGCAGCATCCGGTTGTCGATCGGCCGGTCGGGCCAGGCTAGGCTTTCGCTGTTCCGGCCAACCGTCAAAAGGAGCGTACGAGGTGCGGCGACCGACCGTGCGGACCTTGCGGACCTGGGCGGTCACCACCCTGATCATCGCACTTCTCGGCGTGCCCGCCGGGCTGCTCTGGGCGGAGATCTCCCCGAAGGTGACCTACGTGGTCGTCCAGGGCCGCGCGCTGCTGGCCGATCCCGAAGGTCAGGGGCCCATCGGGGTGGACGGCCGGTTCGCGCTGATCGCCCTCGTCGCGGGCCTGGCGTGCGGCGCGGCGGCCTACCTCGCCGGCGGCCGCGGGAACGACATCGCGCTGCTGTTCGGGCTGGCGGCGGGCGGGCTGGCGGCCGCCCTGGTGGCGTGGCGGCTCGGCCAGCACATCGGCCTGGACGCCTTCCAGCGCGCCGTCCGGCGGGCCCCCGACGGCCGCACCCTCACCGGGGCGGCGGAGCTGCGCGCGACCGGCCTGCTGGTGCTCTGGCCGATGGTCGCGGTGGGCCTGTACGCGGTGCTGGAGGGGCTGGTGAAGCGGCTACCCGCGGGCGATTCCCGCGGTTCCGGCGCCGGTGAGCCGGATGAGGTCGGCGGGGGCGAGCTCGATCTGCAGTCCGCGCCGGCCGGCCGAGACGTAGACGGTCGGAAAGGCTGAGGCGGACTCGTCCACCACGGCCGGCAGCCGGCGGCGCTGGCCGAGCGGGCTGATCCCGCCCACCACGTACCCGGTGGCGCGCTCGGCGTCCTTGGGGTCGGCCATCCTCGCCTTCTTGCCGCCGGCGGCCGCGGCCAGGGCCTTGAGGTCGAGCGTGGCCGAGACCGGCACGACCGCCACGGTGAGGGCGCCGTCCACCTCGGCGAGCAGCGTCTTGAACAGCCGCTCGTGCGGGACGCCCAGCGCGTCCGCCGCCGCCTGCCCGTACGACTCCGCGGCCGGATCGACCTCGTAGGGGTGGAGGTCGTAGTCGATGCCCGCCTTGGCCGCGGCCACCGTCGCGGGAGTCCCCTTGCCCTTGCCGTTCCTGGACTTGCCTGAGCTCATGGGACCAGTGTGCCGCCGATGATCGCCGGGCGCCCGCGGGTTTCCGGGCGGCGCCTCAGTTGGGGTGGAACGAGGTGTCCAGGAACTGCCCGGCGGGGACGGTCCGCAGCGACCTCAGCAGCCGGGTCTCGCGGGCCAGCAGCTCCTGGAGGGCGCCCAGCCGGATGGCGGCGTCCTCGGCCTCCAGCAGCCGCTGCTTGTCGTGGCCGTCCAGGACGGCGGCCGCGGCGACCAGGTACGACAGCCGCACCGGGTCGTCGGGGAGGGCGGCCGGCTCGGCGATCTCGGCGCCCGCCGCCGCGAGCCGGTGCCGGTAGAGCCGGAACAGCATCCGGACGCGGTCCGCGCACGGGCCGGGATCGGCGCCGGCCTCCTCGGGGAGGAACTCGACCTCGCCGCGCAGGTACGGCCGCGACCGGTCCAGCTCCTTGATCCGGAACCGGGACGCCCCGACGGTGACGATGTCGTACCGGCCGTCCGGACGGCCGTTGACGCCGTGCACCTCGGCGGCGCAGCCGACCTCGGCCAGCCGCATCCCGGCGGTGTCGCCGACCTCGTGGCCCAGCTCGATGCCCACGATCCCGAGCCGCCGCGGCTCGGGCCGCTCCAGCAGGTCGCGGACCAGCAGCCGGTAGCGCTCCTCGAACAGGTGCAGCGGGAGCACCAGCCCCGGGAACAGGACCGTGCCCAGCGGGAACAGCGGAAGCCGCTCAGTCACCGCACAACCCCCCACACGCTCGCCTCTGGCGTGCGTTCATCGAAAGAGCGCCTCGGTGTCAGCGTACGCCGGGTTCGATGATCATGAAACGGTGAAATTCTCAGATACTGAAGAGTCTCCGGCGGGCCACTGATCGCGGATTGGCCGTTCCTCACGCCGCTCGGCCCCGGCTAGCGTCGCGGACATGCGAATGCTCGTCGTCGACGCCTTCACCGACCGCCCCTTCGCCGGCAACCCCGCCGGCGTGTGCCTGCTGGACGCCCCGGCCGACCCCGCGTGGATGCAGCGGGTCGCCGCGGAGATGCGGCACTCGGAGACCGCCTTCGTCCGCCCCCTGGAGGGCGACGCGGAGGCCGGCCACGAGCTGCGCTGGTTCACGCCGTCGGTCGAGGTCGCCCTCTGCGGCCACGCCACCCTGGCGAGCGGCCACGCGCTCTACTCGACCGGCCTGGTCCCCGCCGGCCTGCCGATCCGGTTCCGGACGCTGCACAGCGGGGTGCTGACCGTGCGCCAGGGGGAGGGCGGCCTGGAGATGGACTTCCCCGCCGACCCGCCCGAGCCCGTCCCGGCCCCCGCCGGATTGGCCGGGGCGCTCGGCACGGAGATCGTCTGGTGCGGCCGCAACGGCCAGCCCGACCTGCTGGCCGAGGTCGCCGACGAGAACACCGTGCGCGGGCTGGCCCCCGACCTCGACGCGCTCGGCCGCTTCGGCGCCCGCGTCGTGATCGTCACCGCCCCCGCCGCGCCCGGGAGCCCGTACGACTTCGTCTCGCGGGCCTTCGGCGCCGCGGTCGGCGTCGGCGAGGACCCGGTGACCGGGTCCGCGCACTGCGCGCTCGCCCCGTACTGGACGGGGAAGCTCGGCCGCGACACGCTGACCGGCTACCAGGCGTCCGAACGCGGCGGGCTCGTCGGCACCCGCCTGAGCGGCGGCCGCGTCGTCCTGTCCGGCACGGCGGTGACCGTCCTGGACGGCGAATGGGCGGCGCCCGGCCGCTGAACGCCCGGTGTGAGACTGGTCGCACGGGGCGTCTCGGCACGTGAGACGATGCGCGGGAGTGCGGTGGTCGTTCGTAGACTGGACGGGTGATTTCCCGTATCGACCTGCGCGGCTCGCTCCCCGGCGACCTGCGCTCCGTGCTGCCCCGCGCCGAACTCGACGTCGAGGCCGCCCTCGAGAAGGTGCGGCCGATCTGCGAGGACGTGCGCCATCGGGGCGCCGCGGCGGTACTGGAGCACACGCGGAACTTCGACGGCGTCGAGCTGGAGAGCGCCCGCGTCCCCGTCCAGGAGATCCACCGGGCGCTGGCGGCGCTCGACCCGGCGCTGCGCGACGCGCTGGAGGAGGCGATCCGCCGCACCCGGCTGGTCCACGCCGACCAGCGGCGCACCGACACCACCACCCAGGTGGTGCCGGGCGGCACGGTCACCGAGCGGTGGGTGCCGGTACGCCGGGTCGGCCTGTACGTGCCGGGCGGCCAGGCCGTCTACCCGTCCAGCGTGATCATGAACGTGGTGCCGGCGCAGGAGGCCGGGGTCGAGTCCCTGGCCGTGACGTCCCCGGCCCAGAAGGAGTTCGGCGGGCTGCCGCACCCCTCCATCCTGGCGGCGTGCGCGCTGCTCGGCGTCGAGGAGGTGTACGCGGCGGGCGGCGCCCAGGCGGTCGCGATGTTCGCGTACGGCACGGAGGAGTGCCCGCGCGCGGACCTGGTCACCGGGCCCGGCAACGTCTACGTGGCCGCCGCCAAGCGGCTGCTCAAGGGCGTGATCGGGATCGACTCCGAGGCCGGCCCGACCGAGATCGCGGTGCTGGCCGACGCGACCGCCGACCCGGCGCACGTGGCCGCCGACCTGATCAGCCAGGCCGAGCACGACACGCTCGCCGCCGCCGTCCTGGTGACCGACGCGCCCGGGCTGGCCGACGCGGTCGAGACCGAGCTGAAGGCCCAGGTCGAGCGGACCAGGCACGTCGAGCGGATCACCGCCGCGCTGGCCGGCCGGCAGTCCGGCATCGTGCTGGTCGACGACCTGGAGGACGGACTGAAGGTCGTCGACGCCTACGCCGCCGAGCACCTGGAGATCCAGACCGCGGACGCCCGCGCGCTGGCCGCCCGGGTCCGCAACGCCGGCGCGATCTTCATCGGCCCGCACGCGCCGGTGTCGCTGGGCGACTACCTGGCCGGGTCCAACCACGTGCTGCCGACCGGCGGCTGCGCCTGCCACTCCTCGGGGCTGTCGGTGCAGTCGTTCCTGCGCGGGATCCACGTCGTGGAGTACGACGAGGCCGCCCTCGCCGAGGCCACCGCGCGCGTCGTGACGCTGGCCGAGGCCGAGGACCTGCCCGCCCACGGCGCCGCCCTCAAGGCCCGCTTCGGCTGGGACATCCCGGCGGCCCCGCGGGGAGGGGACGCCTCGTGACGTCCCTGAACGACCTGCCGCTGCGCGACGACCTGCGCGGGCTCAGCCCGTACGGGGCGCCCCAGCTGGACGTCCCGTACGCGCTCAACACCAACGAGAACCCGTACCCTCCGTCCGAGCGCCTGGTGAAGGCCCTCGGCGAGGCGGTCGCGGACGCGGCCGGGCGGCTCAACCGCTACCCCGACCGCGACGCCGTGGCGCTGCGCGAGGACCTGGCGGCGTTCCTGAACGCCGACACGCCCGGCGCCGGGCTCACGGCCGGGCAGGTGTGGGCGGCCAACGGCTCCAACGAGATCATCCAGCAGATCCTGCAGGCGTTCGGCGGCCCCGGCCGCAGCGCGGTCGGCTTCGAGCCGTCGTACTCGATGCACCCGATCATCACCCGGGTCTCGGGCACCCGCTGGATCGACGCGCACCGCGACGAGGACTTCGGCCTGGAGCCCGAGCGGGCCGTCGCGGCGATCGAGGAGCACCGGCCCGACATCGTCTTCCTGACCTCGCCGAACAACCCGACCGGCACCGCCCTGCCGCTGGAGTCGATCGAGGCGGTGCTGGCGGCGGCGCCCGGCATGGTCGTGGTGGACGAGGCGTACGCCGAGTTCCGCCGCGCCGGCACCCCGTCCGCGCTGACGCTGCTGCCGGGCAACCCGCGGCTGATCGTCACCCGGACGATGTCCAAGGCGTTCGCGATGGCCGGCACCCGCCTCGGCTACCTGGCCGCCGACCCGGCCGTCCTGGAGGCGCTGCTGCTGGTCCGGCTGCCGTACCACCTGTCGGCGGTCACCCAGGCCGTCGCCCGCACCGCCCTCGCGTACGGCGGCGAGCTGCTCGGCTCGGTCGAGCGGCTGCGCGCCGAGCGCGACGCCCTCGTGGCGTGGCTCCGTTCCGAGGGCTGCACGGTCGCCGACTCCGACGCCAACTTCGTGCTGTTCGGGCGCTTCCCCGACCGCCGCCGGACCTGGGAACAGATGCTCGAACGCGGGGTGTTGATCCGGGAGGTCGGCCCGCCGGAGTGGCTGCGCGTCAGCGTCGGCACCCCCGAGGAGATGGCCGCCTTCCGGACCGCCCTGACCGCAGTGAAGGAGATTTCGTGAGTCGCACCGGCCGCATCGAGCGGGGCACCAAGGAGACGCAGGTCCTGGTCGAGATCGATCTGGACGGGACCGGCGCCGTCGACGTGGCCACCGGTGTCGGGTTCTTCGACCACATGCTGGCCCAGCTGGGCAAGCACGGGTCGTTCGACCTGACCGTCAAGACCTCCGGCGACCTGTACATCGACAGCCACCACACGATCGAGGACACCGCGATCGCGCTGGGCCAGGCGTTCCGCCAGGCCCTCGGCGACAAGTCGGGCATCCGGCGGTTCGCCGACGCGTCGATCCCGCTGGACGAGGCGCTCGCCCAGGTGACGGTGGACGTGTCCGGCCGCCCCTACCTGGTGCACGTCGAGCCCGAGGGCATGGCCCCGATGATCGGCCCGGAGTACGACACCACCATGACCCGGCACATCTTCGAGTCGTTCGTGTCCAACGCCCAGGTCGCGCTGCACGTCCACGTCCCGTACGGCCGCAACGCCCACCACATCGTCGAGGCCCAGTTCAAGGCGCTGGCCCGGGCGCTGCGCGACGCCGTCGCGTTCGACCCGAAGGTGCACGGCATCCCGTCCACCAAGGGGGCGCTGTAGCCGTGACCATCGGCGGCCTCGAGTTCACCTACGGCAACGTCCTGCTCTTCGGCCTGGCCGTGTTCCTGCTGATGGGCGTGATCAGCTTCATCAAGCAGGGCCTCAAGATCGCCGCGGTGGTGGTCTTCGTGCTGATGGCGCTGGCCTTCGCGGCGGGGGTGATGAACCTGTGAGCGGGAGCGGCAAGAGCATCGTCATCCTCGACTACGGCTCCGGCAACCTGCGCTCCGCCGAGCGCGCCGTCGCCCGGCACGGCGTCGACGTCACCGTCACGCCCGACTGGGACGCGGCGCTGGCCGCCGACGGGCTGATCGTCCCGGGCGTGGGCGCGTTCTCGGCCTGCATGGAGGGCCTGCGCGCCGTCCGCGGCGACCAGATCATCGGCCGCCGGCTGGCCGGCGGCCGGCCGGTGCTGGGCATCTGCGTCGGCATGCAGATCCTGTTCGCCAAGGGCATCGAGCACGGCGTCACCACCGAGGGCTGCGCCGAGTGGCCCGGCACCGTCGACCGCCTGGAGGCGCCGGTGGTGCCGCACATGGGCTGGAACACCGTCGACGCGCCCGAGGGCAGCGCGCTGTTCCGCGGCCTGGACGCCGGCACCCGGTTCTACTTCGTCCACTCCTACGCGGCCCGCCGCTGGGAGCTGGAGCCCGACCCGTCCGGCCTGATCCGGCCGCCGCTGGTCACCTGGGCCGAGCACGGCGACCGCTTCGTCGCGGCCGTCGAGAACGGGCCGCTGTGCGCCACCCAGTTCCACCCGGAGAAGTCCGGCGACGCCGGCGCCGAGCTGCTGAAGAACTGGCTCGCCACCGTCTCCTGAGCCCCGTCTCCCACCGTCGATAAGGTCTATCCTCATGACACTCACGCTCCTTCCCGCAGTCGACGTCGCCGACGGCCAGGCCGTGCGCCTGGTCCAGGGCGAGGCCGGCACCGAGACCTCGTACGGCGCGCCGCTGGAGGCCGCGCTGGCCTGGCAGAGCGCGGGGGCGGAGTGGATCCATCTGGTCGACCTGGACGCCGCGTTCGGCCGCGGCTCCAACCGGGAGCTGCTCGCCGAGGTCACCGGCCGGCTGGACGTGAAGGTGGAGCTGTCGGGCGGCATCCGCGACGACGCCTCCCTGGAGGCCGCGCTCGCGACCGGCTGCGCCCGCGTCAACATCGGCACCGCCGCGCTGGAGGACCCGGAGTGGTGCCGCAAGATCATCGCTTCCCATGGCGACAAGATCGCGGTCGGGCTGGACGTGCGCGGCACCACGCTCGCCGCGCGCGGCTGGACCCGCGAGGGCGGCGACCTGTGGGAGGTCCTGGACCGGCTGGAGGACGACGGCTGCCCGCGGTACGTGGTCACCGACGTCACCAAGGACGGCACGCTGCGCGGCCCCAACACCGGGCTGCTGCGCGAGGTCTGCTCCCGTACCGCCAAGCCCGTGATCGCGTCCGGCGGCGTCTCGTCCCTGGACGACCTGCGCGCCCTCGCCGGCCTCGTGCCCGATGGGGTCGAGGGGGCGATCGTCGGCAAGGCGCTGTACGCGCGGGCGTTCACCCTCGAAGAGGCGCTCGAGGCCGTGAAGTGATCGAGCGGATCTCCTCCGGCGGGCCGTGGGAGGACGAGTTCGGCTACTCCCGCGCCGTCATGGCCGGGAACCTGGCGCTCGTCGCCGGCTGCACCGCCACCGTGGACGGCAAGGTCGTGCACGTCGGCGACCCGTACGAGCAGACCCGGACCGCGTTCCAGATCGCGCTGTGGTCGCTGGAGCGGCTCGGGCTGACCCGCAACGACGTCGTCCGCACCCGGATGTTCATCACCCGGGCCGGCGACTCCGCCGACGTCGGCCGGGCGCACGGCAGCCTGTTCAAGCACGTCCGCCCGGCGGCGACCATGCTCGTCGTGGCGGGGCTGATCGACCCGCGCATGCTGGTCGAGGTCGAGGTCGAGGCGTACCGGGGGGATCAGTGAGCGTGGCCGTGCGGGTGATCCCGTGCCTGGACGTGGACGCCGGGCGCGTGGTCAAGGGCGTCAACTTCCAGAACCTGCGGGACGCCGGGGACCCGGTCGAGCTGGCCCGCCGGTACGACGCGGAGGGCGCCGACGAGCTGACGTTCCTGGACATCACGGCGTCCAGCGGCGACCGCTCCACCACCTACGAGGTGGTGCGGCGGACGGCCGAGCAGGTGTTCATCCCGCTGACCGTCGGCGGCGGCGTGCGCACCGTCGAGGACGTCGACCGGCTGCTGCGGGCGGGCGCCGACAAGGTGTCGATCAACACCGCGGCGATCGCCCGGCCCGAGTTCCTGCGGGAGGCGGCGCACCGGTACGGCTCGCAGTGCGTCGTGCTGTCGGTGGACGCCCGGCGCGCCGAGGGCACCGGGAGCGGTTTCGAGGTCACCACGCACGGCGGCCGCAAGGGTACCGGGATCGACGCGGTCGAGTGGGCGCGGCGCGGCGAGGAGCTGGGCGTGGGGGAGATCCTGCTCAACTCCATGGACGCGGACGGCACCAAGGCCGGGTTCGATCTGGAGATGCTGCGGCGGGTGCGGGCGGCGGTGACCGTCCCGGTGATCGCCAGCGGCGGCGCCGGGGCGCTGGAGCACTTCCCGCCGGCGGTCGCGGCGGGCGCGGACGCGGTGCTGGCCGCCAGCGTGTTCCACTTCGGCGAACTGAAGATCTCCGAGGTCAAGGACGCGCTGCGGGCGGCGGGCAGCCCCGTCCGCTGACGGTCACGCGGTCCGCTTGACCATGCCGGCCGCGGCGCCGTCCAGGCCCCAGGCGAACACCGCCCGCGGATGGATGCGGATCACCTCGGGGCTGACGCCGGCCGGGGTGTCCTGGCCAGTGAGGGCCTCGGCGCGGCCGCGGATCTCGATGCCGCGCACCCGCCACGGCCGGACCGACATCAGGTCGTCGATCACCAGGGAGACCTGGTCGTTGCCCTGGACGTTGCGGAACTTGCGGGTGGCGGCCAGGTTGAGGCCGTGGATGTCGACGGTCCCGAGCTCGTCGTTGATCCGGAACCCGACGGGGTTGTTCTGCGGGTCGCCGTGCGGGCCGACCGTGGCCAGCCGGCCGAGGCGCTGGGTGGACAGGTACTCGCGTTCGATCTCCGTGAACTCCATGCCTCCAGGCTCGAACATCAACCGAGGTCGAGGTCAAGCCCGGAGGCCGGAGACGTGATCGTCAGCACACGCTGTCGCGCGGGGCGGGGTTGGCCAGGCCGAACAGGGAGCGGGCGCGCAGCCCCACGAAGGTGCCGCCGAGCGCCACCAGGCCCCACAGCCAGCCGTGCAGGCTGCCGGAGGCGATCCCGGCCAGGTAGGCGCCGATGTTGCAGCCGCCGGCCAGCCGGGCGCCGATGCCCATGAGGATCCCGCCGAGGACGGCGGCCGCGGCCGTACGCGCCGGGATGTCGCGGTGCAGCGTCCAGGCGCCGCTCGCGGCGGCGGCGACGGCGGCGCCGAGCATGATCCCGATGTCGGTGAGGCTGGTCTTGTCGGCCAGTACCGGCCCGGCCAGCTGCGCGGCCTGGCGGGGCGCCTCCCAGTACGTCCAGGTCTCCGGCTGGAGCCCGATCAGCTGCAGGAACTTGGCGCCCCACAGCGCGAACGCGCTGGTGATTCCCCAGGCGCCGCCGGACACCAGCAGGACGGCGCCGCCGAGCGCCGCCAGCACCAGGGCGCCGGCGAGCAGCGGCCAGGAGCCGCGGACGATCCGGAGCGGCCCGCGGGCGGTGGGGACGGTGCCCACCGGCGGCGGGTTGCGGCGCTTCTGGATCACGCGGGTGAGCGCGGCCACGGCTGCCAGCGCGGCGATGGTGACCGCCCAGGATCCGAACCAGCCGATGTGCTCGGACATGACCACGCCGGGGACGGCCGGCAGGTCCTTCACCAGGTCGAACTGCCAGGTGTAGAGGATCGAGCCGGCGATGAAGCCGCCGAGCGTGAGCACGATCGCCGACTGGCCGGAGCCGATCGCGAACAGCGTGCCGGACGCGCAGGCGCCGCCCAGCTGCATGCCGATCCCGAACAGGAAGGCCCCGGCCAGCAGCGCGACGCCGAGATCGCCGTCCGAGGGCGCCGGGGTGGAGCCGAACAGGCCCGTGCCGGTGCCGATGATCAGCGCGAAGAGGGTGGCGGTGGTGCCGAGCAGGAGCGCGTGGGCGCGCAGCCCGGTGCCGTTCCCGACGGCGACGAGCTGCCGCCAGGCGGAGGTGAAGCCGAACCGGGAGTGGAACAGCGCCAGCCCGAGGCCGAGCCCCAGCAGCAGGAGCACGCCCTGCTTGGCGCCGTGCTGCCACCACACGTACGCGGCGAGGGCGGCCGAGCCGAGCCCGGCGACCAGCAGCGGGAGGCGGTTGACGGGCTTCAGGGCGTCCGCGGGCGGGGGCGGGGCGGAGGTGGGCGGCGGGGACGGGAGGCGCAGGCGCGCGGGCAGCGTCGCGGACAACGTGGATCTCCAGGGAGCGAACGGGACCGGCGGCGCGCGAGGGGCCGCGCGGTCTGATCGGGGAGGCGGGGGAGGGGCGGCGGGGCGGCGGGACGGACGTCAGAGCCGTCAGAGCCGTTAGAGCCGTCAGGGCCGACGGTGGCGCCGCGGACGACACAGGCCGTCGTCGACGCAGGCCAGCGCCATGGTGAACAGCACCATGCGCAGGCTCGCCGTGGTTCCGGAACCGATCATAATCCCGACATTCTACCTAGGGTTCACCGGGAAGGCCCAGCCCGGCCTCCTCGTCCGGGGCGGGGGACGCCGACTCCGGCGGCCGCTCCGCGACCGGGAGCAGGATCGCCGACGGGTGGTCCGGGTCGTGGAAGACCTCCTGGTCGGCGGGGACCGACGCGCGCGCGGTCGCGATCGGCTCGCCGGTGCCGGGGTTGGCCGCCACCTTCGGGTACGCGCCGCTGGTCACGTGGACGCGGACGCGGTGCCCGCGGCGGAACCGGTGCCCGGCCGGCCACAGGTCGATCGCCAGCCGCCGCACGCCCGCCGTCCCCACCGGCTTGTCGGCGGCCGGGCGGGCGGGGTCCAGGCGCAGGCCGCCCTCGCAGACGTTCCGGGACGTGCCGTCCGGCGCCACGTCGCAGAGCCGGACGATGAAGTCGGTGTGCTCCCGGTCCGACCGGACGAACAGGTCGGCGCCGACCGGCCCGACGACGTCCAGGTCCTCGTCCAGCACGGGCGAGGAGAAGACCAGCACGTCCGGGCGCCGCTCCAGGGGCCGGTTGTCCACGGGCCTGGAGCTTCCCAGCAGCGTCGGGCCGCCGAGCGCGGGCGTGGGCCGGGCGGGCTGGAACCGGTACCGGCTGGGCGGCGCCTGCCGCGGCCCGTCCTCGCCGAGGCCGCCTCCCGCGTGCAGGTGCCAGCGCTCCTGCCGCATCCCGGGCGGCGGCCAGTCGCGGTAGTCGCGCCACTCGCGCGCCCCGGTCACGTACACCCGGACGGGGTCGGCGCGCAGCCCCGAGGGGTCGCCGCGCAGGTGGGCGCGGAACCAGGCCAGGGACTCGCGGAACGCCACCAGGCCGTGCCGCGCGTCGGCGTGCCACCACGGGCCGATCGTCAGGTACGGGCGGTGCCCGGCCGCCCGCAGCGCCAGGTAGTCCCTGAGCTCCCAGGGCAGGAACACGTCGTACCAGCCGCCGACCATCGACACCGGCGCCGCGACCTCGCCGACCGTGCCGCTGAAGTCCCGCTTGAGCCAGTACGCCGAGCCCGGGTCGCGGTGGGCGGCGAGGAGGTCCTGGTAGAAGCGCATCGGGGTGCCGCCGGTCAGCACGTCCAGTTCGGAGAGGGGCCGCCCGGTGCGGGCGGCGCGGATCGCGCGGCGCCGCGACAGCAGGGGAGCGGTGAGCATCCCGAACCGCCGCTGCTGCCGGTGGGTCAGGTCGGTCCAGGTCAGCGTGGACTCCAGCGCGAACGAGCCGCCGACGTACGCCGCGTCCCGGAACGAGGAGGCGGTGACCTGAACCGCCATCGCCTTCAGCTCGGGCCCGGCCTCGGCGGCCAGGGCCCACGCCGCGTACCCCAGGTAGCTGGCCCCGTACATGGCGAACGTCCCGCCGAACCACGGCCGCTCCCGCAGCCACGCCACGGTGGCGAGCCCGTCGTCGTGCTCGCTGCCGAGCGGGTCGAACTCGCCCTCGGACCCGAACGTCCCGCGCGCGCTCTGCACGACCAGCTGGAACCCGAACGGGACGAACGGCAGCCCGTTGAGCACGGCCGCCGGCCCGCGCCGCCCGTACGGGGTCCGCACCAGGATGGTCGGCGGCGGGCGGCGCGCCCCGAGCGGGACGTACCGGTCGGCGAGCAGCGTCGCCCCGTCCGGCATGGTGACCGGCAGGTCCCGCTCCACGTGGTACGGCCGGAGCCGGCGGGCGCGTTCGCGGGCGCGGGAGGCGCGCCGCGAGGGGGCGGCGGAAGGATCCCTCAGGGCCATGTCCGGTCTCCAGAACGGGGGCTACCGCCTAGTAACGTAACCGTTTCCGCGCGCCGCGACACCTGCCCTGGGCGGGCCGCCCGGGATCGGCGGCCGGGATCAGCCGCCGCCGCCGGCCCCGTTGGAGATCTTGACGACGACGTTCTCCTTCGTGACCGACTCGACCGTGACGTTGAACCCGTCGGCCTGCTCGCCCTCGCCCACCGGGACGGTGACCTGCTGGCCGGCGATCTTCATGGTGACGTTCTGCCCCTGCACGCTCACCAGCTCGGCCTTGACGCCGAGGATGGACGCGCTCGCCTCGACGCCGCGGTCGAAGGTCACCGTGCAGGAGTTGAGGTTGCAGTCGGTCTGTGTGCCCTCGCCACCGCAGGCGGCGGCCGCACCGAGCGGTAGCAGGACCAGGGGCAGTACGGCCAGGGTCCGTCGCAGAGGGGAGATCATGGCTGCGAGTCTAGACGGCGGCCCCCGCTCCGCCCCCCTCCCCGGGAGGGAACATCGGGGGGCGGAAAGTAGTACTCCGCGGGGATGGCGGATCAGCCGCCATGCCCGGCGCCGTGCTGCCCGCCGCCTCCGCCGCCGTGGTCGTCACCCTTGACGATCTTGCCGCCGACGTCCTTGCGCAGCGTCTCCAGGATCTGCGGGGTGGCGACGGCGACCCACTTCGGGCCGACCAGGTACGTGCCGCCCCACGGCTTGGCCTCGGTGAGCCATGAGTCCCGGGTCTTGTCGGAGGTGAAGCTGACCAGCACGTACCGGCCCTTGCCGGTCTTGCACTGGCCCTGTCTCAGCTCCGCCGCCTTGCGCGTGCCGGTGAGCGTGCAGCCGGTCCGCTGGGCCAGCTGCTCGATCGTGGCCTCCTTGGCGGCCGGAGCCCCGTCCGTGCCGTGCCCGCCGTGCCCGCCCGAGCAGCCGGCGGCCGCCGGCGGCGCGAGGGCGGCACCGCACAGCAGCACGGTCCTGACCGGGGTGTGGAACAAGGAGCCCATGGGCCGTCCTTCCGCGATGCAGATGCGCGATTCGACGGAAGGTACGCAGCGGCGGCGGGCCGGGTTCAGCGCCGCGGCCGCGGATCACATCGGCCGCTCACATCAGGCGGCTCGCGGCGGTCGCGCGCACGCCGGGGTCCTCGGCGGCGTCATGGTGCAGGCGCTGCATGCGGATGCGCGTCTCGGCGGTGACGGGCGCGGTCCGGACGGCGACCTCCCGGACGCCCTCCTCGCAGTCCCACAGGCCCTCGACGGTGAACGACTCGGCGGTGTGGGGGGCGGTGCGGGTCAGCGCGGTCAGCACCCGAGGCCGCAGGTAGGAGTAGGCCGACTCGGTCCAGGCGTCCTTCAGCAGCGGGACGGCCTCGCCCGCCCGCAGTCTCCCCAGGCCCTCGATGGGTCCGGCGGCATCACCCCAGTCGCGGCGTTCGAGGGCGCCGTGCAGCTCGTTCATCAGCAGGGGGATGTCCTGGCGGGTGCCGTGCCTGGCGAGGATCCGCAGGCCGATGCCGGCGCAGCCGCCGTGCGTCGCCGCCCACGCGCGCGCACGAGGCAGCACCTCCGGCCCGTACTCGCGCAGCGCCCGGCACACCGCGCCGCCCCATCTGCCGGGACGCTGCGGCAGCAGCTCCTCGGCCAGGTCGAGCAGCCCCGGCGCGCGCCGCCGGCCCAGCTCGAAGATCGCGGCCACGGCGCCGTCGTCGCGCCGCCTGGCCAGGTCCAGCAATTCCGCATCGGTACGTTCCGCCCGCCCACCGCGTACCGTGGCGCCGCCGCCCGCGGGCCGCCGCGGCCGCCCGGCCGCCCGGCGTTTGGCCAGCGCGTCGGCGATCCGCGGCTGCCGCGCCGCCCAACTCTCGATCACCGCGCCGCGCGCGCCCGCCGCGCCCGCCACCAGGCAGTCGAGCAGGAACTCGTCGCAGCGGTCCGCGGCCAGCGCGTCCAGGCCGCCGGCCAGCGCCGGATCGCCCAGGTCCGCCAGCGCGTCCAGGGCGTCGAACCAGTGCGTGCCCTCCTCGGCGTACCGCCGCAGCGGCACCGCGGCCTCCCGCCGGCTCAGCCGCACCAGCTCCGCCAGCACGTCCAGCGCCAGCTGGACGCGCCACTCGTCGCCGTCGTCCTGGTCGGCGGGGTCGAAGAGGTGCTCGGCCACCGGCCCCGCCGGCAGCTCCAGGTCGACCATCAGCCGGGCGTAGTAGAGGCCGCGCTCCTCGCACTGCCGGTCCCAGCGCGGATCCCTGCGTATGCAGTCGTAGACGTACTCGCCCGCGCCCGGAGTGTCGGCGGCGCGCCGCGCCGCCCGGCCCAGACCTCGCTGCAGCTGACCGTGCAGCGTGCCCGCTGTTTGCATCACGACCTCGTTGTTCACGACAGCAGAATGCGCACCTGACCAGATAACGGGCAAGTGCTTTAGCCCTGATCGTTGTCCGTTGACCGGATCAGATCGCCCGCTGGGCGATCCACGAGGCGTGCAGATCGGCGTAGACGCCGGGCTCGGCGACCAGTTCGGCGTGCGGGCCGCGCTGGACGATCCGGCCCGCGTCGAACACGATCACCTCGTCGGCCGCCTCCGCCGTCGACAGCCGGTGCGCGATCGAGATCGCCGTACGGCCCCGGGTCACCCCGTCCAGCGCCCGCTGGATCCGGACCTCGGTGGCCGGATCGACCGCCGAGGTGGCCTCGTCCAGGACGAGCAGGTCCGGGTCGGCGATGTACGCCCGGGCCAGCGCGACCAGCTGCCGCTCGCCGGCCGACAGGGACTCGCCGCGCTGCCCCACCGGCGTCTCCAGGCCGCGCGGCAGCCCGTCCAGCCAGTCGGCCAGGCCCAGCTCGGTCATGGCCAGCACGAGGTCCTCGTCGGAGGCGTCCGGCCGGCCGTACCGGATGTTGTCGGCGAGCGAGGCGTCGAACAGGAACCCGTCCTGCGGCACCATCACGATCCGCTCCCGCAGCGAGGAGAACCGGACGCGCTCCAGGGGCACGCCGTCGACGAGCACCCGACCGGACACCGGGTCCATGAGCCGGGTCAGCAGCTTGGCGAACGTGGTCTTGCCCGATCCGGTCTCGCCCACGATCGCGACCCTGCTGCGCGGCGCGATCGCCGCGTTCACGTCGTGCAGGACGGGCGGCCCACCCGGGTAGGCGAACCCCACGCCCTCGAACCGGACCTCGATCGGTCCGCGCGGCAGCACCTCGCCGTCCTCGCCGGGATCGGCCACGTCCGGCTCGGTGTCCAGGACGCCCAGGACGCGCCGCCAGCCGGCGATCGCGTTCTGCGCCTCGTTCAGGACCTCCGTGGCGGTCTGCATGGGGCTGACGAACAGCGTGACCAGGAACAGGAACGCCACCAGCTTCCCGGCCGTCAGGTGCCCGCCCACGCCCAGCAGCGTCCCGGCCACCACCACGCCCGCGGTGGCCGCCGCCGCGACCAGCTCGCTGGACGGGAACGTCAGCGCCACCAGCCCCTGCGCCTTCGTCTGCGCCTTGCGGGTGGCGTTCACCGTCCGGTCGACCCGCTCGGCGGTGCGCTCCTCCGACCCGTACGCGCGGATCACCGGGGCGCCCACGACCGACTCGCTGACCGCCGCCAGCAGGTCGCCCGTCCGCTCCCGGACCTGCGTGTACGCGGCCGACACCAGCCGCTGGAACCAGCGCAGCGCCAGCGCCAGCGGCAGGAACGTCAGCCACACCAGCAGCGTCAGCTGCCAGGAGTAGACCGCCATCAGCACGCTGGCCACCACCAGCTGCCCCAGCGAGACGACGATCATCAGACCGCCCCACTGCATGAACTGGCTGATCTGGTCGACGTCGCCGGTCACCCGCGACACCAGCGCGCCGCGCCGCTCCCCGCTCTGGGTGAGCATCGACAGGTCGTGCACGTGCCGGAACGCCTTGACCCGCAGCGTGGCCAGGCCGGTCTCGGTGGTCTTGTAGAGCCGCACGTTCATCAGGTACGCGCTCAGCGCCGTGATCCCCACGGCCACCGCGCACAGCAGCACGGCGGTCCGGATGAAGTCCACGTCGGGCCCGCCCGCGGCGCCCAGGCCCCTGTCGAGGGTCTGCTGGACGGCGATCGGCACCACCACCCGGCCCGCGGTCGCGACCAGGGCCAGCAGCAGCGTCCCGGCCAGCCCCGCCTTGAACTCCGGGCTCAGCCGCAGCCCCCGGCCGAGCGTGCTGAGCGCGCCCTCGCCGGCGGCGACCTCGTTCAGCGTCGTCATCGCAGCGCCTCCACTTCCTCGCCCTCCTCGCCGCCGGGGCGCCCGCCGGGCCCGGCGGCGTCCTGCGCGTCCTCCGCGTCGGCGTCCAGGGCCTCCTGCTCGGCCTCGGCGCGCTCGTAGGCGTTGACGAGGTTGCGGTAGCCCTCGGAGCGGTCCAGCAGCTCCGCGTGGGGGCCGCGGTCGATCACGCGGCCGTGCTCCATGTAGACGACCTCGTCCGCCAGGGCGATCGTGGCCTTGCGGTAGGCGACCACGACCACCGTCGCGCCGCCCTCACCGCTGTCCTGCGCGTCCCGGATGCCCTGCAGGATCCGGGCCTCCACCTGCGGGTCGACGCTGGACGTCGCGTCGTCCAGGACCAGCAGGCGCGGCCGCCGCACCAGCGCGCGGGCCAGCGCGAGCCGCTGCCGCTGGCCGCCCGACAGCGTCGCGCCGCGCTCCCCGACCCTGGTGTCCAGGCCGCCGGGGAGGGCCGCGACGAACCCGTCCGCCTGGGCCAGCCGCAGCGCCGCCCAGACCCGCTCGTCCGGCACGTCCAGCCCGAGGGTCACGTTGCCCCGGACGTCGTCGTCGAACAGGAACGTCTGCTGCGGCACCAGCGCGGCGGTCGCGGCGATCCCGCCCCGCCGGACGTCGCGCGCGTCCACCCCGTCCAGCAGGACCGACCCGTCGGCCGGGTCGACGAGCCGGACCAGCAGGGACGTCAGCGTGGACTTCCCGGAACCGGTCGGGCCGACGACCGCGACGGTGCGGCCGGGCTCGGTCGCGAAGCTGATGTCGTGCAGGACCGTGGTCGTGGCGGACCGCCCGCCGGCCGCGTCCTCGCGGTCCCCGGCGCCCTCGTCCGCCTCGTCGCGCTCGCCCGCCGTCTCGTAGGCGAAGCGGACCTCGCGGACCTCCAGGGCGGCCGCCTTGCCGACGCCCTCGCCGTCCAGGCCGTCCTCGCCGTACGGCAGGGAGCCGCCCGCGTCCAGGACGCCGCGGACCCGCCGCCAGCCCACCACGCTGCGCGGCACCTCGGCCAGCACCCAGCCGAGCGCCCGGATCGGCCAGGCCAGCAGGGTGAACAGGTACGCCACGTGGACCAGGTCGCCGGCCGTCATCGCGCCGGCCTCCAGCCGGACGGAACCGACCAGCAGCACGGCCAGCACGCCCAGGTTCGGCAGCGCCTCCAGGACCGGGTCGAACAGCCCGCGCACCCGCCCCACCGAGATGTTCGCGTCGCGCAGCGCGTCCGCGGCGGCGGCGAACCGCTCGGTCTCGGACCGCTCGCGGCCGAGGGTCTTGACCACCAGGCCGCCCTCGAAGCTCTCGTGCGCGACCTCGCTGACCTCGGCGCGCAGCTGCTGGGCGCGGGTGGCCACCGGCGCGAGCCTGCGCTGGTAGAGGACGTTGAGCAGGGCGATGGCCGGGAACACCAGGAACCCGACGACCGCGACCGTCACGTCGGTCAGCACGATGGACACCGCCGCGATCACCAGCATGAACACCACGCCGACGGCCATCGGGAGCGGCGCGATCGGCGCCCAGGCCGCCTCCACGTCGGCGTTGGCGTTCGACAGCAGCTGCCCGGTCGGGTGGCGGTGGTGCCAGGCGAGCGGGAGCCGCAGGTACTGCCGGGTGACAGCGCGCCGGTAGCGCGCCTGCATCCGGTACTGCATGAGCCCCGCGAAGAACCGGCGGCCCGCCACGCCCAGCGCCTTGAACAGCGCCACACCCATGATCGCCACGGCGGCGGCGGCAAGCGCGCCCGCGGTGGTGTCACCGGACCGGAAGGCGGGCAGCATCACCTCCTCGGTCGCCCACCCGAGGACCTGCGCCGTCCCCACCGTCATCGCCGCGTACACCCCGCTGGCGATGACCGAGAGCGCGAACACCCGGGGCTCGGCGCGAATCGCCACCCCCAGTACCCGCATTCCCTCTCTGAGTATGCGCGGGTCGACGCGCGGTGACCCAGCTGGCACGGCCACTCCTCCTCATAGACCTCAAAAGCTCGACGCCCAGGGTTTCCCCCGGCGCCGGGCGCCGGTGGGGAGAGTCGCGGGCCTGCACATGCCTACCATCCGCCCGAGGCGCTTATTCCCGGCGCGCGGCTCGCGATTTACCATCGGCGGATGAATCCGACATCCGGCCCGGACGACCCTCCGCCGCCCCCGGAGTCCCCGCGGGCCGCGGCGGACCCCGTCCGGCGGGAGCGCGCGCTGCTCTGTGACGCCCTCCTGGCCGCCGGGCCCGAGGCGCCCACGGAGTGCGCGGGCTGGACCGCCGCCGACCTGGCCGCCCACCTCGTGGTCAGGGAGGGCCGGCCGGACACCCTGCCGGGAATAGCGCTGCGGCCGCTGGCCTTCCACACGGAGCGGGTGCGCCGGCGCGCCGTCCGGAAGGTCCCGTTCGAGCGGCTCGTCGACCGGATTCGGCAGGGACCGCCGAAGTGGTCGCCGTACGCGGTTCCGGGCGTGGACAAAATCGCCAACGGTGTGGAGTTCTTTGTTCACCATGAGGATGTACGGCGCGCGCAACCGGACTCGGGGCCCAGGTCGCTGAGCCCGGCGCTGGAGGAACTTCTGTGGCGGCGCATAAGAATTGCCCGCTTTGCCCTCAGAAAAGTGCCCGTTGACGTGACCTTGATCCGGCCCGATGGAAGAAGCGTGCGGATCTCGGCGGGACGCCCCAGAGGGACTGTCCGTAATCCCCGTTCCGGACCCCGTTCGGCCCCCGGGCGCGGCGCCGTGCGGGTGCACGGACCCGTGGGGGAACTGATGCTGTGGGCGCTCGGCCGCACCGATGTCGCACAGGTCCGCCTCACCGGTTCCCAAGAGTCTGTCAAGACTCTCACCGAGTCGGGTTGGGGCCTTTAACGGCTCGGTAACGACGAGGTTCGCCGAGAGGTGAATCGCGCGGCTTGTAGCTCCTCCGCTTTACGGGGAACCGGTGATACGGTGGGGCCGTCGGTTGCAGTCGTGGTTCTCGATCGTTTGTCCAGACGCCCGCGGACTGATGGCAGCGGGCGTTTTGGCTTTTCCGGGACCGTACCGGGAGGGCGAGAGCGTTCCGCAGCGACCGCGCTGGGCCCGCGAGGTGTGTGGCCCATGTTTTGCCGCAAGGAGAAAGACATGCCCCAGCAGGGCACCGTGAAGTGGTTCAACGCCGAGAAGGGCTTCGGTTTCATCGCCGTCGACGGTGGTGGCCCGGACGTGTTCGTGCACTACTCGGCGATCCAGACCTCCGGGTACCGCACGCTGGACGAGAACCAGCGCGTCCAGTTCGAAGTGACGCAGGGTAACCGGGGTCCGCAGGCCGACCAGGTCGTCCCCCTGTAACAACAGTTACACCCTAGCCGTGCGCAGGGCCCGCATCCCGCTCCAGGGATGCGGGCCTTGTCGTGTGCGGGTGCGGGCCACGGGGCGGGAGCGGGCACAATGGATCCCATGTCCGTACCCGCGTCCAATCTGGACCCCAAGATCGCCGACCGTCTCAAGCGCGACGAGAACGGCCTCTTCCCGGCCATCGCGCAGCAGTACGACACCGGCGAGGTGCTCATGCTGGCCTGGATGAACGACGAGGCCCTGCACCGCACCCTGACCACGGGCCGCTGCACGTACTGGTCGCGCAGCCGCCAGGAGTACTGGGTGAAGGGCGAGAGCTCGGGCCACCAGCAGTGGGTCAAGTCGGTCGCCCTCGACTGCGACGGCGACGCGGTGCTGGTGAAGGTCGACCAGGTGGGCGCCGCCTGCCACACCGGCGACCGCACCTGCTGGGACGCCGACCGGCTCGACGCCGTGGTGGGGGAGCGTCCCAAGGAGTCTGACGCGCGGTGACGCCGAGCCGTGAGCGCGGCCTGGCCGCGCTGCTGTGCGCCGCCGGTGCCGGGCTCACGCTGCTGGCCGCCGGCCGGCCCTGGGCCTCGGTCCGCGCGCGCGACGCCATCACGCCGTTCGCGCAGGAGCTGGCCGGGCGCGACCTGAGCACCGTCCCGGGCGCCCTGGGCTGGGCCGCACTGGCCGGGCTCGCGGCGCTGTTCGCGACGCGCGGCCGGGTGCGCGCGGGCGTGGGCGCGCTGCTGGCGCTGTTCGGCGCCGGCATCGGGTATGCCGCCGTGACGTCCGTCCAGCGGGCGGACGTGGCCGCCGCCGCGGGGGAGAAGAGCGCCATGCTGCGGCTGGCCGGGAGCCTCTCGGTCGATGTCGCGCCCTGGTGGATCGCCTCCCTGGCGGGAGGCGTCCTGCTGGTGGCCGCGGGCCTCTACACGCTGGTGCGGGGTTCGCGCTGGCCGGGGATGTCCGCCCGGTACGAGCGCACGCGCGCCCCCGAGGGGGCGGGCAAGGCCGCTTCCCCGGGTTCCAACTCCGCGGGCTCCAACTCCACGGGTTCCAAGGAGAAGCGCCCCGCCGCGCCCAAGGACGACGACCCGGCCGGACTCTGGAAGTCCCTTGACCGGGGCGAGGACCCCACGGCGGCCGAAGAACGCCGCGCATGACCGCCGACGGCGGCGGGCTCGTCCTGGTGGTCGAGCACGAGGAGGCCGTGGCCGAGCTCCAGCGCCGCTACCTCGCCCGCGCCGGCTACGACGTGCGGATCGAGGCCGACCCGGCCCGGGCCGCCGCCGAGGCGGCGCGGCTGCGGCCGGATGTGGTCGTCCTGGACCTGTCGGCCGCCGCGCTGCCCGCCGATCTGTACCGGCGGGTGGCCGAGGCCGCGGGCGCCGCCCCCGTCGTGGCCGTCACGGCCGAGCCCGGCGCGCGCGGACTGGGCGAGCACCGGGTGGCGCGCCCGTTCAGCCCGCGCGTCCTGGTGGCGACGGTGGCCGAGGCGCTGCGCCGCGGCGCGCCCGGGGCGCCGCCGGGGGAGCTGCGGGCCGGTCCCGTCGTCCTGGATCCGCGCGCCCGCACCGTGCTCGTGGGCGAGCGCGGCGTCGCCCTCACCGCCACCGAGTTCGACCTGCTGGAGTTCCTGATGGGGAACGCGGGCCGCGTGTTCACGCGCGAGCAGCTCCTGGACGCCGCCTGGGGGCCGGGGGCGGGCGCCGGCAGCCGCACCGTCGACGTCCACATCGCGCAGCTGCGCGCCAAGCTCGGCGAGGGCAGCCCCATCCGCACCGTCCGGGGCGTCGGGTACGTCCTGGACGCCTGACGCGCGTCCCGCACGTCTTACGCTGGAGGCGTGACAGAGGCTCCCGTGCGACGTCCCCCGGCCCCCTCGCGGCGCGCGCTGGCCGCGCCGCTCGGCGTGCTGGCCGCGGTGTCGGCGGCGGCGGCCGTGGTCGCGCTCCTGGACCCGCACGAGCCGGGGCACTACCCCACGTGCCCGTCGCTGGCGCTGACGGGCTTCTACTGCCCCGGCTGCGGCGGCCTGCGGATGGCCCACTCGCTGCTGCACGGCGACGTCCCGGCGGCGTTCGGCATGAACCCGCTGGTCATGCTGCTGCTGCCGGTCGCGGCGTACCTGTGGGCCCGGTGGACGGTGAGCGCCGCGCGGGGCGTCCCGATGCGGTCCGTCCTCATCCGGCCACCGGTGCTGTACGCGCTCCTCGGGGTGCTTGTTTTGTACGGGATTGTGCGAAATATGCCATTTGCCCAGGTGCTCGCGCCGTAGCGTCCCGGGGCTCAGGGGCGGGTGCGGAGAGTGTCCGGGGGTGCGGCTACGATCGGTCCACGGAACGACCGGAGCGAGGGGGCCTACAGCGTGAGCGGGCAGACCGGCAGCGTGCTCGACGAGATCATCGAAGGCGTCAGGGCCGATCTCGCCGACCGGCAGCGTGAGGTTTCGCTCGACGACCTCAAGCGCAAGGCGGAGGCCGCCCCGGCCCCGCGCGACGCCCTGGGCGCCCTCCGCGGCGCCGGCGTCTCCGTCATCGCCGAGGTGAAGCGCAGCAGCCCGTCCAAGGGCGCGCTGGCCGCGATCGCCGACCCGGCGGCGCTGGCCCGCGACTACGAGGCCGGCGGCGCCAAGGTGATCAGCGTCCTGACCGAGCGCCGCCGCTTCGGCGGCAGCCTCCAGGACCTCGCCGACGTGCGGGCCAACGTCGACATCGCGGTGCTGCGCAAGGACTTCATCGTCACCTCGTACCAGCTGTGGGAGGCGCGCGCGCACGGCGCCGACGTGGCGCTGCTGATCGTCGCCGCCTTGGAGCAGGACGCGCTGGTCTCGCTGGTCGAGCGGGCCGAGTCGATCGGCCTGCTGCCGCTGGTCGAGGCGCACACCGAGGAGGAGGTGGCGCGCGCCGTCGACGCGGGCGCCAAGGTCATCGGGATCAACGCCCGCGACCTGAAGACCCTCAAGGTCGACCGCGACGTGTTCGCCCGGCTCGCGCCGCTCGTCCCCAAGAACATCGTCCGGATCGCCGAGTCCGGCGTGCGCGGCCCGCACGACCTGCTCGCCTACGCCTCGCGCGGCGCCGACGCCGTGCTGGTCGGCGAGAGCCTGGTCACCGGCCGCGACCCGCGCGCCGCCGTCGCCGACCTGGTCGCCGCCGGCGCCCACCCGGCGCTGCGGCAGAGCGGCTGACCGGCGCCTGGCCGGGCGGCGGGACCGAGTAGGGTACGGGCATGCGGAACGAGTCATTGGAGGGGGCGGCCCCCTCCCGGGGACCGGCGGTGTCACTGCGCGAACGATGGCGGGTCCATCCGGCATCTCACTGAGATGTGAACGCTGAACCGGATCGGCCCCCATACCTGCGACAGGACATTCTCTGATGACCACCGACACCGGTCCCGGCACCCCCGGGGCCCCGGCCGCCGTGCCCGACGCGACCGGCCACTTCGGCCTCTTCGGCGGGCGGTTCGCCCCCGAGGCCCTGATGGCCGCGCTGGACGAGCTGGAGCGCGCGTTCGGCGAGGCCCGCGAGGACCCCGCGTTCGTCGCCGAGCTGGACGGGCTCCTGAAGGACTACGCCGGGCGGCCCAGCCTGCTCACCGAGGCGAAGCGGTTCGCCGAGCACGCCGGCGGCGCGCGGATCCTCCTCAAGCGCGAGGACCTCAACCACACCGGCTCGCACAAGATCAACAACGTGCTGGGCCAGGCGCTGCTCACCCGCCGGATGGGCAAGAAGCGCATGATCGCCGAGACCGGGGCCGGCCAGCACGGCGTGGCCACGGCCACCGCCGCCGCGCTGCTCGGCCTGGAGTGCACCGTCTTCATGGGCGAGGTCGACACCGAGCGGCAGGCCCTCAACGTCGCCCGGATGCGGATGCTCGGCGCCGAGGTCGTCCCGGTCAGGAACGGCAGCCGCACCCTCAAGGACGCCTGCAACGAGGCGTTCCGCGACTGGGTCGCCACCGTCGAGGACACCCACTACTGCGTCGGCTCCACGATGGGCCCGCACCCGTTCCCGATGATCGTCCGGGAGCTGCAGCGGATCATCGGCGTGGAGGCCCGCGCCCAGGTGCTGGAGCTGGCCGGCCGGCTGCCGGACGCGGTCGTCGCCTGCGTCGGCGGCGGCTCCAACTCCATCGGCGCCTTCCACGCGTTCGTCGGCGACGCGTCCGTGCGGCTGTGCGGCTTCGAGGCCGCCGGCGACGGCGTCGAGACCGGCCGGCACGCCGCCACGATCTCCGCCGGCCAGGTCGGCGTGATCCACGGCATGCGCACCTACCTGCTGCAGGACGAGGACGGCCAGACGATCGAGTCCCACTCGATCTCGGCCGGCCTGGACTACCCCGGCGTCGGCCCCGAGCACTCCTGGCTGCACGACACCGGCCGGGCCGAGTACCGGCCGATCACCGACGCCGAGGCGATGGAGGCGTTCTCGCTGCTCTGCCGCACCGAGGGCATCATCCCGGCGATCGAGTCGGCGCACGCCCTGGCCGGGGCGATCAAGGTCGGGCGAGAGCTCGGCCCGGAGGGGCTCGTCGTCGTCTGCCTGTCGGGCCGCGGCGACAAGGACATGCACACGGCCGCCGAGTACTTCGGGCTGATGCCCGAGGGCACCGAAGGCACCAAGAGCGCCGAGGGAACCGGGGGAGAGGCCAAGTGACCGCCCAGCTCGCCTACGACAAGGCCCGGGCGGAGGGGCGCGCCGCGCTCGTCGGCTACCTGCCCGCCGGCTTCCCCACCTACGAGGGCGCGATCGAGGCCGCCAAGGTCATGGTCGACGCCGGCTGCGACGTCATCGAGCTCGGCCTGCCCTACAGCGACCCGATGATGGACGGCCCCGTCATCCAGGACGCCGTCCACCAGGCCCTGCTCGGCGGGATCCGGGTCGCCGACGTGCTCCGCACGGTCGAGGCGGTCGCCGCCACCGGCGTCCCCACGCTCGTCATGACGTACTGGAACCCCGTCGACCGGTACGGCGTGGACGCGTTCGCCCGCGACCTGAAGTCGGCCGGCGGCGCGGGCCTGATCACCCCGGACCTGTCGCCCGAGGAGGCCGGCCCCTGGCTGGAGGCCTCCGACGCGCACGGTCTCGACCGGGTCTTCCTCGTCGCGCTCAGCTCCACCGACGAGCGGATCGACATGATCACCCGGAACTGCCGCGGGTTCGTGTACGCCGCCTCGCTCATGGGCGTGACCGGCGCCCGCACCGCGGTCGACACCGGCGCGCCCCGCCTGGTCGAACGCACCCGGACGATCATGGAGCGGAACGGGAACACCGTCCCGGTCGGCCTCGGCCTCGGCGTCAGCGACGGCGTCCAGGCCGCCGAGGTCGCCGCCTTCGCCGACGGCGTCATCGTCGGCTCGGCGTTCGTCCGCCGCCTGCTGGACGCCCCCGACCTGCCCGCCGGGCTGAAGGACCTGCGCGCCCTGACGGCCGAGCTGGCCGAGGGCGCCCGGAACCCGGCCGGCCGCTGAACCGTTCTCCCCGGCGGGACCCCACCCGGCCGCACGAACGCGCCGGGGCGCCGTGTTCCGAACGCGGAACTTATACGGCGTCCCTTAGGGTGAGTCCCGCCGGGAGCGGCGTGCCCGCACCGGCACCCTGGACGGCTTCCCGGTGATGTGCGCGCACGGAAGGAATCAGCGATGGTGCAGCACGCCGAGGCGCGGGACGAGCACACGGCCGCGCCCCCGGCCCGCCCGCGATGGTTCCTCGTCGCGATGTGGGCGCTCACGCTCGCCGGCCTCGGCGTCTCCGCCTACCTGACGGTGACGCACTTCAACGAGGGCGCGATGGTGTGCTCCACCACCGGGACGGTGGACTGCCACTCGGTCACCACCAGCGAGTACTCCGAGCTGCTGGGCATCCCGCTGCCGCTGCTGGGGCTGGCGTTCTTCGCCGGCTTCGCCGCGCTGATCACGCCGCCCGCGCTGCGCGCGGAGCACCCCGCCCTGCGCTGGGGCCGGCTGGCGAGCGTCTGCCTGGGCCTGCTGTTCGTGGTCTACCTGCTGACCGCCGAGTTCATCCTCGGCAAGATCTGCCTGTGGTGCACCGGCGTGCACGTCATCACTATCCTGCTGTTCGTCCTTGTCCTGTTCGATGAGTTCCGGCGGATCGGCGATGCCGACTAGCAGGGTCGGCCCCTCCGCACGGTGTCCCCATAGGAGATCCACATGAGCAAGGCCGCACGAGAGCGGAGCGCGCGGGAGCGGCTCGCCGCCGAGCGCAAGCGCCAGGCGGCGCGCGCGAAGCAGCGGCGGCTGCTGGGCATCGTGATCGGCGCGGTGGTCGCGGTGGCGCTGGTCGTGGTGGTCACCGTGATCGTCCTGGACCAGCGGGGCAAGCGCGACCAGAAGGCCGTCGCCTACACCGGCCCGCAGGCCCCCGTCTCCCGCGAGGCCGACGGCTCGATCGTCATGGCCAAGCAGGGCGTCACCGCCCCCGTCCTGGAGGTCTTCGAGGACTTCCAGTGCCCGGCCTGCAAGAGCATGGAGGAGGCCACCGGCAAGACGATCAAGGAGCTGGCGGCCGAGGGCAAGGTCAAGGTCGTCTACCGGCCGTTCCACCTGTTCGGCGAGCAGCGCGACCCGATCAAGAGCAACTCGTTCCGGTCGGCGGCCGCCGCCCTGTGCGTCCCGGCCGACAAGTGGCTCTCGTACCACGACGCCCTGTTCAAGTTCCAGCCGCGCGAGGGCTCGGAGGGCTTCGCCAACGAGGACCTGGTCGCCTGGGGCAAGGACGTCGGCGTGACCGACCCCAACTTCGAGAAGTGCGTGACCGAGCAGCAGAAGAAGGCGCAGGTCGACTCGATGACCAAGTACGCGCTGGAGGAGCGCAAGGTCACCGGCACCCCGAGCGTCTTCCTGGACGGCCGCAAGCTGGAGAACGAGGTCGGCGACCCCGACGCGCTGCGCAAGGCCGTCACGGACGCCGCCAAGAAGTAGGCGGGTCGCCGAGCGGGCGGGCACCGGCCCGCGGGCGCCGCGGATCCCGGCACGGGGATCCGCGGCGCTCCTCTTGACGGACTCTTCACCGCCGCGTGCCTCCCCGACCCCACCGGTTTCGTTAGCCTCGATGCCGCGGGTTCCGATCTGGGGGACATCCGGGGGGACGATGACCACGTCGCGATGGGACCGCCGGGGCCCCGGCGAGGCGGGCCGCCGGCTGCTGGCCGTGCTCGGCGCCGTGGCCGTCTTCAGCGTCACCGTCGGCGCGTTCACCCTGCTGCGCCGCCCGGCCGAGACCGGGACCGCCGCCACGACCGGCTCGTACGACGCCCCCGTCTCGACCGTGTGGCGGGCCGCCGACGGGTCCGTCGCGGTCGCCGGCGGCGGCGTCCGCTGGCCCCTCCTGGAGATCTACACCGACTACCGGTGCGCGACCTGCGCGGAGATGGAGGACGTCACCGGCGCCACGATCAAGCGGCTGGCGTCCCAGGGGCGGGTCCGCGCCGTGTACCGCCCGGTCGCGTTCGAGACCGCCGAACCGGCCGCGTCCGCCACCCGCCGCGCCGCCAACGCCTCCCTCTGCGCCCCGGCCGGCCACTGGCTCGCCTACCACGGCGCCCTGTTCACCCGCGGCCCGATGGAGGGCGCCGGCGGCTTCACCGCCGCCGACCTCGTCGCCCTCGCCCGCGACACCGGCATCGCCGACCCGGCGTTCGGCGGCTGCGTCACCGGCGGCCTGCAGAGCGCCCGGCTCGACCGGCTGACCCAGGAGGCGCGCGACGCGCGCGGCGTCCACGAAGTACCGGCCGCGTTCTTGAACGGCACGCGCCTCGACCTCCAGGACCACCTCCTGTCTCCGGCCCGGCTGGAGCGCGCCGTCCACACCGCCGTCCGCCCCTGACGGACGATCTCGCCCGGGCGGGACCACGCGCTCCGCCAAAGGCGGTAACGTCATCGCTCATGCAGCCGGTGGCCTTCATCCCGAGTCCCTCCCAGGGCGTCTGGCACCTGGGACCCGTACCGCTCCGCGCCTACGCCCTGATGATCATTCTTGGCATCATCGTGGCGGTCTGGCTGGGCGAGCGGCGCTGGGCGGCCAGGGGCGGCACCCCCGGGACGATCATCGACGTCGCCGTGTGGGCCGTGCCGTTCGGCCTGGTCGGCGGCCGGCTCTACCACGTGGTCACCGACTACCAGCGGTACTTCGGCGAGGGCCGCGACCCGGTGGACGCGCTGAAGATCTGGGAGGGCGGCCTCGGCATCTGGGGCGCCGTCCTGCTCGGCGGCGTCGGCGCCATGATCGCCTGCCGCCGGCGCGGGATCTCGGTCGCCGCGCTCGGCGACGCCGCCGCCCCCGGCATCGTGCTCGCGCAGGGCATCGGCCGCTGGGGCAACTACTGGAACCAGGAGCTGTACGGGCGGCCGCTCGACACGTTCTGGGGACTGGAGATCGACCAGGCGCACCGCCCCCGGCTGTCCGACGGCAGCCCGGACCCGCAGTACGCCGACATCGCCACCTACCACCCGACCTTCCTGTACGAGTTCCTGTGGTGCGTCGTGCTGGCCGGCGTGGTGATCTGGGCCGACCGGCGCTGGAAGCTCACCCACGGCCGCACGTTCGCCCTCTACCTCGCGGGCTACACCCTCGGCCGGTTCTGGATCGAGTGGCTGCGCATCGACGACGCCCACCACGTGCTGGGCCTGCGCCTCAACAACTGGACGTCCCTGGTCGTCTTCCTCGGCGCCGTCGCCTACATCTACTGGGCCCGCACGAAGGCCGGCCGCCCGGAGGCCGTGGGCGCCGCCCCGGCCGAGCCCGAGGGACCGGCCTCCGAGACGCCCGCCGCGGCCGGGCAGGAGCCGACGGAGGAGGAGTCGGTCACGCTGACGAAGCCCGCCGAGTCCGCCGACGACGACCCGAAGGAGCCCGCGGCCGAGGCCACCGCCGAGGAGAAGGCGGAAGAGCCGGACGAGAAGCCCGCCGACGAGGAGCCTGAGAAGCCCGCGGCCGGCGAGAAGCCGACGGAGCCCGAGGAGTCCGAGGAGCCCGCAGACGGCGGGGAGTCGGCGGCCGGCGAGGAGCCGGCGGAATCCGCGGAGTCCGCGGACGAGCCCGCCGCCGAGCCGACCGCCGAGCCGAGCGTCGAGTCCGCCGCCGAGTCGACCGTCGAGCCCGCCGATGAGGCGGCCGGGGACGGCGGGGACAATGAGGACGACGGCGAGCCCGCCAAGGGCGAGCCGGTCAAGGATCCCAAGTAGCGGATCCCAAGTAGCGGATCCCGAGTAGCGGACAGCCCGGCGAGGGGGCGCGTTGACGGCCGAGCACCACCACCAGCACCGCGACGTCACCGGGGGCTGGCTGCGGCCGGCGGTGTTCGGCGCGATGGACGGGCTGGTGTCCAACTTCGCGCTGATCGCCGGGGTGGCCGGCGGCCAGGCGTCCCGCGAGGTCGTGCTGCTCACCGGGGTGGCGGGCCTGGCGGCGGGCGCGTTCTCGATGGCCGCCGGGGAGTACATCTCCGTCGCCTCCCAGTCCGAGCTGGCCGAGGCCGAGATCGAGGTGGAGCGGCTCGAGCTGGCCCGCCATCCGAAGGCCGAGCAGGAGGAGCTGGCCCAGGTCTTCGAGGGCCGCGGCGTGGACCCCGAGCTGGCCGCCGAGGTGGCGCGGCAGCTGTCGCGCGACCCGGACGAGGCGCTGGAGATCCACGCCCGCGAGGAGCTCGGCGTCGCGCCGGGCGAGCTGCCCTCGCCGGTGCTCGCGGCGGTCTCCTCGTTCCTGTCGTTCGCCGTGGGTGCCCTCCTGCCGGTGCTGCCGTACCTGTTCGGGACGGGTTCGCTGTGGCCCGCGGCGGTGCTCGCGGGGCTCGGGCTGTTCGGCGCGGGCGCCCTGGTGGCGCGCGTGACGACCCGTTCCTGGTGGTTCGGGGGGCTGCGCCAGCTCGCCTTCGGCGCCGCCGCGGCGGCCATCACGTTCGGCGTCGGAGCGCTCATCGGCGCGAACGGTCCGTGACCGCTGATCGATCTGGGCGAAACGACCTTTTGGGCCCGCGAGGGGTGCCTGTACCGCTAAGCTCCCGGACTGTGATCGAGGCTCGTGACACAGACGCATCCCCCAAGGACGGCGGTACGGACATCCGGCCCGGTGGCGGAAGGGCCGATCGCCGCGCCAAGCCCGCGCGGTCGCGCCTGCCGCTGATCATCGTGGCGGCCGTGCTCGCGGTCGCGGTCGCCGGCGGCGTCGTCGCGTTCTTCGTGCTCGGCGGCGAGGAGAAGCCGGCCGGAGCGCCCGGGAACGGTGCCCAGATCTCGCCGGTCGCGTACACGCCGCAGACCTCCGACAAGGACATGGCCAAGCTCGCCCAGCGCAGCGCCGACCAGCGTCCGGTCACGCAGGGGGAGGCGTTCCCCGCGGACGTCAAGACCGTCGCGTACCAGAAGTACTCCTTCACCCTCGCCGCCTCGCAGCTGTCGAACGACTGCAAGGCCGTCACCTGGGGCGCGCGCCTCCAGGCGGACCTGGCGAAGCACCAGTGCTCGCAGATCGCCCGCGGCGCGTACGTCAGCCAGGACAAGCGGCACGTCGGCCAGTTCATCGCGGTGAACCTGGCGTCCCAGGAGGGCGCCGAGCAGATCGTCCGCACCCTGGACCCGGCCACCGGCGGCGGGTTCGTGCTGCCGCTGACCGCGCCCGGCACCCCGGACTTCGCGAAGGGCTTCAGCGCCGCGTACGCGCAGGCGTACGGCCACTACGCGATCGTCACCTGGGTCCAGCGGGCCGGCGGCGCCCAGCCCGCCTCGCTCAACGAGATGATCGACGCGAGCCTGGCCGTCGAGAAGCCCGCCGACTTCGTCTGGGGCCGGCTGGAGCTCGTCGACGGGACGCGGCGTTGATCCCGGCCGGACGCTAGCCCGGCACCACCGTGGACCGGAACGAACCCCGCCGCCCGGCCGCCCGGGACCAGCCCCGGATCCCGCGCCCGCGCCGCCCCGCTCCCGAAACGCCTCGCCCCCGCCCGGAGGCCGCGCCGCGTCCCGTACGCGGCGGCCGCCCCGCCGATCCCCGCCAGAGCGCGCCGCAGCGCCCGCCGGGCGGCGCGCCGTCGCAGGGCCCCGCGCGCCGCGATCCCGCTCCCGACCCGCGCCGCCCGCGCCCCGCCGAGGGCGCGGCCCGGCCGGAGGGCGACCGCCGCCGGCGCGGCCGTCCGGCCGAGCCGCGCGAGAGCGGCCCGCAGCGGCTGCCGCGCGGATCGACTCCGCCCGAGTCCGGCCGCGTCCCGCGCCCGCGCCGCGACGGCGCCGAGGAGGGGCGCCGCCGTCCCGGGGCGCCCGACCGCCCAGCGGCCGACGCTCGCGAGAGTGGTCCGCAGCGGTTGCCGCGTGGGTCGGCTCCGCCTGAGTCTGGTCGCGTTCCGCGGCCGCGCCGTGACGGCGGTCCGGAGGGAGGCCGCCGTCCCGCGGTCCCCGACCGCCCGGCGGCCGACGGCCGCGAGAGTGGTCCGCAGCGGTTGCCGCGTGGGTCGGCTCCGCCTGAGTCCGGTCGCGTCCCGCGGCCGCGCCGTGAGGGCGCCTCGGAGGGAGGCCGCCGCCCGGCGGCCTCCGACCGGCCTGCGGCCGATGCTCGCGAGAGTGGTCCGCAGCGGCTGCCGCGCGGGTCGGCTCCGTCCGAGTCCGGTCGCGTTCCGCGGCCGCGCCGTGACGGTGCCCCGGAGGGGGGCCGCCATCCCGTGGCGCCCGACCGCCCGGCGGCCGACGCTCGCGAGAGCGCCCAGCCGCGGCCGCCGTCGTCGAAGTCGGCGGGACGCCCCCTGGCCGGCGGTCCGCGCCGGCGAGGCGATCGTCCGGCGGAGGCGCGGAGGAGCGGCCCGCAGCGCCTGCCGGGAGCGGAGGGCGCGAACCGTTCCGGATCCGGCGGCCCGCGGCGGCGGGGCGAGCGATCGGGCGGGCCCCGGGGTGATCGGTTCGGTGTGTCGCGGGACGGTCTGGCAAGCTCGGACGGGATGTCTTCTTCCAAGCGGAGCCGTTCCGGCCGGGCGCGCGGCGGTGAGCCGCGCCAGAAGGACGGCCGGAAGGGTGGAACGTACCAGCGCTCGCGGGTCTACTTCCTCGCGGCCGGCGGGCTCGGGCTGGTGATCGTCCTGGCGCTGGCCGTCGTGCTCGTCTCCGGCGGGGACGGGAAGGCCCCCGCCGCGAAGGGCCCCGCGGGGTCGGTCGGGCAGGTGGCGCAGAGCGGGGTGTCGCCCGCCTCCTACTCGAGCTCGCCGTCGACCGGGGCTTACGCGAAGATCGAGCAGCGGTCGGCGGACGCGGCGCCGCTGACGGAGGGGGAGGCGTTCCCCGATGCCAAACTGGCGGTGCCGGGCGCGGAACTCTCGCTGAAGGGCAAGCGGCTGGACGGGGACTGCGGCGCGGCCGTCTGGGGCACCGGAGTGGCCGAGGTGCTGCGGCAGGGGGCCTGCACGCAGGCGGCGCGGGCCGTGTACGCGGGTGAGGAACACTCGCTGACCGTCGCCGTGTTCAACCTGGCGGGCAAGGAGAGCGCGGACCGGCTGGTCGGGACGCTCGGGTCGGGCGGCGGGTTCGTGCGGCCGCTGGACGGGTTCGGGCAGGGCTTCTCGATGGCGCGCGGCCTGGCGATGGGCCACTACGCGGTCGTGTCGTGGGTCCAGCGCGCGGACGGCAAGGGCGACGCCCAGGACGACGAGCTGCTGACGCTGCTGATCGAGGGCGGGAAGGCCCCGGGGCCGCTGGGACGGGCCGCGCGCGCCTCCTGACCGCCTCCTGACCGGCCTAAACATCGATCGGTCGTGATGATGATCACCGAGGTCACGGCGAAGTGGTGAAAATCGGTCCCGCTATCCTGGTCTAAACCAGTCGGGGATCCCGGCATAAGTGATCGACGCGTGGAAGTTTCGCGATCCGGTCCGCTCGGGCATGATCCCGGCAGTGAGGTAATGTCCTCATACCGCAGCAGGGCCAACGTCGTCCCGAGCCTGCACTGACCTAGAAGCAGTGACATGACGACGACGGGAGGGTTGATGGCTGCTGCCGCCCTCGGACCCGGCCTGCCCCCGAACCAGGGGCTGTACGACCGGGCCAACGAGCACGACGCCTGCGGGGTCGGCATGGTCGCCGATCTGCACGGCCGCAAGAGCCACGACATCGTTCAGAACGCCCTGACCGTCCTGAAGAACCTCGACCACCGCGGCGCCGTGGGCGCCGAGCCGGACGACGGCGACGGGGTCGGCATCCTCGTCCAGATCCCGGACGCGTTCTTCCGCGAGGTCTGCGGCTTCCCGCTTCCCGAGGCGGGCGCGTACGCCGCGGGCATCGCGTTCCTCCCGGTGGACGCCGAGGAGCGCGCGGCCGCGGTCGCGCACGTCGCGAAGCTGTGCGAGGAGGAGGGCCTGGCGGTCCTCGGGTGGCGCGAGCTGCCGTTCGACCCCGCCTTCGCGGGCCCGGCGGCGCGCCGGGCGATGCCGCACTTCGCGCAGCTGTTCATCGCCCCGGCGGAGGGCGGCCCGCACGCGGGCAGGACAGGCCTGGAGCTGGACCGCGCCGTGTTCTGCATGCGCGAGCGCGCCGAGCAGGACGTTCGGGTCTACTTCCCGAGCCTGTCCAGCCGGACGATCGTCTACAAGGGGATGCTGACGACCCCGCAGCTGGAGCCGTTCTTCCCCGACCTGTCGGACCGCCGGTTCGCCAGCGCGATCGCGCTGGTGCACTCGCGGTTCTCGACCAACACGTTCCCGGCATGGGAGCTGGCGCACCCGTACCGGTTCATCGCCCACAACGGCGAGATCAACACGGTCAAGGGGAACCGCAACTGGATGCGCGCCCGCGAGGCGCTGCTGAAGTCGGACCTGCTGCCCGGCGACCTGTCCCGGATCTACCCGGTGATCGACATCGAGGCCAGCGACACGGCGTCGTTCGACGAGTGCCTGGAGCTGCTGCACCTGGGCGGCCGGTCGCTGCCGCACGCGGTGCTGATGATGATCCCCGAGGCGTGGGAGAACCACACCGAGATGGACCCGGCGCGCCGGGCGTTCTACGAGTTCCACTCGACGCTGATGGAGGCCTGGGACGGGCCCGCGAGCGTCACGTTCACCGACGGCACCGTGGTCGGCGCGGTCCTGGACCGGAACGGGCTGCGTCCCGGCCGGTACTGGGTGACCGACGAGGGGTTCGTGGTGCTGGCCAGCGAGGCGGGCGTGCTGGACATCCTGTCCGCCAAGGTGGTGCGGAAGGGCCGGCTGCAGCCCGGCAAGATCTTCCTGGTGGACACCGCGGCCGGCCGGATCGTCGAGGACGACGAGGTCAAGGCCGAGCTGGCGGCGGCCCACCCGTACGGGGAGTGGCTGCACGAGGGCCTCGTCCGGTTCGAGGAGCTGCCGCACCGCGACCGCGAGATCCCGACGCACGAGACGCTGGTCAAGCGGCAGCAGACGTTCGGCTACACGCTCGAAGAGCAGCGGATCATCCTCACCCCGATGGCGCGGACGGGGGCGGAGCCGATCGGGTCGATGGGCACCGACACCCCGATCGCGGTGCTGTCGGAGCGGCCGCGCCTGCTGTTCGACTACTTCAAGCAGCAGTTCGCGCAGGTCACGAACCCGCCGCTGGACGCGATCCGCGAGGAGCTGGTCACCTCGCTGCAGTCCACGCTGGGGCCCGAGGGCAACCTGCTGGAGCCGGGTCCGGAGTCGTGCCGGCGGCTGGTGCTGCCGACGCCGATCCTGGACAACGACGAGCTCTCCAAGATCATCCACATCGACGACGAGGGCGACCTGCCGCACCTGCGGGCGCACGTCGTGCACGGCCTGTACGACGTCGCCGGCGGCGGCGAGGCGCTGGAGCACCGGCTGGAGGAGATCTGCGCCGAGGTGTCGGACGCGATCTCCGGCGGCGCGCGGATCATCGTGCTGTCGGACCGCGGCTCGGACGCCTCCCGCGCGGCGATCCCGGCGCTGCTGCTCACCGGCGCGGTGCACCACCACCTGATCCGGGAGAAGACCCGCACCCGGGTCGGCCTGGTGATCGAGACGGCCGAGGCCCGCGAGTGCCACCACATGGCGCTGCTCATCGGGTACGGCGCGTCCGCGATCAACCCGTACCTGGCGCAGGAGACCATCGAGGACCTGATCGCCACCGGCGCGATCGATGGCCTGGACGCGACCACCGCGGTACGCAACCTGATCAAGGCGTACGGCAAGGGCGTCCTGAAGGTGATGTCCAAGATGGGCGTCTCCACGGTCGCGTCGTACACCGGCGCGCAGATCTTCGAGGCGATCGGCCTGGGCGCCGAGGTCATCGACCGCTGCTTCACCGGGACGACGTCCCGGCTCGGCGGCGTCGGCTTCGGGGTGCTGGCCCGCGAGGTCGCCGAGCGGCACCGCCGCGCGTACCCGGCGAACGGGAACGAGGCGGCGCACCGCACGCTGGAGGTCGGCGGCGAGTACCAGTGGCGGCGCGAGGGCGAGCGGCACCTGTTCAACCCGGAGACGGTGTTCAAGCTCCAGCACGCCACCCGGACCCGCAGGTACGAGATCTTCAAGGAGTACACCTCGTCGGTGGACTCCCAGTCCGAGGCGTTGATGACGCTGCGCGGGCTGTTCGACCTCAAGGAGGGCGAGCGGCCGCCGGTGCCCATCGACGAGGTCGAGCCGGTATCGGAGATCGTCAAGCGGTTCTCCACCGGCGCGATGTCGTACGGCTCCATCTCGGCGGAGGCGCACGAGACCCTCGCGATCGCCATGAACCGGCTGGGCGGCAAGTCCAACACCGGTGAGGGCGGCGAGGACCCGCGGCGGTTCACCCCCGACGCGAACGGCGACCTGCGGCGCAGCGCGATCAAGCAGGTGGCGTCCGGCCGGTTCGGGGTGACCTCGGAGTACCTCACCAACGCCGACGACATCCAGATCAAGATGGCGCAGGGCGCCAAGCCCGGCGAGGGCGGGCAGCTGCCCGGCCACAAGGTGTACCCGTGGATCGCCAAGACCCGGCACTCCACGCCCGGGGTGGGCCTGATCTCGCCGCCGCCGCACCACGACATCTACTCGATCGAGGACCTGGCGCAGCTGATCCACGACCTGAAGAACTCCAACCCGGCGGCGCGCGTGCACGTCAAGCTGGTCGCGGAGGTCGGGGTCGGGACGGTCGCGGCGGGCGTGTCGAAGGCGCACGCCGACGTGGTGCTGATCTCCGGGCACGACGGCGGCACCGGCGCGTCGCCGCTGACGTCGCTCAAGCACGCCGGCACGCCGTGGGAGCTCGGCCTGGCCGAGACCCAGCAGACGCTGCTGCTGAACGGCCTGCGCGACCGCATCGTCGTGCAGACCGACGGGCAGATGAAGACCGGCCGGGACGTGGTCATCGCGGCGCTGCTGGGCGCCGAGGAGTACGGCTTCGCCACCGCGCCGCTGGTGGTGTCGGGCTGCATCATGATGCGGGTCTGCCACCTGGACACCTGCCCGGTGGGCGTGGCCACCCAGAACCCGGTGCTGCGGCAGCGGTTCAGCGGCAAGGCCGAGTTCGTGGTGAACTTCTTCGAGTTCATCGCCGAGGAGGTCCGCGAGTACCTGGCGGCGCTGGGCTTCCGGTCGCTGGACGAGGCGATCGGGCGGGTCGAGATGATCGACACCCGCCGCGCGGTGGACCACTGGAAGGCGAACGGCCTGGACCTGACGCCGATCCTGCACAAGCCCGAACTGCCCGAGGGCGCGGCGCTGCGCCGCACCGCCGAGCAGGACCATGGGCTGGAGAAGGCGCTGGACAACACGCTGATCCAGCTGGCCGAGGGCGCGATCGCGTTCGGCGACAAGGTCACCCTCGACCTGCCGATCCGCAACGTCAACCGCACGGTCGGCACGATGCTGGGCCACGAGCTGACCAAGAAGTGGGGCGGCGAGGGCCTGCCCGACGACACCATCGACGTCGCCTTCACCGGGTCGGCGGGCAACTCGTTCGGCGCGTTCCTGCCGCGCGGGATCACGCTGCGGCTGACCGGCGACGCCAACGACTACGTCGGCAAGGGCCTGTCCGGCGGGCGCCTGACGGTGCGGCCGCACCCGGACGCGGCGTTCGCGGCCGAGGAGCAGATCATCGGCGGCAACGTCATCCTGTACGGCGCCACCTCGGGCGAGCTGTACGCCCGCGGCATCGTGGGGGAGCGGTTCTGCGTCCGCAACTCCGGCGCCACCGCGGTGGTCGAGGGCGTGGGCGACCACGCCTGCGAGTACATGACCGGCGGCCGCGCGATCATCCTGGGCCGTACCGGGCGCAACCTCGCGGCCGGCATGTCCGGCGGCATCGCGTACGTGCTCGACCTGGTCGCCGAGCGGGTCAACCCGGGGATGGTCGACCTGGAGCCGCTCACCGGGGAGGACGCCGACTTCGTCCGCACGCAGGTGGAACGGCACCTGGCCGAGACCGGGTCCGAGGTCGCCGCGAAGCTGCTGGCGGACTGGGACGCCGCCGCGGCCCGCTTCACCAAGATCATGCCGCGGGACTACCGCCGCGTCCTGGAGGCCGCCGCCAAGGCGGAGGCCGAGGGCCGGGACGTCGACGAGGCCATCATGGCCGCCGCGCAGAGCTGAGAGAGGGGGACTCCGAGATATGGCAGACCCGAAGGGCTTCCTGACCGTACAGCGGGAACTCCCGAAGCGCCGCCCGGTCGACGTGCGGATCAAGAGCTGGTCGGAGGTCTACGAGAACTTCGGCGAGGGGAAGCTGGAGAAGCAGGCGAGCCGCTGCATGGACTGCGGCATCCCGTTCTGCCACCAGGGCTGCCCGCTGGGGAACCTCATCCCCGAGTGGAACGACCTGGTGTACCGCAAGGACTGGCAGGAGGCCATCGAGCGCCTCCACGCCACGAACAACTTCCCGGAGTTCACCGGCCGGCTGTGCCCGGCGCCGTGCGAGAGCGCGTGCGTGCTGGGCATCAACCAGGACCCGGTGACGATCAAGCGGGTCGAGGTCGAGATCATCGACCGCGCGTGGGCCGAGGGCTGGGTGGGCCCGAAGCCGCCGGCGGTCCGCACCGGCAGGAAGGTCGCGGTCGTCGGCTCCGGCCCCGCCGGGCTGGCCGCCGCGCAGCAGCTGACCCGCGCCGGGCACGACGTGCGGGTGTACGAGCGCGCCGACCGGATCGGCGGCCTGCTGCGGTACGGCATCCCCGAGTTCAAGATGGAGAAGCGCCACGTCGACCGGCGCGTCGCGCAGATGCGCGCCGAGGGCACCGACTTCAAGACCTCGGTGAACGTCGGCGCCGACGTCACCGGCGACGAGCTGCGCGAGAAGTACGACGCGGTCGTGCTGGCCGGCGGCGCCACCGTGTGGCGCGACCTGCCCGTGCCCGGCCGCGACCTCAAGGGCATCTACCAGGCGATGGAGTACCTGCCCCCGGCCAACCGGGTGCAGGAGGGCGACTTCGACGAGTCGCCGATCTCCGCCGCGGGCAAGCACGTGGTCGTGATCGGCGGCGGCGACACCGGCGCCGACTGCATCGGCACCGCGATCCGGCAGGGCGCGAAGTCGATCACCCAGCTGGAGATCATGCCGATGCCGCCCGCGGCCCGGCCCGACTCCCAGCCGTGGCCGACGTACCCGATGCTGTTCAAGATGGAGAGCGCCCACGAGGAGCTCGCCGAGCAGGGCGGCGACCGGCTGTACGCGGTGTCCACCACCGAGTTCGCCGGCGACGCCGACGGCAACGTCCGCGCGCTGCGGCTGGTGGAGGTCGGCGGCCCCGAGACCGGGTTCCAGCCGGTCGAGGGCACCGAGCGGGAGATCCCGGCCGAGCTCGTCACCCTCGCCATGGGCTTCCTCGGCCCGCAGAAGGAGGGGCTGCTGGAGCAGCTCGGCGTCGAGCTGGACGGGCGCGGCAACGTCGTCCGCGACGCCGACTACGCGACCTCCGTCGAGGGCGTCTTCGCGGCCGGCGACATGGGCCGCGGCCAGTCGCTGATCGTGTGGGCGATCGCCGAGGGCCGCGCCGCGGCGCACGGCGTGGACAAGTTCCTCGCCGGTGAGTCGGCGCTGCCGTACCCGATCCCCCCGACCGCCCGTCCGATAGCCTGACGACCTTGTGACCTGGCCGGACACCACCGGTCTCCGCCACGGCCAGGCCCGGATCCGACACCCCGCCGCGACCCCGCGCGCCCGCTCCAGGGCGCCGGGGCCGCGGCGGCTTTCTTGTGCGAGGAACAGCGTGCCGATCAGACGAGTCGACGTGACCACCTGGTACCTGGAGCAGCGGGCCCGCGCCGAGCTGCGCCCGGCCGGCCGGGCCCCGGAGGTCGCGGTGGACATCGCCCGCGCGGAGGTGCCCAGCCCCGAGCTGAACCGCTTCCTGTACACCGCGGTCGGGGGCGACTACTACTGGGTCGACCGGCTCGGCTGGACCTACGACCAGTGGATGAACTGGCTGGAGCGCCCCGGCGTCGAGACCTGGGTGGCCTACGTGCGCGGCACCCCGGCCGGCTACGTCGAGCTGGACCCGCAGGCCGGCGGCGAGGTGGAGATCGTCCACTTCGGGCTGCTCGGCGCGTTCCAGGGCCGGGGGATCGGCGGCCACCTGCTGGCCGCCGGCGCCGCCCGCGCCTGGGACCTGGCGGAGCGGTGGCCGGGCCGGGAGCCGACCGCCCGCGTCTGGGTGCACACCTGCTCCACGGACGGGCCCGCCGCGCTGGCCAACTACCAGGCGCGGGGCTTCCGGGTGTACGACACCAAGGTCGAGACCGAGACGGTCGAGCACACCCCGCCGGGACCCTGGCCGGGGGCCCGCTGACCGCGTTCACTACAGTGGGAAGTCGTTCAGTTCCGCACAGTGACTTCTCGGGGTGGACCATGGTCATCCGTGCCCGGATCCTCGTTCCGGCGGCCGTCGCGGCGGTGCTCTCCGCGGCCGTCGCGGGCGCGCTCGGCGCCGCGGCGGCCGGGCCGATCTCGCGGCCCGTGGCGCCCGCCCGCTGCGCGCTGTCCTGCCCGCCCGGCCAGCAGCCGGTGACCTGCGCGTTCGACAACGGCCGGACCGCCGCGTTCGCCGGCGCCTGCCTGGCGCGCGCGTACGCCTGCCGGCACGGCCTGGAGATCGTCGGCTGCGCGCCCGGCCAGGTCAGGGCCGCCTGAGGCCACGCCACGCCACGTCGCGGCCCCGGGCGGGCGCGGCCGCCAGGCCGGTCAGAGACGGGCCGCCAGCTCCCGCAGCACCTCCACCAGGGCCGCCACGTCGGAGGGCGTCGTGCGCCAGTTCAGGGCCGCGGGGCGGAACACCGTCATCCCCCGGTAGGTGGAGGTGCCCGCGTACACGCGCCCGTCGGCCAGCAGCGCCTCGCCGAGCCGCGCGTTCAGGCCGTTCAGCTCCTCCTCCGGAACGCCCGGTGGCCGGTACCGGAAGCACACGACGCACAGCCGCACCGGCGCCAGCAGCTCCAGATCGGGCGCCTCCTCCACCAGCCGCCCCAGATGCAGCGCCGCGTCCAGGTGCCGCTCGACCATCTCGCGGTACCCGTCCCGCCCGTACGCGCGCAGCGTCGCCCAGATCGGGAACGCCCGCGCCCGCCGCGACGACTCCGGGCCCAGCGAGTTGTAGTTGACCTCCTCGCCGCCGGCGTCCGGCAGGTAGGCGGCGCCCCACGACCCGAACGTGCGCGCCAGCGTCGATGGATCCTTGACGAACGAGAAACCGCTCTCGTACGGGACGTTCAGCCACTTGTGCCCGTCCGCCGTGACCGAATCGGCCCGCTCGACACCGCGCGCCAGCTGCGCCGTACGGGGCGAGACCGCCGCGAACATCCCGAACGCGCCGTCCACGTGCAGCCACGCCCCGTACCGCTCCGCCAGATCGGCCAGCTCCTCGATCGGGTCGGAGTCGCCGGTGTTGACCTCGCCCAGGTTCGCGACGATGACCGCCGGATCACCGCCCAGCGCCGCCAGCGCCTCCTCCATCGCGGCCAGATCGACCCGCCCCCGGTCGTCGCGCTCGAACGTGCGCAGCGTGTCCCGCCCACACCCGAGGATCTGCAGCGCCTTGCGCGTGCTGGCGTGCACCAGCCCGCTGCTGAACACCGGCATCCGCGGCAGCCCCGCCAGCCCGTGCGCCACCACGTCGGCGCCGTGCCGCCCCGCCCACCAGGCGCGGGCGCACGCCAGCCCCGTCACGTGCGCGAACGTCGCGCTGGGCGTCAGCACGCCGCCGTACGAGGCGGGCAGCCCGAACAGCTCCTTCAGCCACCGCAGCACGATCGTCTCCACCCGCGCCGCCAGCGGCGAGGTCAGCCACAGCCCCGCGGCCTGGTCCAGCAGCGAGGCCGTCCAGTCCCCGGCCATCGCCGCCGGGGTCGAGCCGCCCACCACGAAGTGGAAGAACCGCGGCCCGGAGGAATGCGTCGCCGCCGCCGTCCCCACCCGCAGCAGCCGCTCCACCGCCGCCGCCGCGCCCTCGCCCGCCGCCGGCAGCGGCCCGTCCAGCTCCGCGACCAGGGCGTCCCGCGACCGGTCGTGCACCGGCCGGTCCGCGAGGCCCTCCAGGTACGGCCCGGCCGCGCGGAACACCGGCTCCAGCGCCGCCGCGGCCCGGTCGCGCTCGTGCAGCGGATCGCTCATCCCGCCAGTCAACCAGGAAGGATCATGGTTCGTACATGGCCGTTTCCTCCAAGACCCCGGCCCCGCCCGGCCCGTACGGTCGGGGGATGAACACTCTCCAGGCCAAGGATCTGGACGCGGCCGAGGACTTCCTGCGGCTCAACGCCCGGCTGATCGACCGCCACCGCTTCGCCCTCCACTTCCGCGGCGGCCCCGCCGGCGCCGTCGTCGCCGCGCTGCGCCCCTACGAGAACCCCGACGGCGGGTACGGCCACGCCCTCGAACCCGACCTGCGCGGCGAGGCCAGCCAGCCCGTCCCCGCCCAGCATGCCCTGCAGTTCCTGCACGAGGCCGGCGCCGACACCGACCCCGCCGTCGCGCGGATCGGCGACTACCTGGCGTCCATCACCCGGCCCGGCGGGGGAGTGCCGTTCGTGCTGCCGACCGTACGCGACACCCCCCGCGCCCCCTGGTGGCAGACGCCCGACGACCCGCCCGGCAGCATCAACCCCACCGCCACCCTCGCCGGGCTACTCCACCAGATGGGCTCCCGCCACCCCTGGCTGGCGTCAGCCACCGAGTTCTCCTGGAACTACCTGGAGAACGGCGAGCACGAGGTCGGCCCCTACGACGCCCTGGCCGTGCTGTGCTTCCTCGACCACGTGCCCGACCGCGACCGCGCCGAGGCCGCGTTCGAGCGGGTCCGCGGGCCGCTGCGCGCCTCCCTCGACCCGGCCGCCCCCGACGCGCACCACTCGCCGCTCGACTACGCGCCCGCGCCCGGCGGCTTCGGCCACCGGCTCTTCGACCCCGCCGCCATCGACGCCGAACTCGACGCGCTCGTCGACGCCCGCCTCGACGACGGCGGCTGGACCGTCGACTTCCCCTTCTGGACCCCGATCACCGAGCCCGAATGGCGCGGGTTCGTCACCGTCGAACGGCTCCGCACGCTCCACGCGTACGGTCGGCTCGACCTCTCCTGAGCCCCCGGCCGTTCCAGGCCGCGTTCAGAGGAGCGTCCGGATCGGCGCGCCGGCCAGCCCGCGAACCTCGTTCGCCAGGTGCGCCTGATCGGCGTAGCCCGCCGCGTACGCCACCTCCGCCAGCGGCACGCCCGCCCGCGCCATCCGCAGCGCCCGCTGGAAACGCAGCACCCGCTGCAGCGTCTTGGGCCCGTACCCGAACGCCGCGTGCGCCCGCCGGCGCAGCTGCCGCTCGCTCACGCCCAGCGCGCCGGCCACCTCCCGTACCGGACGCGCCTCCAGGCCCGGCATCAGGCCCGACACGAGGCCCGACACCAGAGCCGGCACGAGCGGATCGGGCCGTTCCACCGAACGGGCGCGGACCGCCTCCACCAGCAGGGCGTGCGGATCCGGCGCCGCCGCCATCGCCTCGCCCAGGCGGCCCGCCGCGTCCCCCCACAGCTCCCGCAGGGGCGGCCGCGCGTCCCGTACCGCGTCGGCGGGCACGCCCAGCACCGGCGGCGCCGTGCCCGGGCGGAACCGCACCGCCACCAGCCGCTCGCCCGGCTCCAGCCGCGCCGGGGCGGGCCCCGTGTCCGGCCCCGCCACCGTGATCTCGGCGCTCCGGCTCCACCAGATCAGGTCCACGCAGCCGTCCGGCACCACCCGCTGCACGAACGGCCCGCCCGCGTCCCCGGGGTGCCGGTGGCTCCACAGGCAGGCCAGGCCCATCCCCGCCGGGGCCGGGGACTCCTGGTAGCGCGCCTCCTCCACATCTCCTGCATACCACCCGCTCTCGCGGGCAGTGCTCGGGAGGAACCGTCCTATCCCATGACGAGGAGGTCACATGGGCACCGAACTCCAGGGCAAGACCATCGCCTTCCTGGCCGCGCCCGAAGGCACCGAGCAGGTCGAGCTCACCGAACCCTGGAACGCCGTCCGGCAGGCCGGCGGCACGCCCCGGCTCGTCTCCACCCAGTCCGGCCGCATCCAGGGGTTCGACCACCTCGACAAGGCCGACCACTTCGACGTCGACACCACCGTCGAGGTCTCCGGCCCGGACGAGTTCGACGGGCTCGTGCTGCCCGGCGGCGTCGCCAACCCCGACTTCCTGCGGACCCAGCCCAAGGCGGTCGAGTTCGTCAAGGGCTTCTTCGACGCCGGCAAGCCCGTCGCGGCCATCTGCCACGCCCCGTGGACCATGATCGAGGCGGACGTCGTCCGCGGCCGCCGCGTCACCTCCTGGCCCAGCCTCCGGACCGACCTGCGCAACGCCGGCGCCGACTGGGTCGACGAGGAGGTCGTCACCTGCGAGGGTGGGCCCAACACGCTGGTGACCAGCCGCAAGCCGGACGACCTCAAGGCCTTCTGCCAGGCCGCCGTCCGCGTCTTCGCCGGGTGAGATTCACCACTGGTCTAGACCCTTGAGCTAGACCAGTCCGTGAATCTTCGGCGACCGTATCCTGCATGAATATCCCTACCGGCAGGTAACTAAGTAGCGTTGTCCATGTGACCCGTCGAGCGAAGATCGTCAGTACCATCGGCCCCGCCTGCTCCGCCGCCGAGCAGATCCACGCACTCGTCGAGGCCGGCGTCGACGTCGCCCGGCTCAACATGAGCCACGGCGACCACGCCGGCCACGAGGAGGTCTACCACCGGATCCGCGCGGCCTCCGCCGCCACCGGCCGCGGCGTCGGCATCCTGGCCGACCTGCAAGGGCCCAAGATCCGCATCGGGCGGTTCCCCGACGGCCCGGTACGGCTCACCCTCGGCGACGAGTTCACCATCACCACCGAGGACGTCCCCGGCACCCGCAAAGAGGTCTCCACCACCTACGAGGGCCTCCCCGGCGACGTCGGCCCCGGCGACACCGTCCTCATCGACGACGGCCGCGTCGCCCTCCGCGTCACCGACGTCGACGGCCCCCGCGTCCGCACCACCGTCGAGGTCGGCGGCATGGTCTCCGACAACAAGGGCCTCAACCTCCCCGGCGTCCCCGTCAGCGTCCCCGCCCTCACCGCCAAGGACGAGGAGGACCTCCGCTGGGCGCTCCGCCTCGGCGTCGACATGGTCGCCCTCTCCTTCGTCCGGACCCCCGCCGACGCCGACATCTGCTTCCAGATCATGGAGGAGGAGGGCATCCGCGTCCCCCTCATCGGCAAGATCGAGAAGCCGCAGGCCGTCGAGGAGCTCCCCGCCATCGTCGCCGCCTTCGACGGCATCATGGTCGCCCGCGGCGACCTCGGCGTCGAGCTCCCCCTCGAACAGGTCCCGATCGTCCAGAAGCGCGTCATCGAGCTCTGCCGCGAGAAGGCCCGCCCGGTCATCGTCGCCACCCAGATGCTCGAATCGATGATCTCCGCGCCGCGGCCCACCCGCGCCGAGACCTCCGACGTCGCCAACGCCGTCTTCGAGGGCGCCGACGCCGTCATGCTCTCCGGCGAGACCAGCGTCGGCCAGTACCCCATCGAATCCGTCCGCACGATGAGCCGGATCGTCTCCACCGCCGAGGAGGCCGCCCTCCACGCGACCCACACCCTCGACCGCATGCCCGAGACCGTCGGCGGCGCCATCGCCCGCGCCGCCGCCGAGGTCGGCGCCATCGTGGGGGCCGACGCCCTCGTCGCCTTCACCATGTCCGGCGAGACCGCCCGCCGCCTGTCCCGCTACCGCTCGCCCATCCCGCTGCTGGCGTTCACCTCCGTCCCCGCCGTGCGCGGCCGCCTCGCCCACGTCTGGGGCGTCGAGACCCACATCGTCCCCTTCGCCAACCACACCGACGAGATGTTCGGCCAGGTCGAGCAGGGCCTCCTCGAATCCGGCCGCTACAAGAAGGGCGACCTCGTCGTCATCGTCGCCGGCTCGCCCCCCGGCACCCCCGGCTCCACGAACGCCCTGCGCGTCCACCGCATCGGCGACGACATCGCCACGCCCGCCGGCGCCACCCCCTGACCCGCGAGGGGGCCCGGCACCCGGGCCCCCAGGGTCACCGCCCGATATCGATCCGGCGACGCTCCGGCCACCCCCGCGGTCAAGACACGAAAAAGCAGTAAAGACGATCTCGTAACACCCGGTCACAGGGCCTTTCCATCACACCCGTACACGTCTACGGTCCGTAAGTTGCTCCTGCTGCTCTCGTAACCGGTGGTGTGATGAACGACTTCCTCTCGGACGCCAGCTCCTTCATCTGGGGACCCTGGCTTCTGATCCCCCTCCTCCTGCTGACCGGCCTCTACCTCACGACCCTCCTGCGCGGCATCCAGGTCCGCCGCTTCCGCCTCGCCTTCTGGCTCGCCTTCGTCAAGCGCTCCGACGCCGACGAGGAAGGCGTCACCGGCGACATCTCCCACTACCAGGCGCTCGCCACCGCCCTCGCCGCCACCGTCGGCGTCGGCAACATCGCCGGTGTCGCCACGGCCATCGCCCTCGGCGGTCCCGGCGCCGTCTTCTGGATGTGGTTCACCGGCATGGTGGGCATGGCCACCAAGTACAGCGAGGCCTTCCTCGGCGTGCGCTTCCGCCGCACCGACGCCGCCGGCGAGCAGGGCGGCGGCCCCATGCACTACCTCCGCAACGGCATCAAGGGCCCGGTCGGCCTCATCCTCGGCGGCTTCTTCGCCATCGCCGGCTCCTTCGCCGCCTTCGGCATCGGCAACATGACCCAGGCCAACGCCGTCGCCGCCAACCTCCACGACGAATGGGGCGTCGACCACCGCATCACCGGTGTCGTCATCGTCATCCTCACCGCCGTCGTCATCCTCGGCGGCATCAAGAGCATCGGCCGCGTCACCAGCGGCTTCGTCCCCCTGATGATCGTCCTCTACATCGTCGGCGGCCTCGCCGTCCTCGCCTTCAACGTCGGCGAGATCCCCTCCGCCATCGGCCTGATCTTCACCGACGCCTTCACCGGCACCGCCGCCACCGGTGGCTTCGTCGGAGCCGGCGTCGCCGCGGCGATCCAGTACGGCGTCGCCCGCGGCATCTTCTCCAACGAGTCCGGCCTCGGCACGGGCGGCATCGCCGCCGCCGCGGCCAAGACCACCCACCCCGTCCGCCAGGCCCTGGTCTCCATGACCCAGACCTTCATCGACACCCTCATCGTCGTCAGCATCACCGCCCTCACCATCGTCGTCACCGGCGTCTGGAAGGAGGGTGGCGAGGACGACGCCGCCACCTTCACCGGCCGCGCCTTCGACGCCGGCCTCCCCGGCGACTGGGGCAGCATCATCGTCACGATCAGCCTGATCTTCTTCGCCTTCTCCACCCTCCTCGGCTGGTCGTACTACGGCGAGCGCTGCATGGAGTTCCTCTTCGGCCGCAAGGCCGTCCTCCCGTACCGCCTCGTCTTCATCCTCGTCTCCTACGTCGGCGCCACCACGACCCTCACCACGGTCTGGACCTTCTCCGACGTGATGAACGGCCTGATGGCCCTGCCCAACCTCATCGGCCTGCTGATCCTGTCCCCGCTCGTCTTCCGCGAGACGCGCGACTACTTCCGCAGCCCGTCCCCGGACGACCCCGTCCGCGTGGACAAGTAGCCGAGACGCGGGAAGCCGCTGTGCCCGCCGTCGACCGGCGGGCACAGCGGCTTCCTCGAAATGCTCGGGCTCCGCGAACTCCGCGGAGGGTTCTGCGCCTTGATATGACAGAACCGCCGCGCGGATGCGGGCGGCGGTTCAGGTGTGCCCCGGGTGGGATTCGAACCCACACTGTACGGTGTTTGAGACCGCCCTCTGCTGCCGTTGGAGTACCGGGGCTTTTCCGGATAAACCGGACAATTTGCTTAAGTTATGCGCCGGGCGGAGCAAGCCTGCCCTGCCGGGAACCAGGGTAGCGGGTCCCGGTAGTCTCGTGCGCGTGACGGAGAGCGCTCGGCGAGTTGTGATCGCAGAAGATGAGGCCCTGATCCGCCTGGACCTGAAGGAGATGCTCCAGGAGGACGGGTACGACGTCGTGGGCGAGGCCGGGGACGGTGAGGCCGCGGTGCGGCTGGCCGCCGAGCACCGTCCTGATCTGGTGATACTGGACGTCAAGATGCCCGTGCTGGACGGGATCTCGGCGGCCGAGCGGATCTCCGCGGAGCGGATCGCGCCGGTGGTGATCCTGACCGCGTTCTCGCAGCGGGAGCTGGTGCAGCGGGCCACCGAGGCCGGGGCGATGGCGTATCTGGTGAAGCCGTTCACCAAGACGGACCTGGCGCCGGCGATCGAGATGGCGGTCAGCCGCTACACCGAGCTGCGGGCGCTGGAGGCCGAGGTCGCCAACCTCCAGGACCGGCTGGAGACCCGTAAGGTGGTGGATCGGGCCAAGGGCCTGCTGCAGCAGGCCAACGGCTGGAGCGAGCCGGAGGCGTTCCGGTGGATCCAGAAGACGTCGATGGACCGGCGCCTGACGATGCGGGCCGTGGCGGACGCCGTCGTGGCGGGCGCGCTGGGCGGCTCCGGCAAGGACGACGCCGCCGGGGGTTGAGCCGGGGTTCATCCCGGCGCCGCCCTGCCGTCACCTAGCGGGCGGCTTTCTCACCTGCGCGTTCGGGGGCGTCACTCGGTGTGATCGTCGCTGGCCGTGCGGGGGTTGGCTGAGCACGGAGCCGTAACGAACGAGTAACCCTTCTGCCCTGGGGTCCTCCTCTGGAGTGGCCGCTCGGTGTACGACTGACCTGCTCCCTGACTGACCGATTCCTCCCGAGAGACCCCGGGAGGGGGCGGTTGTCGGGGCATGACTCGTACCCGATCCCCTCCCGGATCCGGATGGAAAGGTTGGGCACCTTGCGGCGCAACATGATGAGAGTCACCGGTGCGGTTGCGGTGAGCGCGATGCTGACGATGGGCGTCGCCGCGTGCGGCGGCGACGACGGCGGAGGCGAGGGTAGCGGCAACGAGGTCACGATCGGGTTCATGGGTGACCTGACCGGCGAGAACTCGGGCCTGGTGATCCCGCCGCGGAACGGCGCGCAGCTGGCGATCGAGCAGTACAACGCGACCAACCCCAAGGTCAAGATCAAGTTCAAGCCGTACGACAGCCAGGGCAAGCCGGAGCAGGCGACCACCCTGGTGCAGGGCGCCATCAAGCAGGACAAGATCGTCGGCCTGATCGGCCCGGCGTTCTCGGGCGAGTCGCAGGCGACGGGCCCGATCCTGGAGGAGGCGAAGGTCCCGAGCGTGTCGCCGTCGGCGACGCAGATCACGCTGGCCGAGAAGGGCTGGAAGTTCTGGCACCGGGTGGTGGCGGACGACGCGGTGCAGAGCGCCGGCGCGGGTGACTTCATCACCAGCCAGCTCAAGGCCAAGAAGGTCGCGACGATCCACGACAACCAGGAGTACGGCAAGGGCCTGGCGGATGCCATCGGCAACGCGGTCAAGCCCAAGGGCGCGCAGATCATGGCCGAGGGGGTGGACGACAAGGCGACCGACTACTCCGCGACGGTCAACAAGATCAAGTCGTTCAACCCGGACGTGGTGTACTTCGGCGGCTACTACGCGCAGGCCGGGCGGCTGTTCAAGCAGCTGCGCGAGGGCGGCGTCAAGGCCCGCCTGATGTCGGGCGACGGGTCGCTGGCGACGGGCCTGATCGAGGGCGCCGGCCAGGAGAACGCGCAGGGCGCGATGCTGAGCTGCGGCTGCCTCATCGACGAGGCGGGCACGAGCAACGCGAAGGCGAAGAAGTTCGCGACGGACTACCAGGCGAAGTTCGGTTCGCCGGTCGCGATCTACTCGGGTGAGGGCTACGACGCCGCCACCGCGTTCATCGAGGCGATCAAGGCCGGGAACACCGAGCCGGAGAAGATCAACCAGTACCTCTCGACGGTGAACTTCGAGGGTGTCGGCAAGCCGATCAAGTTCGACGCCAAGGGCGAGCTGGCCTCCCAGGACATCTACGTCTACGAGGTCAAGGCCAACAAGATGCCGCTGCTCGGCAACACCAAGGAGGCCAAGGTCGAGTAGGCCGCCGGCCGCTCGACAGCGCCCCTCTGAGGCGCCCTAGGCGCGGGAGCGGAAGCGCCGTGACAGCGCTTCCGCTCCTTTTTCACGAAGGCGACCAAAGGTGTTCGACGACTTCATTCAATCTTTCTGGCCGTACACCATCGACGGCCTGGCGCTCGGCGCGATCTACGCGCTGGTGGCGCTGGGCTACACGATGGTCTACGGCGTGCTTCGGCTCATCAACTTCGCCCATGCCGAGATCTGGATGGTCGGCACGTTCGTGGCGCTGGGCACCGTGCAGCTGCTGGGCGTCTCCAGCGTCGGCGGGATCGCCCTGATCGGCCTGGTGGCGGTCATGGCGCTGGCGGCGGCGGTGGTGTCGGGTGGCGCCGCGATGCTGCTGGAGGTGTCGGCGTACCGGCCGCTGCGCAAGAAGGGGGCGTCCCGGCTGGCCGCCCTGATCTCCGCGATCGGTGCTTCGATCTTCCTGCAGCAGCTGTTCGCGACCGTGGTGGTCCCGGTGGTGTTCGGCAAGTCCGAGGCGCAGGGCAAGCTCCCCGTGAACGAGCATTTCGTGGAGCGCACGAATGTGATCGACATCGGCCCGATCGTGATCAGCAACGACAAGCTGATCGTGTTCCTGGGCGCGGTGCTGATGATGGTGGCGCTCGACCAGTTCGTGAACCGCACCAAGCTGGGACGCGGCATCCGGGCGACGGCGCAGGACCCCCAGGCGGCGGTGCTGATGGGGGTGAACATCGACCGGGTGGTGTCGGCGACGTTCCTGGTCGGCGGCGCCATGGCGGGCGTCGCGGCGGCGCTGTACTTCGTCCGGTTCGAGCAGGCCTGGTACTTCGCCGGGTTCCTGCTGGGCATCAAGGCGTTCACGGCGGCGGTGCTCGGCGGTATCGGCAACATCCGCGGCGCGCTGGTCGGCGGGTTCGCGCTGGGGCTGTTCGAGATGTACGGCTCCAGCATCTTCGGTTCGGAGTGGCGCGACGTGGTGGCGTTCTCGGTCCTGATCCTGGTTCTCATGTTCCGTCCCACCGGCATCCTCGGTGAGTCTCTGCAGCAGGCGCGCGCATGAACGTGACGAAGAAGTCCAAGAACGGCCAGGGCGGCCTCGGCGGCGGGCTGGACGCGGTCCGCGACCGGTGGGCGGTGGCGCCCGGCTGGCAGCGCTGGATCGTGTACGTGCTGCTGATCATCGGTGCGCTGCTGCTGCCGCACGAGTCGATCGGCTCGTTCATGGCGCCGAGCGGCTCCGACTGGCCGACGATGCTGAGCGACCAGATCGGGATCTACGTCCTGCTGGCGCTGGGGCTGAACGTGGTGGTCGGCCTGGCCGGCCTGCTCGACCTCGGGTACGTGGCGTTCTACGCCGTGGGCGGCTACACGATCGGCATCTTCGGCACCAAGTACGGGTGGAGCTTCTGGGAGCTGCTGGTCCTGGCGATCCTGCTGTCGGCGCTGTCCGGGGTGATCCTGGGCGGTCCGACGCTGCGGCTGCGCGGCGACTACCTGGCGATCGTGACGCTCGGGTTCGGTGAGATCGTCCGGCAGGTCGCCCGCAACAGCGACTACGTCAACGGCCCGCGCGGGATCCAGGGCATTCCGCGACCGCCGGACCTGTCGGAGTTCGAGATCTTCGGGGTGCAGCCGTTCACGTACGGCTTCCTGGACGCGCGGCCGTACTACTACCTGCTGGTCCTCTTCATCGTGCTGACGATCATCTTCGTCAAGCGGCTGGAGAGCAGCCGGGTGGGCCGCTCGTGGGCGGCGATCCGGGAGGACGAGGACGCGGCCGAGCTGATGGGCGTGCCGACGTTCCGGTTCAAGCTGGCCGCGTTCGCGATCGGCGCGGCGATCGGCGGCAGCGGCGGCGTGGTGTTCGCGGCGAAGCAGACGTCGATCAACCCGGAGAACTTCGTGTTCCTGGTGTCGGCGCTGATCCTGGCGTCGGTGGTGCTGGGCGGTTCGGGCAACATGCCCGGTGTGATGCTGGGCGCGTTCCTGCTGGCCTGGCTGCCCGAGCGGCTGCGGGTGTCGGAGGACTTCCGGATGCTGCTGTTCGGTGCGGCGCTGGTGGTCATGATGGCGTTCCGTCCGGAGGGCCTGTGGCCGTCCCGGCAGCGCAAGGCCGAGCTGGCCGAGGGCACCGGGGGCATGGGCAGTATGGGCGCGGAGGTCGCCGGTCCGGGGACGTCCGGTCCCGGCTCGTCCGGGCACGCCGCTCCGACGGAGGTGAAGAAGTGACCGAGGGCAAGAGCCCGGCGCCCGTGCTGGAGCTGCGGAACGTGACGATGCGCTTCGGCGGCGTGGTGGCGCTGAACGAGGTGCAGCTGACGATCGGCGAGGGCGAGATCTTCGCGCTGATCGGCCCGAACGGCGCGGGGAAGACCACGGTGTTCAACGTGACCACCGGGGTGTACCGGCCGACCGAGGGGCAGGTGCTCTTCCGCGGGAAGCGCATCGACGGCAAGAAGCGGTTCGCCGTCACGAAGCTGGGGGTGGCGCGCACGTTCCAGAACGTGCGGCTCTTCCACAACATGTCGGCGCTGGAGAACGTCATGGTGGGCGCGGACGCGCATCACCGGACGGGCTTCGTCGGGGCGAGCCTGGGGCTGCCCTGGCACCGCCGCGAGGAGCGCGACGGCCGCGTGAAGGCGCGGGAGCTGCTGGAGTTCGTGGGCATCCCGCACCGGCTGGAGGAGGCGGCGAAGAACCTGCCGTACGGCGACCAGCGGCGGCTGGAGATCGCGCGGGCGCTGGCGACCGATCCGAAGCTGCTGCTGCTGGACGAGCCGGCGGCGGGGATGAACCCGGCGGAGAAGATCGCGTTGCAGGATCTGATCCGCAAGATCCGCGACTCGGGCCGGACGGTGCTGCTGATCGAGCACGACATGAGCCTGGTGATGGGGATCAGCGACCGGATCGCGGTGCTGGACTTCGGGCAGAAGATCGCCGAGGGCCTGCCCGGTGACATCCAGAACGACCCGCGGGTCATCGAGGCGTACCTGGGGGCTCCCGCCGATGCTTCTTGAGATCAAGGACATTCACGTCCACTACGGCAAGATCGCGGCTCTGAAGGGGGTCACGGTCGAGGTCGACGCGGGTGAGATCGTCACGCTGATCGGCGCCAACGGCGCCGGGAAGACGACGACGCTCGGCACGATCTCCGGGCTGCGGCCGCTGTCGGCGGGTTCGATCATGTTCGACGGCGCGGACATCAGCCGGATGCCGGGGCACAAGCGCGTGCTGGCCGGGATCGGGCAGTCGCCGGAGGGCCGGCGGATCTTCCCGGGGATGACGGTGGAGGAGAACCTCCTGATGGGTGCCTACACCCGGAAGGGCGACTTCTCCGGCGAGCTCAAGGAGGTCTACGAGCTGTTCCCGCGGCTGGCCGAGCGCAAGGGGCAGGCCGGCGGGACGATGTCGGGCGGCGAGCAGCAGATGCTGGCGATCGGCCGGGCGCTGATGGCCAAGCCGAAGGTGCTGCTGCTGGACGAGCCGTCGATGGGCCTGGCGCCGATGCTGGTGCAGCAGATCTTCTCGATCATCGAGGAGATCAACCGGCGCGGGACGACGGTGCTGCTGGTGGAGCAGAACGCCCAGCAGGCGCTGCAGATCGCGCACCGGGCGTACGTGCTGGAGACGGGCCGGGTGGTGAAGGCGGCGCCGGCCGCCGAGCTGCTGGACGATCCGCAGGTGCGGGCGGCCTACCTGGGCGGTGACCTGGGCGAGGCGCCGGCCGCCGGCGCGTCCGACGAGGCGCCGGACGACGCTGCGGACGACTCCGCGGAAGCGGCCTCGGATGGGGCCGCAGACGACGCGCCGGAGAAGGCCGCAGGCGAGGACAAGGGCAAGGACAAGGGGAAGGGCGAGGGCGAGTCGTCCTAGCCGTTCACCGTTGCGTTCCGCCCCCGGTCTGGCCGCCCGCCAGGCCGGGGGCGGCCGCGTTCCGCGGGGTCAGGGGAGCCTGATCTCGGCGGGGCGCGGGTCGGAGACGGCGCCGACGGTGGGGGAGCCGACCAGCCGCAGGCCGCGGACGGCGGCCTCGCCGGGCAGGTCGTACCAGAGGTCGAACTCGGCGCGCATGGCGGCGCCGACCGACAGGCGCTCGGGCTGCCGCTTGACCATGGTGGCGTTGACGTCGGGGGTGTGGGTGCGGCCGTCGCCGGTGTGGAGCAGCTGCTTCCAGGTGTCGAAGACCTGGATGTCGCGGCCGCGGTTGACGACCAGCAGCCGGACGCGGACGTAGCGGCCCTTGGGGCGCATCCCGGCGTGGGTGCCGAGGATCTCGCGCATGCCGTCCCGGTAACCGAGCACGGTGAACTCCAGGTCGCTGCTGCGTCCCGTCCTGCCGCGCAGGACCCGCTCGCCGTCGCGGGCGCGTTCGGCGGGGATCTCGTACGCGGCGGGCCGGCCTTCGCCGTCCCCGCCGCCGGAGCAGGCGGGCGTCAGGGCGGCCAGGCAGAGCGCGAGCGCGAGGGCCGCGGGTGATCGGCGCATGGACGGGATTATCCATCCGGGCAGGGAAAAGCCCAGGACCACCTTTGGGGCCGTGCTGGCCTTCCCCGGACACGCACGTTGTCTACTCGGTGATCCTGGGCCGTTCCGATCCACGCTACCGACCGTTCCCCGTCCATCGCAAAGGAAGTCCGGATCAGGTCGGTGCAAAACACCACAAATCTATGGAACGTTCCTGGTCAGTTCGCGGGCTTGTCACGCAGCATGCAGGTGAGGCGCGCGGTGCAGACGCGGCGGTCCTTCTCGTCGGTGAGGACGATGTCGTACGTGGCGAGCGTGCGGCCGCCGTGCGTGCGGGTGGCGGTCCCGGTGACCCAGCCCTCGGTGGCCGAGCGGTGGTGGGTCGCGCTGATCTCGATCCCCACCGCGATCCGGTCCGGGCCCGCGTGCAGCGCCGCCCCGACCGAGCCCAGCGACTCGGCCAGCACGCACGAGGCGCCGCCGTGCAGCAGCCCGTACGGCTGGGTGTTGCCCTTCACCGGCATCCGGCCGACGACCCGCTCCGGCGAGGCCTCCAGGTACTCCACCCCCATGGACCTCGCCAGATCCCCGTAGCCGTCGCCGGCGAACTCCGCCGGCACCACGGCGGGCTCCGGCCGCTCCTCGCTCATCAAGCCTCCCTCGAACTGTCGTACGCGCAGACTAGAGTCCTGGTGTGGCGACCACAGATCCGACCCCTGACAAGCGGCAAGGCACCCGAGAGCGGCTTCTCCTGCTCGACGGGCACTCACTGGCGTACCGGGCGTTCTTCGCGCTCCCGGTGGAGAACTTCTCGACCACCGACGGGCAGCCCACCAACGCGGTGTACGGCTTCACCTCGATGCTCATCAACGTGCTGCGCGACGAGGAGCCCACGCACATCGCGGTGGCCTTCGACCGCTCCGAGCCGACGTTCCGGCACGAGGCGTACGTCGAGTACAAGGCCGGCCGGCAGAAGACCCCCGACGAGTTCCGCAGCCAGGTCAGCCTGATCTTCGAGGTGCTGGACGCGCTGCGCATCCCGCGGCTGTCGGTGGCCGGCTTCGAGGCCGACGACATCATCGCCACGCTGTCGGTGCAGGCGTCCGAGACCGGCATGCAGACCCTGATCGTGACCGGCGACCGGGACGCCTTCCAGCTGGTCAACGAGGACGTCACGATCCTCTACCCGATCCGCGGGGTGTCCGAGCTGGCCCGGATGGACCCGGACGCGGTCGAGGCCAAGTACGGGGTGCCGCCCGAGCGCTACCGCGAGCTGGCCGCGCTGGTCGGCGAGTCCAGCGACAACCTGCCCGGCGTGCCCGGCGTCGGCCCCAAGACAGCCGCCAAGTGGCTCACCAAGTACGGCGACCTCGACACCCTCGTCGCCCGCGTCGACGAGATCAAGGGCAAGGCCGGCGACAACCTGCGCGAGCACCTGGGCCAGGTGCTGCGCAACCAGCAGATCAACAAGCTCGACTGCAACGTGGGCCTGGACATGCGGCCCCCGCAGCTGTCGATGGGGCAGTGGGACCGCGAGGAGATCCACACCCTGTTCGACTCGCTGCAGTTCCGGGTGCTGCGCGAGCGGCTGTACGCCTCGCTCAGCGCCGCCGAGCCCGAGGCCGACGAGGGCTTCGAGGTCGAGCTCGCCGCGCTGGAGCCGGGCGCCCTGGGCGACTGGCTGGAGGAGCACGCCGGCCCGTCCCGCCGTACGGGCGTGGCCGTGACCGGCACCTGGGGGCGCGGCACCGGCGAGCTGACCGCGATCGCGCTGGCCTCGACCGCGGAGCCGGAGGGGGGCGGGCCGACCCCGGCGGTGCACCTGGAGCCGGCCGAGCTGGTCGAGGACGACGAGCGGGCGCTGGCCGCCTGGCTCGCCGACCCGTCCCGGCCGAAGGCGCTGCACGAGGCCAAGGGCCCGATGCTGGCCCTGGCCGCCCGCGGCATGGAGCTGGCGGGGCTCTCCAGCGACACCGCCCTCGCCGCCTACCTCGCGCTGCCCGGCCAGCGCACGTTCGACCTGGCCGACCTCGCGCTGCGCTACCTGCACCGCGAGCTGCGCGCCGAGGCCGACGACTCCGGCCAGCTCACCCTCGACGGCTCCGGCGAGCAGGAGGCCGCGCAGGACCTGGCCGTCCGCGCCCGCGCCGTCGCCGAGCTCGCCGACGTCCTCGACAAGGACCTGGAGAAGCGCGGCGCCACCCGCCTGCTGCACGAGGTGGAGCTGCCCCTGGTCGGCGTCCTGGCGGGCATGGAGCGGGCCGGGATCGCCGTCGACGCCGAGCGGCTGGCCTCCCTGGAGGCGACGCTGGGCGGACAGGAGAAGGAGCAGGAGCAGCTCGCCCACAACGCGGTCGGGCACGAGTTCAAGCTCGGCTCGCCCAAGCAGGTGCAGCAGGTGCTGTTCGACGAGCTGGGCCTGCCCAAGACCAAGCGCACCAAGACCGGCTACACCACCGACTCCGACGCGCTCACCACGCTGCTGGAGAAGGACGGGCACCCGGTGCTGGAGCACATCCTGCGCTGGCGGGAGGTGTCCAAGCTCAAGAGCATCGTCGCCTCGCTGATCCCGATGGCCGACGACGCCGGGCGCATCCACACCACGTTCAACCAGATGGTCGCGGCCACCGGCCGGCTGTCGTCCACCGACCCCAACCTGCAGAACATCCCGATCCGCACCGCCGAGGGCCGCCAGATCCGCGAGGCGTTCGTCGTCGGCGGGGACCACGAGACGCTGCTCACCGCCGACTACAGCCAGATCGAGCTGCGGATCATGGCCCATCTGTCGGAGGACGCGGCGCTGCTGGAGGCGTTCCGGGAGAAGGCCGACTTCCACACCATCACCGCGTCCCGGGTGTTCGGGCTCCCGCCCGAGCAGATCGACTCCGAGCTGCGGGCCCGCATCAAGGCGATGAACTACGGCCTGGCGTACGGCCTGTCGGCGTACGGGCTGTCGCAGCAGCTGCGGATCTCCCCGGACGAGGCGCGCGGCCTGATGGAGGAGTACTTCCAGCAGTTCGGCGGCGTCCGCGACTTCCTGCGGGACGTCGTCGCCAGGGCCCGCCAGGACGGCTACACCGAGACGATCCTGGGCCGCCGCCGCTACCTGCCCGACCTCACCTCCGACAACCGCCAGCGCCGCGAGATGGCCGAGCGGATGGCGCTGAACGCGCCCGTCCAGGGGTCGGCGGCCGACATCGTCAAGGTCGCGAGCCTGAACGTCGACCGCGCCCTGCGGGAGAACGGCCTGCGCTCCCGGATGCTCCTGCAGGTGCACGACGAGCTGGTCTTCGAGGTCGCCGCGGGCGAGCAGGAGGAGCTGCGGACGCTCGTGCGCGAGCAGATGACCGCCGCCTACGACCTGCGCGCCCCGCTGGAGGTCAGCATGGGCACCGGCGACACCTGGCAGGCCGCCGCCCACTGACGCCCCGCACGCCCCTGACCGCCCCGCCGGGCACCGCCCGGCGGGGCGGTCGTCGTCGTGCCCGAGGGCCGCCGCCGGGGCGGGTCGCGGGACGTTCCGGGCACGTGCGGCAGGTCGCGGAAGGCGGGGTTCGGGCGGCTTGGTCAACCGCGGGGTTCTTCATGGTCATTGGGCGGTTCGGGTGGGCGCCATACGGGGTTGTACGAGATCATGTCCGGGTACGTGGAGGGCTGTCCGCTTAGGGGTAAGGCGCCCCGTGCTGAAGGCCCGTGCCGGAGGCCCGCGCCGAACCCGGCCCCTGGGGGGCTCGCTGCGCTGATCGAGGAGAAGAGCCGTGCCACTCCTGCACAAGATCGCCGGTGTCGTCGTGGTCCTCGCCGTGGTGCTCGGGCTCTGGCTCCCGGGGGATCCGGGCGGCGGGCGCTCCGCCGACGTGGCCCGTACCGGGGGGAATCGCGCGGCGGGGGAGGGGGCGCCCGGGGACCGCGCCGCCGCCGCTGCCACCGCCGGCCCCTCGGCCAAGACCTCCGCCCCGCCGTCGCCGCCCGCCACCGTCGGGCCGGCCACGCCCGCCGCGGCCGCCGCCAAGGCCAACGAGCTGGGCCAGATCCCGGTGATCATGTACCACCGGATCGTCGACAAGCCCGACCTGCCGCTCGACCGGACGCCCAAGGAGTTCCGCGAGGAGCTGGTCCGGCTGGCGCGGGAGGGGTACGTCCCGATCACCGCCGGCGAGTTCGCGGCCGGGAACATCAATGTCCCGGCCGGCAAGCACCCGGTGGTGCTCACCTTCGACGACAGCACGCCCAGCCACTTCGCGCTCGATCCCGCCGGCCGGCCGAAGCCGAACACCGCGGTGGCGATCATCCAGGAGGTGGCGCGGCAGCACCCGGGGTTCCGGGCGACCGCGACGTTCTACCTGAACAAGGACCTCTTCCAGCTGGCCGGGCAGGAGGCGGCCGGGCTGCGGTGGCTGATGCAGAACGGGTTCGAGCTCGGCAACCACACCCTCACCCACAAGGATCTCTCGACGCTGCCCAAGGATGGCGTGCAGAAGGAGATCGGGGACATGGAGAGCAAGATCGTCCAGTTGACCGGGACGCGCACGGCGACGCTGGCCTACCCGTTCGGCTCGGCCCCCGACAAGAAGGGCTGGGCCGAGAAGAAGGACGGCGTGTACGGCTTCAAGGGCGTCTTCCTGGCCGGCTGGCGCCCGTCGCCGTCGCCCTACGACGCGGACTTCGACCGGCTGGCGATCCCGCGGGTACGATCCGAGGGCAAGATCAAGGAGAACGACTGCGAGCAGTTCTGCTCCACCGCGTGGCTGGACCGGCTGAACGCCGAGCCCGCGACGCGGTACACCTCCGACGGGGACCCGGGCACCATCACCTTCCCCCGCGCGGAGGAAGATCGCCTGGCCAAGGAGCTGCGCGGCCGCGGCCGGGTGTACTGACCCCCCGATTGACCGCACGCGGATGGTCCCATATGCTGATCGCTGCGCTGTGGGCTTGCGCGGCTTCGGACGGAGCAGGCTCGCGCTCGGTCAGGTCGACATCGGTTTCACCGGCGAGGCATCACGCCACGTCCCTTTTCCGGTCAATCGGCAGGGCGGATAACGGCCCTCCGCGCAGTTCAGGCAACTACGCATGTCCGTATCCGGAGCCAGCCGACACATGACGAGCAGCACCGAGGCAACCTCGACCACCCCGCAGGTAGCGGTCAACGACATCGGGTCCGAGGAAGCCTTCCTCGCCGCGATCGATGAGACCATCAAGTACTTCAACGACGGCGACATTGTCGAAGGCACCGTCGTCAAGGTCGATCGTGACGAGGTCCTCCTCGACATCGGCTACAAGACCGAGGGCGTCATCCCCTCGCGTGAACTCTCCATCAAGCACGACGTCGACCCGAACGAGGTCGTCGCCGTCGGTGACCACGTCGAGGCCCTCGTCCTCCAGAAGGAGGACAAGGAAGGCCGTCTGATCCTGTCCAAGAAGCGCGCGCAGTACGAGCGCGCCTGGGGCACGATCGAGAAGATCAAGGACGAGGACGGCATCGTCACCGGGACCGTCATCGAGGTCGTCAAGGGCGGCCTCATCCTCGACATCGGCCTGCGCGGCTTCCTGCCCGCCTCGCTGGTGGAGATGCGCCGGGTGCGCGACCTGCAGCCGTACGTCGGCCGCGAGCTCGAGGCGAAGATCATCGAGCTGGACAAGAACCGCAACAACGTGGTCCTGTCCCGCCGCGCCTGGCTGGAGCAGACCCAGAGCGAGGTCCGCCAGACGTTCCTCAACACCCTCCAGAAGGGCCAGGTCCGCAAGGGCGTGGTCTCCTCGATCGTCAACTTCGGCGCGTTCGTGGACCTGGGCGGCGTGGACGGGCTGGTGCACGTCTCCGAGCTGTCCTGGAAGCACATCGACCACCCCTCCGAGGTCGTCGAGGTCGGCCAGGAGGTCACGGTCGAGGTCCTGGACGTCGACATGGAGCGCGAGCGCGTCTCCCTGTCGCTCAAGGCGACCCAGGAAGACCCGTGGCAGCAGTTCGCCCGCACCCACCAGATCGGCCAGGTCGTGCCGGGCCGCGTCACCAAGCTGGTGCCGTTCGGCGCGTTCGTCCGGGTCGAGGAGGGCATCGAGGGCCTGGTCCACATCTCCGAGCTGGCCGAGCGCCACGTGGAGATCCCGGAGCAGGTCGTCCAGGTCGGCGACGAGATCTTCGTGAAGATCATCGACATCGACCTCGACCGGCGCCGGATCAGCCTGTCGCTCAAGCAGGCCAACGAGTCCGCCGCGGGCATCGAGGAAGAGGACTTCGACCCGACGCTCTACGGCATGCCGGCCGAGTACGACGAGCAGGGCAACTACAAGTACCCCGAGGGCTTCGACGCCGAGACCGGCGAGTGGCTCGAGGGCTACGACCAGCAGCGCGAGACCTGGGAGCGGCAGTACGCCGAGGCCCGGGCCCGCTTCGACGCCCACCGCAAGCAGATCGAGGAGGCCCGCAAGGCCGAGGCGGAGGCCGACACGGCCGCCCCGGCGGGCGAGACCTCCTACTCCGGCGGCGGTGGCGAGGAGACCTCCGGTGGCGCGCTGGCCACCGACGAGGCGCTGGCCGCTCTGCGGGAGAAGCTGTCCGGCGGGCAGTGACCGGTCCCGGCCGGTGATCTCCACCGGCCGCCGGCCGCGGTGAACGCGCATGGCCGGGGCGCGGGGGGGGGGCGGCCCCGGGCGGGGCCGACCCCCCCCGCGGCGGGGGCGCCCGTCGGGGGGGGGCGGGGGGGCCCCCCCC
>NZ_JBEZWH010000030.1:0-91538 GCF_040703975.1 Spirillospora sp. NPDC029432
GGCGGCGCCGGACGCGGCGACCGGCGGGCGGTACGTGGCGACGTGGCTGTGGGCGCCGGGGGCGGCGGTGGCGCTCGGGCTGACGCTGGCCGGGTTCGCTGCGGCGGCGCCGGTCGGGCTCGCCGTCGCCACGGTCGCCACGGCGGGCGACGCGATTCTCAGGAGAATTCGTTCTTGACGGGTCAGGAGGTTCCTCGTACGTTCGGGAAAGCGCTTCCAGAAAGCGCTTTCTACATCAGCTCTTCTCGTCCCCACCCCCCTTGGACGGCCGGAATGACCAAGCTGAGATGGTCCCTACCGACGATCCTCGCCCTCCTCGCGTCGCTGGTGGCGGTACCGCCCGCCACCGCCCGTGACGACGGCCCGATCAAAGATCCGATCCCGGACGACCCCGCCCCGGCGGGGCTGGGCCTCGTCGTGGAAGAGGTCGCCCAGCTCCCCGCGTCCACGCCGACCCCGGCCGATCTGGTCACCGACCCGCGGCTGAAGCGGCACAACCGCATCAACTACGTCAGAGAGATGCCCGACGGGTCCGGGCGGCTGGCCGTCCCCGACCTGAACGGCAGGCTGTACCTCCTGGACAAGAGGACCAAGGAGCAGAAGACCTACCTGGACGTCGGCGCGACGTTCGCTCCGGACTTCTTCTCCGCGCAGGGGCTCGGCCAGGGCTTCGGCTTTGTCACGTTCCACCCCGACTACCGGAGGAACGGCAAGTTCTACACGGTGCACGTCGAGGCGGGCGAGGCCCTCAAGACCAAGAAGCCCGACCTGACGCCGCAGCCGAGGACCGCGTACCACGGCATCGTCAACGAGTGGACGGCCGCCGACCCGTCCGCCGACGCCTTCGAGGGCACCCGCCGCGAGCTGCTGCGCATCGGGTTCTCCGGCCGCATCCACGGCATCCAGCAGATCGACTTCAACCCCAACGCCAAGCGCGGCACCGCCGACTACGGCAAGCTCTACGTGACGGTCGGCGACGGCGGCAACGGCAACGTCGGCGACAACGGCGGCGACCCGCAGAACCTCGGCGTCCCGCAGGGCAAGATCCTCCGGATCGACCCGGCGGGGAACGACAGCGCCAACGGGAAGTACGGCATCCCGGCCGACAACCCGTTCGCCGGGCAGGCCGGCAAGGTCGGCGAGATCTACGCGTACGGCATGCGCGACCCGCACCGCTTCAGCTGGGACACCAAGGGCTCCAAGCGGATGTTCCTGGCGCACATCGGCGAGCACGCCATCGAGTCGATCCACCAGATCTCGCCCGGCAGCAACCTCGGCTGGAGCGAGCGCGAGGGCGCGTTCCGGTTCGACAAGAACGACCGCTGCTACCTGTACCCGCTGCCCGCCGACGACGCGAAGTACGGCTACGAGTACCCGGTCGCGGCGTACGACCACGACCGCCCGCCCGGCCACTCCTGCACCAGCGACAGCGGCCACGCCATCTCCGGCGGCTACGTCTACCGGGGCGGGAGGCTGCCCGCGCTGCGCGGCAAGTACGTGTTCACCGACATCGTCGACGGCCGGCTCCTCTACACCGAGGAGCGCGAGATGCGGCGCGACCCCGCCGGCAAGAAGCGCGCGCAGATCCACCAGCTCAGCGTGTACGACACCGCCGGCAACCCGGTCACGATGAAGCAGCTCGCCGGCGACAACCGCGTCGACCTGCGGATCGGGCAGGACGCCAAGGGCGAGCCGTACCTGATCGCCAAGGCCAACGGCAAGATCTGGAAGGTCGTCGGCACCCGCGCCTTCGCCGACTGCAAGACCTCCCCCGTACGCGTCAACGGCGCGACGGATGCCGGGGACTGGGCGCCGGTGACGCCGTCCAAGTGGCGCTTCGAGAACGGCGAGGTCGTGCTCGCCGAGGCGGGCGAGGCCCGGCCGGGGCCGCGCCGCCCGTTCGAGTACGCCGTCCTGAAGAAGGGCCCGGAGCTGGGCTCGTCCCGGATCAGGGCCGAGGTCAGGCTGGACACCCCGGTCGAGGTGACCAACCGCGATGTGATCATCGTGTTCGGCTACAAGTCGGACGCCGAGTACTACTACGCCCACCTGTCGACCGACAACACGATCTACCCGCACAACGGGATCTTCAAGGTGGACAACGCCGACCGGCTGCGCATCGACGGGCAGTGGAACGGCAACCGTGAGATGCCCGCGGGCGCGCCGCCCGCCGTCACCGACGCGAAGTGGCACGGCGTCGAGGTGCGGCACTGCGCGGACACCGGCGAGATCGGCGTCTACCTGGACGGCTCGACGAAGCCGCTGATGACGGCCGTGGACAGGACGTTCACGTCCGGCCGGGCGGGCTTCGGCTCGTTCGACAACATCGGCCGGCTGCGCGACCTGACCGTCACCGGAACCCGCGCCTCCTGACCCGCCGAACCCGCCCCGGGCGGGCGCGCCTCCCGTCGCCCGCCCGGGGCCTCCCAAGGGAGCCCAAGATGATCATCCGCCGCGTTCCGGCCGTGCTGGCGGCCGCCGTGGTCGGCGCCTCGCTCGCCGCCGCCCCGGCCTCCGCCCACGGCGGGCCGGACGTCGTCCCCTCGCTCAAGCGCAGCGTCGTGGCCTATTACAACTTCGACAGCCCCGTACGGGGGAACCCGGCCAAGGAGCGCGACCTCGGCCGGTCCGGCACCGACATCGACCTGGTCAACGGGGGCGCCGCGATGCGCGTCCAGGACCGCGCCCACCACAGGAGCGGGCGCGCGCTCCAGCTCGGCCAGGTCAACCCGAACCTGGCGGGCAACGACGACTGGAAGACGGGCATCTACTCGCCCACCGGCGTGCCGTCGCTGCGCGCGTACAACGCAGCCCGCGGTGCCACGATCATGGGCTGGTTCAAGATGACCGGCACCAACCCCAGCCCGAACTCCAACACCGCGGACCCGGACGACAGGTTCAACGCCATCGGCCTAGCGGGCGTCCTGACCGGCAACTCCAACGGCCACGACGTCCGGGCCCTGCTGGAGCTCATCAACGTGAACGGCGAGCTGAAGGTGGTCGCGCTCGGCCGCCGCCTCGACGGCGGCAATTCGCAGACGTTCGCCGCGAGCCAGGACTGGCAGAGCATCCTGCCGCAGGGCGAGTGGGTCCACCTGGCCGCGACGTTCGACTTCGACGACGGCACGATGGCCCTCTACAAGAACGGGAGGCCGCTGGACGGCTTCTACACCCGCACCGACGACCCGTGGGCTCTGGAGGGCGAGCCCGAGCCCGATGCGACCACCGCGTCCGACCCGCGCGGCATCAAGATCGGCGGCAGCTTCCCGCAGAACACGCGGGAGCAGAACCCCTGCAACTGCCGGATGGACACGCTCCTCTTCCTGGACCGCCCAGCAACCGCCCACGAGGTCCGCCAGCAGTACCACCGCTGACCCGCCGCAACTCCCGCGCGCCCGGCCGGACGATCTCGATCGCCGGTCGGGCGCGCAGCCGTGCTCCGGGGCCTCCGGGGTCAGTGGACGAGGGTGTGGCGGTGGCCCAGGGGTGGGAGGCGGTTGGACTCGTAGCCGCGGATGGGGCGGAGCAGGGTCGCGGCGCCGCGGACGGTGGCCTCGGCGGCGTTCTCGGCCACGCGGGCGCGCAGGCCGGTGCCGTCGCGGATGACGGCGGCGAGGCCGGGCAGGCGGGCGGCGCCGCCGGTGAGCGTGATGCCGGACGAGAAGAAGTGGCCGGCCATCTCCGGCGGCGAGCCGGCGATCGCGGTGCGGACCGCGCGGACGATGGCGTCCAGGGCCGGGGCGATGGCGTCGTGGATGCCGGCGGCCGACACCTCGGCCGTGCGGGGCAGGTCGGTGTCGCGGTCCTTGCCGTGGACGACCGTCCGCACGTCCCCGTCGGGCGGGACGGCCGCGCCGACGGCGAGCTTGACGGTCTCGGCGGTGAGCGGCGCGATGATGAGGCCGTACTCGCGGCGCACGTGCGCGGCGATGGCCTTGTCCATGGTGGTGCCGCCGACCCGGGCGGTGTGCCCGGTGAGCAGCTCGCCGCCCATGACGACGCCGACGTCGGTGACGTGCGCGCCGATGTCGGCGACGATCGCGACGTCCTCGCCGCGGTCGGGCAGGCCCGCGCCGGCCGCGGCGGCGATCGGGACCGGGACGAGGGTGAGGCGGCGGGCGCCCGCGCCGAACGCGGCGAGCCGGACGGCGCCCAGCTGGACCTGGCTGATCTGGCTCGGCACCGTGATCGCCATCCGCGGTTTGGCCATGTAGCGGCGCCGGTGGTGGGTGCGCAGCAGGTGGCGCAGGAGGTCCTCGGTCTCCTCGGCCTCGGCGGGCACGCCGTCGCGGATCGGCTGGACGAGCCGGACGCCGTGCTCGCGGTTCGCCAGCGCCAGCGCCGCGGTCCCGGTGGCGAGCAGCCGGCCGGTGCCGAGCTCGCGGGCGATGGCGGACGGCTGGCTGGCCACGAGGCCGCGTCCGTCCACGTACATGCGCACCATGGCGCTTCCGAGGTCGATCGCGGTGGCGCGGCACGAAAGGTCCCCCAGGGCCGTGAGTCCGTGAGCCATCCTGATGCCCTCCTTTGCCAGGCATGTCCGGTGGTCTCCTTTAACCCTGACCGTGCCTGGTATGCCGTAACACCACCGACCTCTCCCGTTATGGCAAATGGGGCGCCACTTCGCGGAGCCGTTCGGCGATCCGCTCGGGCGGCACGTCGTTGATCCAGGCGGCCATGCCGGACTCGGAGCCCGCCAGATACTTGATCTTTCCGGGGGCGCGGCGGACGGAGAGCAGCTGGAGATGCAGCCGGATCAGGTCGCGCCCCTCCCCCGCCGGCGCCTGGTGCCAGCCCGCCACGTACGGCAGCGGCGTGCCGTACAGGGCGTCGCAGCGGCGGAGCAGGTCGCGGTAGAGGACGGCCAGCTCGTCCCGTTCGGCGGCGGTGAGGGCGGGGAGGTCCGGTACGTGGCGGTGCGGCATGAGGTGCACCTCGACGGGCCAGCGGGCGGCGGCCGGGACGAACGCCGTCCAGTGCTCGCCCCGCTGGACGACGCGCGTCCCGGCGTCCCGTTCGGCGGCCAGGACGTCCGCGAAGAGGTCGCCGGAGTGGGCGGCGGCCATCGCGAGCATCCGTTCGGTCCGCGGTGTCACGAACGGGTAGCCGTAGATCTGGCCGTGCGGATGGTGGAGCGTCACCCCGATCTCCACCCCGCGGTTCTCGAACACGAAGACCTGCGCGACGTCCGCCCTGGCCGACAGGTCGGCGGTGCGGTCGGCCCACGCCTCGACGACCGTGCGGACGCGCGCCACCGGCAGGCCGGCGAGCGACGCGTCGTGGTCGTCGGTGAAGCACACGACCTCGCAGCGGCCGCGGCCGGGCGCGCGCGGGAAGAGCTCCTGCCCGTCAATGGTCGGAGGCACGCCCGCCGTACGGGAGGAGAACGACGGGAAGCGGTTCTCGAACGCCACGACGTCGTACGCCGCGTCGGGGATCTCCGAGGCCGGGCCGCCCGGGCACAGCGGGCACTGGTCCGGCGGCGGGAGGAACGTGCGGGCGTTGCGGTGCGCGGTGACGGTCACGTGGTCGCCGGTGAGCGGGTCGCGGCGGACCTCGCAGAGCGGTTCCGCGGCCGGCAGGCCGCGGGGGTCGGGCACCGGTACGCGGCCCGGCTTCCCGTCGAAGTAGATGATCTCCCGGCCGTCGGCGAGCCGGCTCGATGTACGGAACACCCGGCGAGGCTACCGGCCGCGGGCCTCACGGCCAGCGGTACGCGGCCCCGCGCATCGGGATGTGGTACGGCTCGTAGCACATCGTGGTCACGTGCTCGTCCTTGCAGCTCAGGCACAGGTAGGTGCGGTGCCCGCGCAGCCCGCGGCCGCGCCCGGCGCAGGGCGGGCACGCGCAGGGCGACCAGCCGACGATGACGCGTCCCGGCGCCAGCCGATGGCCCCGGGGGCAGAGGAAGGGCACGTGCTCCACGCACCCACTCTAATCGAACACATGATCGAACGCCTCCCCGGGTGCGCTCGACAGGCCGATGACCAGCGATTTTGCGAAAAGCCTGGTTTAACCCCAGGTCAATGGGGTGGTACGTGACGAAGGTCACGTGCCGGATGGGGCTACAGGGGAAATGTCCGGCCGCATCATGGATGTTGTGAAGATCGGGCCCGGAGACAGGGTCCGGCACACCCTCGAGGGGAGGAACCAGAGTGACCTTCGTATGGACCGCACTGCTGCTCGAGACCGGCGCGGGCCTGGCTATATCGGCCGCTCTGGCCGCCTGGTCCCGCAAGCGGTTCGCGCGCCGCTGATCAAGCTTTCCCGGCCGCCCCGGAGCCCACGGGCTCCGGGGCGTTCTCGTTCCCGGCCTCCTCGATGGGCACGCCCGCGGTCTCCGGGATGACCAGCAGCGGGCCGATCGCCACCACGCCCGCCAGCATGAGGTAGTACGCCGGCACGTAGTTGCTCCCGGTCTCCTTGATCAGCCAGCCCACCAGCACGGCGCACGTCCCGCCGAACAGCGAGGTGGAGATGTTGTAGCCGATCGCGAACGCCCCGTACCGGACCTTGCTCGGGAACATCGCCGGGAACGTCGACCCGATCACCGCCAGCATCAGCACCAGCAGCCCGCCGATCATGGCGTAGCCGGCCGCGACGCCGAGCCCGTGGTTGGTCTGCATGAACGCGAACGCCGGCCAGCTCAGCAGCACGAAGCCGATCGCGGCCGTGATCAGCAGCGGTTTGCGGCCGATCCGGTCCGACAGCGCCCCCAGCGGGACGATCACGGCGATCATCGCCAGCTCCACCGCGATCGTGATGAGCTGCGCCTGGACCTCGGGCACGTCGAGATAGGCCGTCAGGTACGACGGCATGAACGTCAGCAGCGTGTAGTCGGCGATGTTCAGCAGGAAGACGATGCAGATGAGCTTGACGATCATCGGCCAGGCGTTCAGCAGCGTCTCCCGCAGCGGCGCCTGGGAGATCTCGCCGGCCTGCTCCATCTTCTGGAACGTGGGCGTGTCCTCGATCCGGGTCCGCACGTACAGCCCGACGATGCCCAGCGGCAGCGCGATCAGGAACGGGATCCGCCAGCCCCAGGAGTGCATGGCCTCGTCCCCGACCAGCACGTGCATGCCGAGGACCAGCCCGGCGCCGGCGACGTAGCCGGAGAGCGTGCCGAGTTCGAGGAAGCTGCCGTAGAAGCCGCGTCTCTTCGTGGGGGCGTACTCGGCGATCATCGTCGCCGCGCCGCCGTACTCGCCGCCGGTGGAGAAGCCCTGCACGAGCCGTACGGCCAGCAGCGCCAGCGGCGCCGCCATCCCGATCGTCGCGTAGCCGGGCAGGATGCCGATGACGAACGTGGAGCCCGACATCAGGATGATCGTGGTCGCGAGCACCCGCTTGCGCCCGATCCGGTCGCCCAGCGGGCCGAAGAACATCCCGCCGAACGGGCGCGCCACGAACGCCGCCGCGATCAGCGCGAACGAGCGGAGCGTGGCGCTGCCGCCCTCGTCCGGCGGGAAGAACACGGTCCCGACGATCGAGGTGATCACGCCGGCGCTGAACACGCCGAAGTCGAACCACTCGATGCAGTTGCCCATCGCCGAGGCGATCACGGCCTTGCGCACCGCCTCCGGCGGCGGGCTCTGGGTGCCGGGCTCGGCGTCCGCGTCCTTCAACGACATGCCCGTACCTGTCCCCGTGGAGATCGGAACCTAACGCGGAGGATCCGGACGGGGAGGACGGTATCGGCGATCAATTCGTCAGGAAATCACCAAGAACACCATCGATCGCGTACGGCCAGGACGCCTCTCAGGACGCCTTCCTAGGACGCCTTCCGCGCCCGGCGGATCTCGGCCAGGGCGGCGGTCTCCGCGGGCTCGGACCCGTCGTCGTCCGCGTCCCCGTCGTCCCCGTCCCGCCCGTCCTGCTCGTCCTGCTCGTCGAAGAGCGCGGGGAGGGCCTGCGTGCGCTGCGGGTCCTCATTGGGCTCGACCTCGGGGATCGCGACGAGGGCCTGCGTCACCTGCGCCTCCCGGGTGATGACGCCGCTGGCGAGGACGGTGTTGCGGTGCCGCAGCGAGCCGTTCTCCCGGAGCAGGTCGTCGACCTCGCGGCGCGCCCGCGCGATCCGCTTGCTCATCCGCAGATGGACGTAGAAGCCGCCGGCGGCGGCCCCGAGGATGAAGCCGGCGAGCAGCGGCACCCACATCGCGGCCACCGCGGCGGCGACCAGCGCGATCACCACCAGCAGAGGTCCGGCGTGCCGCTCCGCCCGGTCCAGGACGGTGTTGACGCGCTTGGGGATCCTCACTCGCCATTCCTCCCACATTCTCTTGTTCGGCCGACTCGGGCCGGCTCCGGGCGCGGGCATACTCGGGCGTACGCCACGGCCCGGCCGAAGGGGTCTCGTCGGGGTCGCCGGCGCGCCGGGGCCGGGGCGTGCTCCATCCGGCGCGTGCTCTGCCTTGCCCGGCTCTGCATGAACGACACCGCGGGCTGCGCATGTTCCTGGACGGGTTGAGTTCCGCGCCACAGCGTGCGACCTACACCATCGCCGTCACGCGGGCACCTACAAAATCATAACAGCATGTTACGAAGAAGCCTCAATCGCGGTCATTCAGTCACCGAACGTGTCCCGGCGCCCGCGGCGGGCGCGGCCGGAACGGGGCAGGTCGGGATGCGAACACCGCCCGCCGCGGAATATCGTCCTAAGAATGAGCAATCATTTTGACGTCGTGGTCCTGGGCTCGGGCCCGGGTGGATATGTCGCCGCGATCCGGTCGGCACAGCTCGGGCTGAAGACGGCGATCATCGAGGAGCGCTACTGGGGCGGGGTCTGCCTGAACGTGGGCTGCATCCCCTCCAAGGCCCTGCTGCGCAACGCGGAGCTGGCCCACATCTTCGCCCACGAGGCGGACAAGTACGGGATCAAGGCCGAGGGGCCGGTCTCCTTCGACTACGGCAAGGCGTTCCAGCGCAGCCGCGAGGTCTCGGAGAAGCTCGTCAAGGGCGTCCAGTTCCTCATGAAGAAGAACAAGATCACCACCTTCGACGGGCGCGGCACGTTCACCGACCCCAACACCCTCCAGGTGGCCAAGGCCGACGGCGCCACCGAGACGGTGACGTTCGACAGCTGCATCATCGCCGCGGGCGCGCACACCAAGCTGCTGCCGGGGACCTCCCTGTCGGAGCGGGTCGTGACGTACGAGGAGCAGATCCTCAGCTCCGACCTGCCGGAGAGCATCGTCATCGCGGGCGCCGGCGCCATCGGCGTCGAGTTCGCGTACGTGCTGCACAACTACGGCGTCAAGGTGACGATCGTCGAGTTCCTGGACCGGATGGTGCCCAACGAGGACGCCGACGTGTCCAAGGAGCTGGCCAAGCGGTACCGCAAGCTCGGCGTGGACGTCCTGACCTCCACCCGCGTCGACGCGATCGACGACTCCGGCCCCAAGGTCAAGGTCACCGTGACCGGCAAGGACGGCAACCAGCAGGTGCTGGAGGCCGACAAGGTCCTGCAGGCGATCGGCTTCCAGCCGAACGTCGAGGGGTACGGGCTGGAGAAGACCGGCGTCCGGCTCACCGACCGCGGCGCCATCGACGTCGACGGCCGCTGCCGCACGTCCGTCCCGCATATCTACGCCATCGGCGACGTGACCGCCAAGCTGATGCTGGCGCACGCGGCCGAGGCCATGGGCATCGTCGCCGCCGAGACCATCGCCGACGCCGAGACGATGGAACTCGACTACGTGATGATCCCGCGCGCCACGTACTGCCAGCCGCAGGTCGCCAGCTTCGGCTGGACCGAGGCGCAGGCCAAGGAGCAGGGCTTCGACGTCAAGGTCGCCAAGTTCCCGTACAGCGCCAACGGCAAGGCGCTGGGCATGGGCGAGGGCGAGGGCTTCGTCAAGGTGATCAGCGACGCCAAGTACGGCGAGATCCTCGGCGCGCACATGATCGGCCCCGAGGTCACCGAGCTGCTGCCCGAGCTGACCCTGGCCCAGCAGTGGGACCTGACCGTCCACGAGGTGTCCCGCAACGTGCACGCCCACCCGACCCTGGGCGAGGCCATGAAGGAGGCCGTCCACGGCCTCGCGGGCCACATGATCAATCTGTGACCCGCACGCTTTCCGGCCGGTCGCGGGACCGCGCAACGAATCGCCGTCCCGCGGCCGGGAAAGCAATGAAACACCAGGTCAGCGCAATGCCGCACGGCTGCTGAACCGCCCCGCGGGCTCCTAGGATTTCGATCGTCGGCCATCGATCGATCATCGAACAACAGGAGACCGCATGACCGTGTCGCCGGCTCTGGAGCCCGCCGCCCGGCCCGTCCGGACCGCCTTGCGGCGGCGCTACCTGATGTGCCGCCCGGAGCACTTCGCCGTCACGTACGCGATCAACCCGTGGATGGACCCCGGCGCCGGCGCGGACGCCGCGCGGGCCGTCGAGCAGTGGGAGGCGCTGCGCGCCGCGTACCTCGGGCTCGGCCACGAGGTCAGCCTGATCGACCCGATCCCCGGGCTGCCGGACATGGTCTTCGCGGCCAACGGCGCGCTCGTGGTCGGCGGCCGGGTGTACGGCGCCCGCTTCACCCACCCCGAGCGCGCCGCCGAAGGGCCCGCGTACATGGAGTGGCTGCGCGGCGACGGCTTCACCGACACCCTCGAAGGGCTCCACACCAACGAGGGCGAGGGCGACTTCCTGACCCTCGACCACGTCATCCTGGCCGGCACCGGCTTCCGTACCGACCTGGCCGCCCACCAGGAGGCCCAGGAGTTCCTCGGCCGCCCCGTGGTGACGCTCCGCCTGGTCGACCCGCGCTTCTACCACCTGGACACCGCGCTGTTCCCGCTCGACGGCGGCAACGTCGCGTACTACCCGGGCGCCTTCTCGCCGGGCAGCCGCGCCGTGCTGGAGCGGCTCTTCCCGGACGCGCTCCTCGCCGGCGAGGCGGACGCGGCGGTGCTCGGCCTCAACGCCGTCAGCGACGGCCGCAACGTCGTCGTCAACGCCGAGGCCACCGGCCTGATCGCGACCCTGGACGCGCACGGCTACACCCCCGTGCCGGTCGACCTCTCCGAACTCCGCAAGGCCGGCGGCGGCCCCAAGTGCTGCACCCTGGAGCTGCGCCCGGCCGCCTGACCCCGCCCCGCGCCGGGGGCGCCAGAGACGGGGGACGAGGGGGCGGAGCCCCCAGGCAGGGGGCGTGGGGGCCCCGCCAGCCCCTCACCGGGACGAGCGCGTCCCTTCGCGAGTCCTGCGAGCGAAGGGGCGCGCCCGTCCCGCCTGGGGTCCGGTGCCGGAACCCCGGGAGAACACCCGCAGGGGCGGGATCTCGATCCCGTCCTCCGCCATGCGGCGCCGGGCGAGCCTCCTCGTCCGGAAGACGCCCGCCAGGCCGATGGCCCACATGAGGGCCTGGACGGTCCAGGCGGCGCGGAACGCCTCGGGGGTGAAGTCGCCGCCGGGCGACATCGCGTCCAGCACCAGCCCGATCAGCAGGATCGAGACGAGGGCGGCGACGAACCCGCCGCAGTTCACGATGCCGGTCGCGGTGCCCTGGCGGGACGGCGGGTTGAACGTCCGGGCGAAGTCGAACCCGATCATGGAGCCGGGGCCGCCCAGCGCCACGCAGAGCACCAGGACGAACAGCAGCCAGTGCGGCGCGGGCGGCGGCACCGCCAGCACCGCCGTCCAGGCGGTGATCATGATGGCGACGATGCCGAGGACGAGCCAGGAGCGGCGCAGCGGGTGGCGGGCCACCAGCCGGCCGACGAGCGGGCCGGAGACCATGGTGGCGAGCACGAACACGGTGATCAGCGTGCTGGCGGCGCCGGCGGAGAGGCCGTGGCCGGAGACGAGGTACGGGAAGCCCCACATCAGCGCGAACGTGTTCGCGGAGAACTGGGTGACGAAGTGCGTCCACAGCCCGAGCCGGGTGCCGGGGTGCCGCCAGCAGGCGAGCAGGTCGCCGCCGACCTCCCGCAGGGACGCCGTGCCGGTACGGATCGTGCCGGGTGGACCGTTCCGGAGGAAGGCCATCGCGAGCACCCCGACGAGGACGCCGAGCGAGGCGGCCGACGCGAACGCGGGCGTCCAGCCGGGGCCGTGCAGCAGCGCCACCAGCGGCACCGCGCTGAGCACCTGGCCGAGCTGGCCGAGCAGCCCGGTGAGCTGCGTCACCACCGGCACCTGCCGGGCGGGGAACCACCGGGTGACCACGCTGAGCACGCTGATGAACGTCATGGCGTCGCCCGCGCCGACCATGATCCGGGCCGCCACGGCGCCGGCCATGTCGGTGGAGAACGCCAGCAGCGCCTGCCCGGCGGCCATGAGCAGCGCGCCGCCGGCGACCATCACGCGCGGCCCGAGCCGGTCGAGCAGCAGCCCGACGGGGATCTGCAGCCCGGCGTACACGAGCAGCTGCAGCACGGTGAACGAGGCCAGGATGCCGCCGGACGCGCCGAACCGGTCGGCGGCGTCCAGGCCGGCGACACCGAACGAGGTGCGGTGCAGGATGGCGACGACGTAGGCGAGGATGCCGACCGACCACAGTACCCAGGCGATCGCGGGGGCCTTGGCCTTCAGGGGGGCGCCGGTCTCGGGGGCTGGGGCGGGGGAAGGTCGATCGTCACGCACGTGTATCGACGATATGCGAGGACTGAAATGGCTGGTTCGGTCGACCCCGTTTCGTGGCGAGAAGCACGTGCCCGCCTCACCGCGGAACGGGCGGCGCTGGGAGAGGTCGCGGGGACGCACTACCCCGGCCTGGCGCGGGTGGAGGGGACGCCGCTGCTGGTGCGGGACGAGTGGGTCCCCGACGCGCCGCTGCCGCTGGAGGACGTACGGGTCGGCTGGAACGCCCGGCCCGCTCCCCCGGCCGTCGCGGATCCGTCCGAGGGGCTGCCGCCCGGGTACCGGACGTACGCCGAGGCGATGGCCGGGCTCGCGCGGCCGAGGGTGTTCGAGGACCGGCCCAGCTACCGGCTGCTGGACGCGGACCTCGCGAAGGGGTCGCTGTCGTTCGGGCCCGCGCGGTACTTCGACGGGGTCAACGTCGGCGAGGCCGTCGCGCACGAGCTGGCCGCCGGGACGCCGGGGCTGCCGCTGCGGCGGCGGATCGGCGATCCGTGCGACCTGTCCCGCCGGACGGCGCTGCTCGCCATCACGACGCTGACCGTCACCGAGTCCGGAACGTACGTGCTGCACTGGCGGGATCCGGAGAAGGTCGCGCACGCGGGCGGGCTGCACCAGGTGATGCCGGTCGGGGTCTTCCAGCCGCTGGAGGGGGCGGAGGGGGATCTCGATCCATGGCGGTGCGTGGTCCGGGAGTTCCATGAGGAGCTGCTGGGCGCGGACGAGGACTACCCGCCCGGCTTCGACCAGGAGGCGTGGCCGTTCCACCGGGAGCTGACCGCGGCCCGCCGGGACGGGCGGGTGCGGGTGCGCTGCCTCGGGCTGGGTGTGGATCCGCTGACGCTCGCGGTGGACCTGCTGACGGTCGCGGTGTTCGAGGACGCGGCGTTCGGCGAGTTCTTCGGCGGACTGGTGCGGGAGAACGCCGAGGGGCGGGTCCGTACCGCCGCGTTCGACGGTACGGTCCCCGCCCCGATGCAGCCTGCCGGTGCCGCCGCGCTGAGGCTGGCCTGGCGGCACCGGCGGGTCCTGGGGGTCACTCCCGGGCGAGCGCCCTGAGCTCGTCCAGCGCGTCGGTGAGGTGGTCGATCAGCTCGGACGGGTTCGGGACCAGGTCGCGGCAGGCGACGATGCCGATGTCCACCTTGCCGTCGTAGGAGAACACGGTGATGTTGAGCCCGCCGCTGATGTCGGTGATCACCGAGATCGGGTAGTAGCCGAGCACCCGGGCGCCGCTGAGGTAGAGCGGGAACTGCGGGCCGGGCACGTTGGAGATGATGAGGTTCATCGGCCGCAGGTCCAGGCTCGGCACGACGCTCATCGCCATCCGGGCCAGCGGGCCCATCAGCGGCGCGGGCATCAGCCCGGTCAGCTCCCGCAGCCAGGCGCCCGAGCCCGCCGCGAACCGCCGCTTGCCCAGCTCCATGTCCCGGCGTACGGCGGCGTACCGCTCGGCCGGGTCGGCGAGATGGGTGGCCAGCGGGGCCGTCATGATCGAGACCTGGTTGCCGGGGTCGTTCTCCCGGCCGTCCTTGCGCAGCGACACCGGCACGCCCGCGACCAGCGGGCCGTCCGGCAGCTCGCCGCGCTTGTCCAGCCACTGCCGCAGCGCGGTCGCGCACAGCGCCATCACGACGTCGTTGACGCTGCCGCCGAGCGCGGTGCGGATCTCCTTGACGTCGGCCAGGTCCAGCTCGCCGTACGCGACCGCGCGGCGCCGGCCGATCGGCTGGTTGAACGAGGTGGGCGGCGCGCTCACCCGGGGGACGCGGGGGCCGCCGTCGCGGCGCAGCACGCCCTGCACCGCGTGCGAGACGAGGCCGGCGCCGGGCAGTTGCATGACGCCGGGGATCTCGTCCAGGTGCGGGGCGGTGCGGGCCACCGACAGGGCGCTGCGCAGCGGGTGCGTGGCGGCCTTGAGCAGCCCGGTGCTGAACATGCTGAGCGCGCCCGGGGCGCGCTGCGGCGCGGCGTCGTCGGCGGGCAGCTCGCGCGGCTCGGGCGACAGGTCGAGCAGCGCGGCGAGCGTCTCGGCGGCGAGGACGCCGTCGATCGCGGCGTGGTGGGCCTTGACGTACACGGCGCAGCGGCCGCCCTCCAGACCCTGGATGAGGGCGATCTCCCAGAGCGGGCGGTCGCGGTCGAGGGGGCGCTCGTGCAGCATCGCGACCGCCTCGCTGAGCTGGGCGGCGTTTCCTGGTGCGGGCAGGCCGATCTCGAATATGTGCCGTTCGGGATCGAAGTGTGGATCGTCCTCCCAGTACGGGACGTCGAGGCCCAGTGGCACCTGGGCGAGGCGCTGCCGGAGGGGCAGCGCCGCCAGATGGGCGCGCTCGCGGACGAGCCGCGCCACGGCGGCGACGGTCAGCCGCCCGCCGGGGCAGGTCGCGGGGTCGAGCACGCCCAGGCCCGCGATGTGCGCGTGCGTGGTGCTCGTCTCCGCGTTGAGGAAGGTGGCGTCAACGGTCGTCAGCTGGCTCATACTCGTCCCGTCTCAAGTGCCCTGCGCCGGCCTACCCCTCTAGGAGTTATGAAATACCGCGCGGTACGTCAATGCGGTCAGAAATGAAGTAACGCCGACTTAACTGGAGTTTTCACCGCGTTCAACTGGGAGGTCTCGGGCGCCTCCGGAGCAACACGACCTTCCGACCTGTTGTGGTCAGATAACTTCACTCACACGATCAAGACGGGTTCCGGAAGCGGCCGTCGTACCCCGGCATTAGGGTTGTCCGCCATGACGGGACGACCACTCTCGGAGATCGTCGACGCGGGCTGGGCCAAGGCCCTCGACCCCGTGGCCGGCCGGATCTCGGCCATGGGCGACTTCCTGCGCGCCGAGGTCGCGGCGGGGCGCCGCTACCTCCCCGCGGGCGGCGACATCCTGCGCGCCTTCACCCATCCCTTCGACGACGTCCGGGTGCTGATCGTCGGCCAGGACCCGTACCCGACCCCGGGCCACCCGGTCGGCCTCAGCTTCTCGGTCGCGCCGGACGTCCGGCCGCTGCCCGGAAGCCTGGTCAACATCTTCCGCGAGTACGGCTCCGACCTCGGCCTCCCCCAGCCGTCCAACGGCGACCTGTCGCCGTGGACGGGGCAGGGCGTCTGCCTGCTCAACAGGTCCCTCACCGTGATGCCGGGCAAGCCCAACTCGCACCGCGGCAAGGGCTGGGAGGAGGTCACCGAGCAGGCCATCCGCGCCCTCGCGGCCCGCGGCCGGCCCCTGGTGGCGATTCTGTGGGGCCGCAACGCCCGCGACCTCAAGCCGCTCATGCCCGGTGTGCCGTGCATCGAGTCCGCGCACCCGAGCCCGATGTCGGCCGACCGCGGGTTCTTCGGCTCCCGCCCGTTCAGCCGCGCCAACCAGCTGCTCCAGCAGCAGGGCGCCACCCCGATCGACTGGAAGCTCCCCTGAACCGCCCCCGCCAGGGGCCCGCTCAGTAAGGGAAGTCGGGGAGGCGCATCAGCAGCGAGGCGAACTCGCCGGGCGCCGGGGTGTCCGGGGCCCCCGACAGCGGGGTGAGGCGGCGCTCGCCGTGGCTCCAGTAGACACCGGGCGCGCACGGGTCGTCGGCGTCGGCGTGCATCTCCTTGACGACGTCGGCGAAGACCGGCAGCACCTCCAGCACCGCTGTGGAGGTGATCGGGTACAGCAGCAGCGTGCTGTGGCACGGGACGCCGACCAGGGCGCCGTGCCGGTTGGGGCCGGGCAGGAACTGCTCGACCTCGCTGAGCAGCGCCGACACGTAGCGGCTGCCGGGCTTGGTGACCACCCGGACGTCCCGGCCGGGCAGCAGCGGCTGGTCGCGCACCGACACGTCGGCCAGCTCGCGGTCATGGGTGTTCGTCATCACGTAGCCGAGCTTGCGCAGCCCCAGCAGGCCCGCCCTGGCCTTGGTGAGCGGTCCCCCGTAGCGCGGGTGCTCGATCATCACCATCGCGTCGAAGTGGTCGCCGGCCGGGACCACCACCAGGCCCTCGCGGTCGCGCGGCGCGAGCTTGGGCACGATGCGCAGCCGCAGCAGCTCCCGCACGTCCCCGAACAGCTCCATCTCGCCGACCGCCAGGAACGCGCGCTGGCCGACCTCCCGGACCCACTCGTCCACCACGCCCGGCCACGTCTCGCGCGGCTCGCGCGCGCACCGTTCCAAGGCCGTCCACGTGGAGGCGCGCGCCTCCGACCGCCCCACCGGGAGCACCACCTCGGAGGTCCCGTGGTCGAACCAGGCGCTGGGCGCCACCACCGGCAGCAGGTCCCGGATGAGCGCGTGCACGTCCGCCGCCGCGTCCAACGGTTCCATGCTCATCCCCCTTCACCGGAACATTCAGATCACTCGGCACCACCATCTCAGAGTTGGGGGCCGCCGCGCGATCGTTCGCCGGGTCGGGCGGCTCCGGCCCGGCCCGCGGGCCGCGGTCCGGTACCGTGCATCCATGTCGGAAATCGTGTATCCACCGGTGATCAAGGCGGCCCAGGGGCTCTTCAAAGCGCTGAACATCAAGTTCCGCCTTGAAGGGACCGACCGCATCCCCCGTACCGGTGGCGCGGTGCTCGTCAGCAACCACGTCAGCTACCTCGACTTCATCTTCGCCGGGCTGGCCGCCCACCCGGCCGGCCGGCTGGTGCGGTTCATGGCGAAGAAGGAGATCTTCGACAACCGGATCGCCGGGCCGCTGATGCGTGGGATGCACCACATCCCGGTGGACCGGAACGCGGGCGCCGCCTCGTACAAGGCCGCGCTGACCGCGCTGAAGTCCGGCGAGATCATCGGGGTGTTCGCCGAGGCGACGATCAGCCGCTCGTTCACGGTCAAGGACATCAAGAGCGGCGCGGTCCGGATGGCGGTGGCCGCCGACGTGCCGCTGATCCCGATCACGCTGTGGGGCCCGCAGCGGATGTGGACCAAGGGCCGCAAGCGCCGGCTGCTGCAGCGCGGCGTCCCGGTCACGATCCTGGTCGGCGAGCCGATGTACCCCAAGCGCGGCGACGACTACGACCAGGTGACCCGCGACCTGCACGCCCAGATGTCGGAGCTGCTGGAGAAGGCGCAGCGCGAGTACCCCGAGCTGCCCACCGGAGCCGACCGCTGGTGGCAGCCCGCCTACCTCGGCGGGACGGCCCCCACGCCCGAGGAGGCCGAGGAGCTGGACCGCAAGGAGCTCGAGGCCCGCAAGAACCGCGGAACGGACGGTTAATTCGGTGGACGCTCCGGGCGGACGCGCCTGATCATCGATGCCATGACCGTGTCGCGAGAGAGGCCTCAGGAGATCCTGCATCTCGTCGAGCCGCCGGACGAGGGCCCCGACGCCGCCCTGCCGGTGGTGTTCAACTTGAGCGACAACAACTCGCCCGCCGACGTGATGGACGTGCTGTCGCTGCGGCCGTTCGCGTCCGGCGAGCAGCCCTGGTCGCGGTCGGCGCGGCTGGAGCACGTGAAGCCGGACGCGCCGCTGCGCCCCGAGGGGGCGCGGCTGACCCGCGTCGCGCACGAGCGCGGCAAGGAGTCGGTGCTGGCCGAGGGCGACGGCTGGACGCTGCTCACCAACCGGTGGAAGAACGGCGCCGCCTACGTCGCGGTGTCGGCGGTCACCGACGAGCTGGCCGAGAGCGTCCTGGAGTCGTGCGTCAAGGACGCCACCGAGCCGCCCAAGACCGACGACACCCACGTCGAGATGGGCTTCTGGCACATGGGGCCGCACGGCCCGGTCCGTACCGAACGGGCGATCTCGGCCGATTCCTGGTCCGACATCCGGCGCAACTACACCGCCCCGGTCGCCGAGGCCCTCGACCGCGTCATGGGCCTGACCCGCGACGAGGTCGCGGGCCGGCTGCTGCTCCTGCACGGCCCGCCGGGGACGGGCAAGACGACCGCCCTGCGCGCGCTGGCGCGCTCGTGGGGCTCCTGGTGCCAGTCCGACTGCGTACTGGACCCGGAGGCGCTGTTCGGGACGCCCAGCTACCTCATGGAGGTCGCGGTCGGCGAGGAGGACGACGAGGAGCGCCGCTGGCGGCTGCTCATCCTGGAGGACTGCGACGAGCTGATCCGCGGCGAGGCCAAGCAGTCGACCGGCCAGGGGCTGTCCCGGCTGCTCAACCTCACCGACGGCATGCTGGGGCAGGGCCGGGACGTGCTGGTGGCGATCACCACCAACGAGGACCTGACCCGGCTGCACCCGGCGATCGTCCGCCCCGGCCGCTGCCTGGCGCAGATCGAGGTCGGCCCGCTCACCCGGAGCGAGTCGCTCGCCTGGCTGGACGGCGCCGAGCCCGGCCCGGACGGTGCCGAGATCGGCCCCGACGGCGCCACCCTCGCCGAGCTGGTCGCCCTCCGCAAGGGCGAGAAGGCCCCGTCCGCGCAGGAGGCGCCGTCGTCCGCGACGGGCTTCTACCTCTAGGCGTCCGGCAGCCGGCTAGCCGGCGGCCTTGGCGAGCGCCTGCTCGACGTCCTGCCACAGATCGTCGGGGTGCTCCAGGCCGACGGCGATGCGGACGGTGCCCGCGCCGATCCCGGCCGCCTCCAGCGCGGCCGCGTCGAGCTGCCGGTGGGACGTGCTCGCGGGATGCATGACGAGCGTCGACACGTCGCCGAGTGAGGCGGCCAGATGCATCAGCTCGACCGAGTCGGTGAAGATCCGGCCCGCCTCCCGGCCGCCTTCGAGGTCGAACGACAGCACCCCGCCGCCGCCCGCGGGCAGCAGCCGCTGCGCGCGCTCGTGCTGCGGGTGGCTGGGCAGGCCGGGGTGGGCAGCGCGGGCGACGGCCGGGTGCGCCTCCAGCCGGCGGGCCAGTTCGAGGGCCGTCGCGCTCTGCCGCTCGACGCGCATGGGGAGCGTGGCGAAGCCGCGCAGCGCCAGCCAGGCGGCGAACGGGTCGGCCGCCGCGCCCAGCTCGATGGAGTGCTTCCAGACCCGCTGATAGGTCGCCTCGTCCGCGAAGACGGCCATGCCGCCGAGGATGTCGGCGTGCCCGCCGATGTACTTGGTGGCCGAGTGGACGACGATGTCGGCGCCGTGCTCGATGGGGCGGCACAGCGTCGGCGCGAACGTGTTGTCGACGACCGCCGTCACGCCGTGCTCGCGGGCCGCGGCGATGAGGCCGGGCAGGTCGGCGACCTGCGTGGTCGGGTTGGCGATCGTCTCCAGGTAGAGCAGCCGGGTCCGCGGGCGCAGCGCCGCCCGCACCTCCTCGGGGTCGTCCCCGGACACGTGGGTGACCTCGACGCCCCAGCGCTCGGCCAGGTCGGCGAGCAGCGCGAACGTGCCGCCGTACAGGCAGGACTGGGCGATGACGTGGTCGCCGGACCGCAGCAGGCCCATCAGCACGGCGTTGATCGCGCCCATCCCGGACGCGGCCGCGATCGCCGCCGTACCGCCCTCCATGTCGGCGACGGCCTCCTCAAGGGAGCGGACGGTCGGGTTGGCGAAGCGCCCGTAGAAGTACGCCGAGCGCGGCCCGTGGAACGCGGCGGCCATCTCCTCGGCGCCCTCGAAGGCGAAGATGTGGCCCTGGTGGATCGGCACCCCGATCGGGCGGCTGCCGGCGGGGGTGTTCACGTTCGGGTGGACGGCGCGGGTCTGCTGGTGGCGGCGGGAGCCGTGGTCGTGGTTCATGCATCCAGCCTGCGGTCCCAAAGAGGGATCGGACAGGGCCAATTCCCGCCAGTGGCCCGGGCCGCGGCCCCCCTGTCGCGTCCGCGGCGCCGGACCACCGGCCGGTCGGGCCGTTCCGCCGCCGGGGTCCGTGCCGGTTGGAGCGTGCCCCGGGCGCCCCACCCCGCTGGAAGCGCCCGCGGCGGTCGGCGCGGGCCCGGTCGCGGAACGGCACGCGGCCGGAGCCCCGAGCATGGCTCACGGACCAGGTCCCCGACATCCGGGATAACCCGGCCAAGTGCCCCGGAATCTAGTGGGACACCCCCGCGAACAGCCGCCGGTACACGCACCGCAGACCGTGGATATCACTGACCGGCTCTCCGAAGACCACGCGCAGATCGACGGGGGCGGCGTCCGTCCGCTCCGTTCCGGAGCATCGTAGCCACATCCCGTACCTGTCGAGGGCGAGCGGGCGCACGACCGTGTCCCGTCCCGCCCGCGCGGCGGGGACGTGGGACGCGCCGTCCAGCCGGCGCAGCATCACGACCAGCTCGTCGCGGTGGCACTCGTCGAGATGGGACAGGATGCCGGACTCGATGGCCACCAGCGGGTCGGGGACGCCCGCCGCGTACTCCTCGGGCTCCAGCGTGGCGCTGCCCCACATGTCCTTGACCTCGACCTCGGCGACCTCCAGCGCCAGCACCGTCCAGCGCCGCCGGGCGCTGTCGGCCGCGCCCGCCTCCAGCAGTTCGGGGCGCGGGTGCAGGCGGGAGATCCGCAGCGCGGCGTCACGGCGCTCGCCCTCGGGGACCTCGGTGATCCAGCCGTGCAGCCACGCCTGGCCGCGCAGCCGGTCGGGCAGCGGCACCGGCGCCACGTCGGAGATCCGCAGCGTGGCGGGCAGGTCGGGCTCGCCCGCCAGCGCCGACACCACGGCCGACTCGGCGGGCAGGAGCAGCAGCGGGCGGCCGTCGGCGTCGGTGGCGTGCGCGGGCACCGCGGCGTACGGGACGCCCGGCACGGCCAGCACGCCGTCCGCGACGCCGTAGGACAGCGTCCGCGCCCGCTCGCCGGCGGTGGGCCGCCGGGGCGCTGCCGCTTCGCTCGCCTCGCTCATCCGTGGACCTCCTTGACTCGTGCAGATAGGTTAGGCTTGCCTAACTAAGGCTTACCTAACCATCGAAGGAGGGCAATGAACAACCCCCGGCCCAAGGTCCGGCTCTCCCGGGCCCTGGGAATCCCGCTGACGCCCAAGAGCGTGAAGTACTTCGAGGCCCGCCCGTACCCGCCCGGGGTCCACGGCCGCGCCCGCAAGAACGAGTCCGACTACAAGGTCCGGCTCCGCGAGAAGCAGCGGCTGCGCGCGCAGTACAACATCCGCGAGGCCCAGCTCCGCAACGCCTTCGCCAAGGCGTCCAAGACCGGCGCCAAGACCGGCGAGGCGCTGCTCATCGACCTGGAGCGCCGGCTGGACGCGCTTGTCCTGCGCTCCGGCTTCGCCCGCACGATCTACCAGGCCCGGCAGTTCGTCGTGCACCGCCACGTCCTGGTGAACGGCCGCCGCGTGGACCGCCCCTCGTACCGGCTCCGCCCCGGCGACGTGATCACCATCGCCGAGCGCAGCCGCTCCATGGTCCCCTTCCAGGTCGCCGCCGCCGGCGGGCACACCGAATCCGTCCCGGCCTACCTGGAGGTACGCCACGACGCCCTCGCCGCCCGCCTCACCCGGCTGCCCGAACGCCGCGAGATCCCCGTCATCTGCGACGAGCAACTCGTAGTAGAGCACTATTCTCGCTAGCGGCGCCCTTGGCGTCGGGCGTTGAACGCCCTCCTTCGGCGGGCGTCGCGGCGATCGCTGCATCGCTCCGTCTCGCCTTGACGGCTCGCTGCGCGATCGGTTCCTCGCAGGCTCGGAACCGCCTTCGGACGCGATCGCAACGCCTGGGCCGGTCACCGGCTGAGCAGCCAGGCTGGGCCATGCGGCTCAGCCCAGGTCGCCGAGTTCTTTTCGCGCGTGGTCGCGGAGGGTCTCCGTCGCCTCGACCAGGTGGCGGCGGGACTCCTCGGTGAGCGGGGCGGCGAAGTGGCGGTCGAGGGTCTCCGCGTGCACCCGCAGGGCCTCGGCGAGCTTCGCGCGGCCGGCGCCGGTCAGCTCGACCAGCTGGCGCCGCCGGTCGTCGGGGGCGGCCCAGCGGCGGACGTACCCGTCCCGCTCCATCCGGTCGATCAGCCGGGTCATGCCGCCGCTGGTCAGGATCATCTCGCCGGCCAGGAAGCCCATGCTCAGCGGGCCGCCCGCGCCCTCCCGCGCCAGCCGCAGCAGCACCTCGAACACCGGGTGCCGGATGCCGCAGCGGCGCTCCAGCTCGCGCGCCGCGATCCGCTCCAGCAGCGTGGTGGCGCCGAGCAGCATGCCGAACTCCCAGACGAGCCCGTCCGCCCGCGGCCCCTCCGGCGTCCCCGTCATCGCTCCCCCTCCGACGAACGCGCCGCGCCCCGCACGGTCTCCGCCGTACGGGGCGCGGGGGTCCAGGCAGATGAGCCTAGTTCTTCGGCTTCTCCGTCTTGTCGCCCTTCGGCTGCCCGCTGGGGGACGGGCTGGACGGGACGTTCGGGAGGCCGCCCTGCTGCGCCTGGTTCTGGTCGTTGGCGCCCGAGGCGTACATCTTGGTGACCTTCCACTTGCCATCGATCTTGGCGATGGCGAGCCGGATCAGCGTGGCCGGCGACTCGTGCGCGCCCTCGGCCGTCTTGACGCTGACGTCCACCGCGATCGTCGCCGCGGCGAACCGCTCGTCGATGTCGCCCACGAACACCTGGTCGGTCTTCGAGGTCAGCACCAGCTGCGGGTTGTCCTGGAACGTCTTGCCCAGGTTGGGCAGCGTGTTGGCCTTGAAGCTCTCCAGGAGGTCGCCGCCCATCAGGCCCTCGGCCTTCTTCATCTGCGACTGGTAGTTGGAGGCGTTGTAGTTGAGCGCCACGTCGCCGTACTCGCGGGCGACCTTGGAGACCGCGGCGCGCTCGTCGTCCTCGCCCGCCAGGCCGGCGGCCGTCCGCCACTGCCAGATCGCCACGCTCGCCAGCAGCGCCACCAGGACGACCACCACGATCGCCTGCGTGCGGCCGAGCCCGAACAGGCCCCGGCCCCCGGCCTCGTCGAGCGAGACCGGTTCCGGCTTCGGCGCCGGCTTGGGCGCGGCCTTGATCTCGGGCTTGGGCTTCGGCTTGGCCGCGGTCTTGGAACGCTCCTTCACCGCGGGCGCGGGTTCCTCCTCCTCCGCGTCGTCCTCGGCGTCCATCGCGTCGAGGACCTCGTCGAGATCCTCGTCATCGAGCACCTCGATGACCCTGACCCGCCGGCGCCGCCGGGCCGGCTTCGCCGCGCCCTCGGCGGGCGCCTCGGCCTGCTCGGCCGAGGCGTCCTCCGTCTCGACGGCGTCGACTTCCGCGGCGTCCTCGGGAACGCCCTTGGCGTCCTCGGGGACGTCCTTGGTGGTCTTGCCTGTCACTTCAGGTACTCCTCGGGGGTCGGGATCAGTCCTTGCGCCGCCGGAACCGCAGCCTGGCCATCGCCGGGACCGAGCGCGTCATCACGCGGACCAGGACCAGCAGCGCCAGGACCGGGGGAACGTACACTAGCCACGCCGGCGGCCCGCCGGAAGAGTCGTCCGCCGAGCGGTTCGCGGCGTTGACGGCCCGCTGGTCGCCCTGGATCGACGGATCATGGGTGGGGATCGTGTCTCCGGGGTTCTTGGCCTTGTACGGCTTCTGCTTGGCCGTGCCGGGGTTGCGGCCGTCCGGGCAGGAGGGGATCTTGTTGGCCGTCGGCTGGGCCAGCGGATACTTGTACTCCACCGTGGCCAGCGTGTTGAACGTCAGCAGGAACACCACGTTCAGCACCGGCTTGCCCTGGTCGATGCCGATGACGTTGTTCAGCACGTTGCCCAGCTCGGGGGCCTTCCGCAGGGTCTTGCGAAGGTCCGTCAGGATGTCGGGGTTGTAGCCCTTGATCCCCCAGTTGCCGAGGGTCCCCACCGTACATTCGAAGTCGGGGCCCATCTTCTCCAGCAGGCCGTTCACCTCGGCCAGCAGGCCGGGCCCCTGGTCGCGCAGCTGGCGCAGCTCGCCGCGGACCTGGGACAGCGCGCCGGTGAGCGCGGCCAGGTTGTCGACCCCGGCGCCGAGGTGGTCGCGGTTCTGGTTGAGCACGCTGGTGATGCGGCCGAGGTCCTTGGTGAGGCCGTCCAGCAGCTCGGTGTTCTCGGCGAACGTGCCGGTGAGCTGGTCGCCGCCATTGATGATCTTGCGCAGCGACTCGTCCCGGCCGGCCCAGCCCTCGGCCAGCTCGTGGGTGAGCACCTGCGCGTCGTTCGGGTCGATCGCCTTGAGCGAGTCGATGACCGCGCCGAACAGGTCGCCGTACTTCGGCGGCACCGAGGTCCTCGACACCGGGATCACGGCGCCGGCCTTCATCACGGGCCCGTCCGTGCGGGCACCGGCCGGCGGGGTCAGCTCCACCACCGGCTCGCCGACCGCGGACTTGCGCGCCGCCGCCGCCGAGACGCCCTGCGGGACCTTCACGCCCTTCTCGATGTCCAGCTTGACCAGGACCTTGTCCTTCACCAGCCGGACCGAGTCGATCTTGCCGATGCGCAGCCCCAGGTAGTCGACCTCGAAGCCCGGGTGCAGGCCCGGCGAGGACTGGAACTCCACGGTGATGTGGTACGGGCGGTCGATGAAGTCGAACCGGATGATGCTGGTGAGCGCCCACACCGCCATGACGACGCCGAGCACGGCGAACGTCACGAGGTTGATGAAAACGCGCCTGGTCATCGCGGCTCCAGGAGATCGTTGAGGTCCGGCAGCGCGCCCTCGAGGCCCGGCGGCAGCTTCGGTCCCTGCCGTTCCTTGCCCGCCTTCGTCTTGGACTTGGAGCCCGCCTGCGCCGCGCCGCCCGTCACGCTGTCGGGCAGCAGCGGCGTGCCGTCCGGCCAGACGACCTTCACCAGCGGGTACAGCAGCAGCTGGCCGTCATAGGTGGCCTTCGGGATCTTGGCGGAGAACTGCACCAGCCCGTCGACCAGCTTGGTCAGCCGCGTCCGGTTGTTGCCCAGCTCCGACAGCACCGGGTCCAGGTCGTTCAGCAGCTCGCGCAGCCGCAGCACCCGGCCCTCCAGCACCTTGTCGTTGAGCTCGCGCGCCATCCGGGTGAGCTTCTGGACGGTCTTGAGGATCTTGTGCTTGTTGTCGTCCAGCAGCGCGGTGGTGCGCTGCAGCTCGCCCGGCGCCTTCGACAGCTGGTCGTCCCCCTTGGCCAGGGAGCGGCCCAGCTTCGCGAACTGGTCGACGGAGCGGACGAGCTCGGCCCGCTGCGCGGTGAAGACCTTCAGCAGGTCGCCGGACTTGGCGATCGTGACGTTGATCCGCTCGCCGTTGCCGTCCAGCGCGGCGGCGCCGGTGTTGACGATGGTGGCGACATCGTTGCCGGCCAGCGCCTGGAGCAGCGGCCCGGCCTGCCCGACGACCTGCTCGAACGCCGGCTGCACGCTGGTGTTGGCGACGGACGCGCCGGACGCGAGGAACGGGCCGCGGTCCATGCTGCCGCCCGGCGGCAGGATGATGTCCACGTAGTTCTCGCCCAGCAGCGAGGTCACCTTGATCTCGGCGGTGACGCCCTGCGGGATCCGGTGCCCGTCGACGATCGACAGCGTCGCGGTGGTCTTGTACGTCCGCGGATCGAGCTCGACCTTCGTCACGGTGCCGATCTTGACGTCGGACATCTGCACGCTGTGCCCGACCACCAGGCCCTGCACGTCGTCGAAGGTGGCCTTCAGGGACAGGCTGCCCTGCGGGGCGCCCGCGGTACGGATGGAGCAGCCGGTGAGCGCGGCCAGCAGCGCCGCGACCAGCGCCACGACCGTCATCCTGCCCATCGCCATCAGTTCCCCCCTCCGTTCATCCAGGGACAGTTGGAGTTGGGCGCCGGCAGCGGGCAGTCCACGTCGTCGGTGCCGAGGATGCCCTTCAGCCAGGTCCGCAGGAACGCGTCGGTCGCGAACCGGATCTGCAGCGACTTGTTCTTCGGGTTGTACGCGCCGATGAGCGCGTCGCCGATGCCCGGCAGCGCGTCCAGCAGCTGCGCCAGGGACTTGGAGTTGCCCTTGAGGATCAGCGCGACCCGGGTCAGCACCGCCAGGTCCTCCGGCAGCTGGCCCTTGTACTTCTCCAGGAGCTTGCCGCCGTTCTTCGACAGCTGGAGGATCCCGCGGACGAGGTCCTGCAGCTCGCCGCGCTCGGCGCTCAGCACCCGGGTGGCCTCGCCGAAGTTGCGGATCATCTGGCCGAGCACCTGCTCGCGGCCGCGCACGACGCCCGACAGCCGCTGCAGGTTCTTCGCGACCTCCAGCAGCTCCTTGTCCTGGCCCGCGACGTTCTCCACCAGCCGGGCGCTCTGCTCCAGCGTGGCGTTGAACTCCCGGCCGTTGCCGTTGACGGTGTCGGCGGTGGAGCCGAGCGCCTTCTGCATCTTGGTCGGGTCGAGCGCGCCGGCCAGGTTGGTGAACGAGCTGAGCGCGTCGTCCACCTCGACCGGCACGTGCGTGCGCGCGATCGGGATGTGCCGCTCGGTCTCCTTCGGCTGGCCCGGCCGCCACGCCGGATGCAGCACCAGGTTGCGCTCGCCGACGAGGTTCAGCGGCACGATCGACGCCTGCACGCCCTTCGGCAGCGGGACCTCGTCGTCCAGGTGGAAGGTGACGCGGATGTGGTCGCCGCGCTTCTCGACCTTGTCGACCAGCCCCACGTCCGCGCCCATCACCTTGACCTTGGACTCGGGGTAGAACGAGCGGGCCTTGGCGAACTCCACGGTCATCGTGCGCTTGCCGCCGGAGTCGACGGCCAGCGCCGAGCAGCCGCCCGCGCCGGCCGTCACCGCGAGGCACAGCCCCGCCAGGGCCGCGGTACGGGCCCGCAGCTTGATCGGCATCATCAGTTGCCTCCCTGCCCCGCCGGCGGCCGGCGGGTGGAGATCGGGCCGGGCGGCTGCAGCGGGCCGAGCCCGGTCAGCAGCCCCTCGATGTAGGGGCCGTTGCCCTTCAGGTTGGCCACCTGGTTGAACGTCGGCCCGAGCAGCGAGAAGTCGGTGTTGATGGCGTCCAGGTTGGGCGCCAGCCGGGTGGTCAGCAGGTGCAGGTTGTCCATCAGGGTGTCGATCTCCTTCTGGTTCCTGGAGATCACGTTGGACAGCGTCCGCACCGTGCGGCTGCCCTGCCCGATGGTGGCGGCCAGCTCGTTGCGCCGCTGCACCAGGCTGTTGAGCAGCACCTGGCTGGACTCGATGATCTGCTTGAGCTCCTCGTCCTTGGCGGCCAGCGTGCCGGTGATGGTCTTGCTGTTGGCGATCAGCTTCTCGATCTCCGGGGCGGAGTCGTTCAGCGTCTGCGAGAGCTGCCGCAGGTTGACGAGGATCCGCTTCAGCTTGGCCGCGCCGGGCGACTCCAGCCTGTTGATCTGCGTCAGCAGCGTGTCGATGGACTTCTGGTCGAGCTTGCCGACGAGGTTCTGCGCGCTGTCGAGCGCCTCGGGCACCGTGAACGGCACCGAGGTGTTGCGCAGCTGGATCCGGCGCTTGGACTCGTCGACGTCGGCCATGTACGGCTTGGCGACCGGCCCGGACAGCCGCAGGTAGCGGCCGCCCATGAGGGTGGTGGTCTGGATCTCGGCCCGGGTCGCCGGGCCGAGGTCGATGCCCTCGTTGACGTGCCACTTCACGATGATGGTGCCGGTCTTGAAGTCCGGCTCCACCGAGGTGACCCGGCCCGCCTTGACGCCGGCCACCCGGACGTCCTGGCCCTTCTTCAGGCCCGCGGTGTCGGAGAAGACCCCGCTCATCGTGTAGCCCTGGTCGAACAGGTGCAGCTGGCCGATGGCGAACGCGAACGCGCAGCCCGCGCCCAGCGCGGCCAGCGTCACGATGGCGACGATCCGGTGGTTGACGTCGCGCAGCGACTTCAGAGCCATCACTGACCACCCCGCAGCATCTGCTGGAGCTTCTGCAGCTCGCCCTTGGACGGCTGCCGCGGCTGGTCGTTGGGCGACCTGGGCAGCTCCATCGGGAACGGGCACGGCCCCTGGACGATGTTGAGGCACAGGGCGTTGGTGCGCAGGAAGTGCCCGCCGTTGGCCGCGGCGAACAGGCTGCGCAGGGTCAGCGGCAGCTGCTGCACCATCTTCTCCAGCTGGTCGACGTTCAGCCGGAAGGTCTCGCTGAACTTGCCGAGGTTGTCGATGATCCGGGCGAGCTGGGCGTCGTTGCCGCCGAGCACCTGGTTCAGGGTGGTGGTCACGCCGCCGACCTCGACGACCGCGTTCTCCAGCAGCTTGTGGTTGCCGGCGAACACCCGCGCCAGCTCCTTGATGTTGTCGACGCTCGCGGCGATCTGCCGGTCGCGGGTCGCCACCGCGTCGCTGACGGTGGAGTAGTCGTCGACCATCTGCTCGATCGTCTTGCGGCGCGTGTTGAACGTCGCGAGCAGCACGTCGAAGTTGTTCACGAGCAGGTCGATGTTCTTCTCGTTGCCGTCCAGCGCCTGGGTGAACGCGAACAGGATCTTGTTGATCTGGTTCGGGTCCAGGTTGCGGGTCAGCGGCCCGAGGCTGTTGACGATCGCGCCGAGGTCGACGACGGACCGGGTGTGCGGCACCCGGTCGCCGTTGCCGAGCCGCCCCGCGCTGCGCCCGGGTTCGAGGTAGATGACCCGCTGGCCCATCACGTTGCGCCAGCGGACCGCGGCGGTCGAGTCGTCGGGGACCCGCACGCCCTTGTCCACCTCCATCCCGACCACGGCCTTGCCGCGCCGGACCTCGATGCTCTTGACCTGGCCGACGGGGGCGCCCGCCACCTTGACGGTGTCGCCTTCCAGCAGGCCGGTGACGTCGTCGAACGTCGCGGTGAGCTTGTAGCGGTCCTTGAAGCTGGTGGCGAGGATCTGCTGCCCGATGAAGAACGTCAGCAGCCCGGTCAGCGCCACGAAGACGCCGAACTTGAGGATCACGGTCGTCTCGGGCCCGCGCGCGTTGCGGCTCACGGCTTCACCCCCGTGCCCCGGCCGGTGCCGTTCGTGCCGTTCGTGCTGTTCTTGGTCTTGGACTTGGTCGCGGCCCGGTTCCCGCCGCCGCCCGCGTCCGCCTCGGGCACCGCGCACACGTCGATGATCGTCGCGCAGATGTCGAGCGGCAGCTCGGCCTTGGCCTGGGCGATGAGCGTGTTCTCCGGCCCGGGGATCCGGATGATCTGGGCCAGCAGGCGGAAGAACCCGTTCAGGCTGTCCAGCAGCACCGGCAGGTTGCGGCGCTCGTCCGCGGCGACGTCGACGGTGTCGCCGGCGCCGTCGATGAGCTTGCCGAGGTTGCCGCCCTGCCGGGCCATGGTCCCGCCGACGGTGTCGGCGAGCGCGCCGCCCTGGTCGAGCAGCTGGGAGATCTTGTCGGGCTTCTCGTAGACGACCGGCGCGATCCGGTTCAGGTCGCCGATCGTCGCGTTGATGGTGTCGCCGCGCGGGCCGAGCGTTCCGGACAGCCCGTTGATGTCGCTGATCAGGCTCTGGATCACCGCCCGGTTGGCGTGCGTCGCGTCGATCACCTTGGTGCCGTTGACGATGGTCCGGTGCAGCGCCGGGCCCTGCCCGGACAGTCCCGAGGAGAACGCCTGCAGGATCGTGGTCACCTCGTCGGGGTTGATCGCCTTGGTGAGCCGGTACGCCGGCCAGGCCGTCTCCGACAGGTCCTTGGGGTCCTGCGTCTGGGCGATCCGGCCGCCGTCCGCCATGAACGGCCCGGTCAGCTCGCCCTTGCCGAGGTCCAGCAGGATGTCCTTGGGCCCGAAGACCGACACCGGCTCGACCCGGGCGACGGTCGTCTCCGGCACCCGGACGCCCTCGTCCAGCCGGATCCGCACCGCGACGCGCCCGCTGCGCTCCAGCTTGAGGTCGTCCACGGTGCCGACCGTGATCCCGCGGATCTTCACGTCGGACTTGCCCGGGTCCAGGCCCTGCCCGGCCCGGCCGAACGAGGCGTTGAAGTAGGTGGAGCCGCTGTGGTCGGGGGTGGAGCCGACCGCGACGAACGTCGCGGCGGCCCCGATGACGCTCAGGCCCACCAGGCCGAAGATGGTCCGCGACCGCTTGGAGAGGGGCTCGTCGCTCATCCGGTCAACCTCACTGTGCTGCCGTGACCCCAGAAGATGTACGACAGGACCAGGTTCATCAGGATCATCAGGATGGTGGACTCGCGGATCGCGCGGCCCGCCGCGACGCCCACGCCCACCGGCCCGCCGGCGGCGTAGTAGCCGCGGTAGCAGTGGATGAACATCACGATGAAGGCGAAGACGGCCACCTTGATGACGCTGTAGAACACGTCGATCGGGGGGAGATAGAGGTGGAAGTAGTAGTCGTAGATGCCGGGCGAGAGCCCGAAGTACTCGATGGTGATGAACCGGGTCGCGAAGAACGCCATGAACAGCGAGACCAGGTAGAGCGGCACCAGGGCGATGACCCCGGCCGCGACCCGGGTGCAGACCAGGTAGGCGAGCGAGTTGATGCCCATGACCTCGAGGGCGTCGATCTCCTCGGAGATCCGCATCGCGCCGATCTCGGCGGTGAAGCCGGTGCCCACCTGGGCGACCAGCGCCACCCCGGCGATGATCGGGGTGACCTCGCGGACGTTGGAGTAGCTGGCGACCAGGCCGGTGAAGGCCTCGGCGCCGATACGTTCCAGGCCGGGGTAGCCCTGGAGGCCGACCATGGCGCCGGTGGCCAGCGACATGGTGGCGATCACGAAGATCATGCCGCCGCCGATCACCAGCGCGCCCACGCCGACCGTGATGTCGCTGACCTGCTTGGCCAGCGTGCGGCCGTACTTGCGCTTCAGGATGATGTCGAACAGCAGGTGGTACAGCACCCGGCCGAGGAAGATCGGCAGGTTGAGCGAGGCGACCAGGCCGCTGGTGCGGCCCTGCACCGCGCGGCCGAGTCTGCGTACGGGGGAGATCGCGACCATCAGAACCTCGGGGGGAAGAGGACCTGGTAGATCATGGTGAGCACGTAGTTGGTCGCGAACACCACGATCGAGGTGACCACCACCGCGCGGTTGACCGCGCGGCCGACCCCGACGGGGCCGTAGTCGCAGTTCATGCCCATGTAGCAGGCCACCGCGGCGGCGATGAACCCGAACGTCCAGGCCTTGAACAGGGTGATCATCAGGTCCGAGAACTGCAGCAGGGTGGTGGCGCCGTCGAAGAAGGCGCCGGGGCTGACCCCCTGCTGGATGACGTTGAAGTAGTAGCCGCCGAGCACGCCGGCCAGGATCACGACCGAGCACAGCAGCATCGAGACGGTACTCGCCGCCCACAGCCTCGGGGTCACCAGGCGGTGGATCGGGTTGATGCCCATGACCTCCATGGCGGAGAGCTCGTCGCGGATGTTGCGGGCTCCCATGTCGGAGGTGATGGCGGAGCCGCCGACGCCGGAGACCAGCAGCGCGGCGGCCAGCGGCGCGACCTGCTGGATCATGGCGGCGACCAGCAGCGCGCCGGTCCCGGACTGCGCGCCGAGCTGGCGCGCGATGTCGCCGACCTGGAGCGAGATGGTGGCGCCCAGGGGGACGGCGATGAGCATCACCGGCACGCTGGTCACGCGGGCGAGGAACCAGCACTGCTCGATGAACTCGCCCCACCACTGGCGCAGGTCCCAGGTGCGGCGGATCCCCTCGAGGAACGTGACGCACAGCAGCCCGGTCTCGTCGAGCGTCCGCTCGATCCGCCGGCGGGCCAGGTCGGGGGCCTTGGACACGCTCAGGGCCATCAGCCGGAGCCCTCCCCGTCGGGGTCGGGGGCAAGGGTCATTCCAGCCTCCTTACGTACTCGGACGTCGGCGCTCATCCGAAATTCCGGTCACTGCCGTCACGCAGGAGGCACACGGGGGCGGCGCCTCAACGATCAGCGGGTGAGACCGGTGTCACACACGGTCCCGGAAGGGTGGCACGAACGCACCGGTCCCGTCTGTGATCTGGAGCACTCTATTGGAAGAAGGTCTAAGAAGCGAGTACTTACATCACTATTCGTCAGAAGTTACGATCTAGGAGTGTCAACTTCCACCGACGAGTGCGCAGAAGCGCTCGTGGACGGCCTCGAACGGGGCGTCCGCGACCGCTGGGAGACCAACGAGCTGACCGGCAGCCCCTGGCCGTTCCTGTCCATCACCGCGCTCGGCCGCGTCTACCAGTTCCTGAACAAAGCCCTGGAGGACGAGCTCAAACGGTTCGGGCTCAGCAAGCCCGGCTACTACGTGCTCACCACGCTGGCGCTGACGACGCGGGGCCGGGCCCGGCTCAGCACGCTGAGCCGGCTGGTGCTGATGCACGCGACATCGGTGAAGCTGACCGTCGACCAGCTGGAGGCGGCCGGCCTGGTCGAGCGCGGGCCGCACCCGCACGACCGCCGCGTGACGCTGGTCTTCATCACCGCCGCGGGCCGGGCCCGCGTGGACGAGGTGCACGCGGCGCTCGACGCGCCCGAGGGCGAGCTGGCCGCGTTCGGCGGACTCCACAAGGACATCTTCCACGCGCTGCAGCCCGCCCGCGCGGCCGCCGGCGACATGGCGTTCTCGCCCAACGACCGGATGCTCTGACGCGGAACCTTCCGCGGGTTCCGCCCGTTCCGGCGTGAACCACCGGTGACATCGCCCGCGTACCTCGCCATGGACGGTGACGGTTCGCGGGCGATAGGGCACTCTACTTCCATGCCACAGGGTCACGGCACGCGCAGAAGGAAACCCTCCTCCCAGGAGCGGGCGCGGTCCCGGCAGGGGCGACGGCGGCGGGGCGGTCCCCGCCCGGCGCCGCTCCCGGCCGATCCGCGCCCGTCCCCGTACGGGGACTCCCCGTACGGCGGGTACGGGCCGTACGACGAGGGCCTCCGCACCCCCGAGCCGCCGCTCCACGTCGAGGAGCCGCGGCCGGGCCGGCTGCGCCGGGTGCTCACCAGCAACGTCACCATCACCGCCGTCGCCGTCGCCGCGGTCATGGCGGCCGTTGTGCTGGTCGACCTGGAGAGGCTGAGCGGCGAGAAGAGCAAGCCGCCGCCGGGCTCGGCGGGCCTGTCGGCGAACGACATGCTGGCGATGCTGGACACGCCCGACATGGACCCGGTCGCCGCGGCGGGGGTCGCCGCCGCCAAGAAGCGGGCGTACGAGGAGCACCAGCGCGACCTCAAGGCGCTCAAGGAGAAGGCGGAGCGGGACGCGAAGGCGCGCGCGAAGCTGAAGGCGCAGCAGGAGCGGGAGCGGCTCGCCAAGTCCAACCCCAGCGCCAAGCAGAACAAGGCGTACGGCAAGAAGATGAACGAGCTGAAGGGATGGGGCCGCTGCTGGCCGTCCCTGGAGACGCTCTGGGACCACGAGAGCGACTGGAACGAGCGCGCCGAGAACCCCTCCAGCGGGGCGTACGGCATCCCGCAGGCGCTGCCCGCGTCCAAGCTCGCCAGCGCGGGCTCGGACTGGCGCACCAGCTCCCCCACCCAGATCGCGTGGGGCCTGAGCTACATCAAGGCGCGGTACAAGGACCCGTGCCGGGCGTGGGCGTTCTGGCAGTCGCACAACTGGTACTGATCCCTGTCCCGGCGGCCGGGGAGCGCCGGGCTCTAGCATGTGGGCGTGCGCACGAGCAGAGAACGGCGGGCCGGGATGGGCGAGTCCGGCGGCAGCCGGCAGTGGGCCCGCGCGGACGCCACCCGGCGGGCGCTGCTGGACGCGGCCCAGCGGGTCTTCGACGACCGCGGGTACGCCGACGCGGGCATCGCCGAGATCGTCGAGACCTCCGGGATCAGCGTCGGCAGCCTCTACCACCACTACGGCGGCAAGGCCGGCCTCTACCTGGCGCTGTGGGAGGAGCTGAGCGACGAGCAGGACGCGCGGGCCGCCAGCGCCGTGTCCGCGGCCCGCAAGGCCGGGGAGGACGACCCGATCGCGCAGTTCGTCGAGGGCGCGCGGGCGTACCTGGAGGTCTGCTGGGCGCGCCGGTCGGCGGCGCGGCTGTTCCACGGCGGCGAGGGGCCGCCGGGGTTCTCGCTGATGCGCCGGACGCGGGCCCGGCAGTGGATCGCGCAGAACGACCGGCTGCTGCGCGGCGCCGGCGGCGACCGGGAGACGCAGGTGCTCAGCATGGTGCTCACCGCGGTGATCGGCGAGGCCGGGCGGGAGGTCGCGCTCGCGCCCGACGCCGCCGCGGCCCATGAGATCATTGAAGAGGTGTGCCGCATCCTGATCCGGCTCGCCCGCTGATCGGCTCCCCGCTCCCCGCCCCGTCGACCAGAGAGCAGACGTGTCATGCCGACGTCCACCTGGTTCCGGCTCAACGTCGCCAAGCGCGAGCGCGTCCTCGAAGTGGCGATGCGCGAGTTCGGCGAGCACGGCTACTCCACCGGCAGCCTGAACACCATCGCCCGCGAGGCCGGCATCGCGAAGGGCTCGCTGTTCCAGTACTTCTCCGACAAGCTGGAGTTCTTCGCGTTCGTGTGCGACGAGGCGTCCCGCCGCATCCGCGAGGAGATGGAGCGGCGGATCGCCCGCATGGACTTCGAGCAGTCCTTCGAGGGGTGGCTGTTCGACGTGTTCTGCGAGTGGACCGAGTACATGGCCGAGTACCCGCTGGAGCGCGCGGTGACGGCGGCGACGAACTTCGAGCTGGACAACAACGTCCGGTCGGTGGTGCGCGACACCGCCAACCAGCACTACCTGTCGGTGATCCATCCGTCGCTCCAGCTGTGGCAGGAGCGCGGCGACATCCGGCCGGACGCCGACCTGGACGTGCTCGCCACGCTCCTGCTGGTCACGCTGCCGTTCCTGGCGCTGGCGCCGTACTACGACGGGCTGGACCCGGTGCTGGGCCTGCGCGGCCGCACGCCGGCGGAGCAGCGGCCGGTGATCCGGCAGCTGATCGCCGGCTTCCGGCCGATGTTCGCCCCCGCCGGCTGACGCCCGCGCGCGGACGGCTCAGGAGAAGACGTACTCCTTGGCGCGGGCCTTGCGGGCGCCCGCCCAGAACTCGAACGTGTGCCCCGGCCACAGGGTGCGGTTGACGCCGTCGGCGTCGAGGTACCAGCTGTCGCAGCCGCCCTCGTTCCACACCGCCCGGCGCAGCCGCCGCTGGAGGCGGTCGTTGTACGCGCGCATCGCCTCGGGCCGCGGCTCGACGGTCCGCGCGCCGCGCTCCTGCATCTGCCGCAGCAGGCTCAGCACGTGCTGGATCTGGATCTCGATCATGAAGACGACCGAGTTGTGGCCCAGCCCGGTGTTGGGGCCCAGCATCATGAAGAAGTTCGGGAAGCCGGGGATCGTGGTGCCGTGGTGGGCCTCGATGCCGTCCGCCCACGCCTCCTGGATCTTGACGCCGCCGCGGCCGGTGACGCGCCACTCGGACATGGCGTCCACGACCTTGAAGCCGGTGCCGTAGACGATGGCGTCCACCTCGTACTCCCGGCCGTCCTTGGTGACGATCGAGTTCTCGCGCACCTCGGCGATCGCGCTGGTCTCGACCTCGACGTTCGGGCGGGTGAGCGCCGGATAGTAGTCGTTGGACAGCAGCACGCGCTTGCAGCCGATGGTGTAGTCGGGCGTGACCTTGGCGCGCAGCTCGGGGTCGTCCGGGATCTGCCGCTTGATGTGCCAGCGGGCGAGCTTCTCCTGCGGGCCGGACAGGCGCGGGTCGATGGTGAAGCCGACGGCTCGGGCCTCCAGCGTCCAGTAGATGCCGTTGCGGAAAGCGCGGGCCGTCCCGGGCACCTTCTCGAACGCCTTGCGCATCGGCGCCGGGAACTTGCGGTCCGGCTTGGGCTGGATCCACGGCGCGGTGCGCTGGAAGAGGACCAGCTCGCCTACCTGCTTCGCCAGCTGCGGGACGAACTGGATCGCGGACGCGCCGGTGCCGACGACGGCCACGCGCTTGCCGGTGAAATCGTAGGAGTGGTCCCACTCGGCCGAGTGGAACGCGGTGCCCTGGAACCGCTCGATGCCCGGCAGGTCCGGGAAGGAGGGGATGTGCAGCGCGCCCACGCCGGACACCACGGCCCTGGCGGCGATGACGTCGCCGCCGGCCAGCGTCACGTTCCAGACGCGCGCGTCCTCGTCGTACTCCATCGCGTCGACCGCGGCGCCGAACCGGATGTGCTTGCGGACGTCGTACTTGTCCGCGGTGCGCTCCATGTACGCGCGGATCTCCGGCTGCGGGGCGAACATCCGCGACCAGCCGGGGTTCAGCTCGAACGAGAACGAGTACATGTGCGAGGGCACGTCGCAGGCGCACCCGGGGTAGGTGTTGTCGTGCCACGTGCCGCCGAGCGCCTCGCTCTTCTCCACGATCACGAAGTCGTCGAAGCCGTTCTGCTTCAGCCGGATCCCCATGCCCAGCCCGGCGAAGCCGGACCCGACGATGACGATCCCGGTGGTGGAGCGCTCGCTCATACCGTCCCTTCCCGGTTACCCTACTCGGAGTAAGTTACTACGAGTAGGTTACTGACGCAGTGTCCAATGAGCTAGATCGACGGAGGGTTTTTCCGCTGTGAGCGCCGCCACTCCCCCGCGTCCCCCGCGCCGCCGCCGCATGTCGCGCGCCGAGCGGGAGCGCCAGATGCTGGACGTGGCCGAGGAGGTGTTCGGCGAGCGCGGCTACCGCGGCGCGTCCATGGACGAGATCGCCGAGCGCTGCGGCGTCTCCAAGCCGATGCTGTACGAGTACTTCGGCTCCAAGGACGGCCTGCTCATGGCCTGCGTCGCCCGATCGCAGGCCGAGCTGCACGAGGTCACCCAGAAGGCGGTGGCGGGCGCGACCACCCCGCGGGACGTGCTGTGGCGCGGCATGGTCGCCTACTTCTCGTTCATCGACTCGCACAGCCGCTCGTTCGCGATGGTGATGCAGCTGCTGCGGAACCCGGTCGGCGGCCCGCCGGAGACCCCGGAGGCGATCGAGGGGATCCGCCGCCAGCAGACCGCGCTGATCTCCGGCGTGCTGGCGACCTTCGCGGCGGGCGCGCCGGCCGACGCGATCGAGGCGTACACCGAGATCATCCTCGGCGCCTCCGAGCGGCTGTCGGTGTGGCGGACCCGGCGGCCGGACGTGTCGGTGGAGCGGACCGCGCGCTACATCACCGACTTCTGCTGGCACGGCCTCAGCCCGTACTTCGACGAGGCGGCGGGCATCGAGGAGGGCACCGAGGCGGGTACTGAGGAAGGCACCGAGGCGCCCGGCTGAGCGGCCGGGCGGCCGTTGACAGTGGCGAGTGCGGCGTGCCACGGTACGTACATCGTACATTTGACGTATGCCGTACGTCGGCCGCCCGCCGAGGAGCCGCCCGTGTCGACGCATGACCTGTACACCGAGCCTGTCCCCGCCGCCACCTACGACATTCCGCTCGCCGGCGACACCCGGTTCACCTGGGAGTACGACGACGGCCGCGACCGCCTACTCGCCCTGTACCAGAAGGGCAAGGACCGGCAGTGGGACTCCACCAAGCGGATCGACTGGGACCTGGAGGTCGACCCGTACGACGTCATGGGCGTCCCCGACCAGTCCCTCGCCATCTACGGCACCAAGTACTGGGACATGCTCAGCCCCAAGGAGCGCGGCGAGCTGCGGCAGCACCAGGCGTCCTGGCAGTTCTCCCAGTTCGTGCACGGCGAGCAGGGCGCGATGGTCACCGCCGCCCGGATCGTGGAGTCGGTGCCCGACCTGGACGCCAAGTTCTACTCCGCGACCCAGACCATGGACGAGGCGCGGCACGTCGAGCTGTTCTCCAGGTTCCTCCAGGAGAAGATCGGGATGGTCTACCCGATCAACACCAAGCTCCAGGAACTGCTGGACGAGACCCTCGGCGACCCGCGCTGGGACATGCCGTACCTCGGCATGCAGGTCCTCATCGAGGGCCTGGCGCTGGCGGCGTTCGGCGTCATCCGCGACATCACCACCAAGCCACTGCCCAAGCAGATCCTCGCGTACGTGATGCAGGACGAGGCGCGGCACGTCGCGTTCGGCCGGATGGCGCTGCGCGACTACTACCGGCAGCTGTCGGCGCCCGAGCTCCGCGAGCGCGAGGAGTTCGTCATCGAGGGCTGCCACCTGATGCGCGACCGCATCCGCGGCCGGGAGATCTGGACCAACTTCGGCATCGACCCCGCCGAGGTCGACGAGATGGTGGAGAACTCCCCGTACATGCGGATGTTCCAGGGCCTGCTCTTCAGCCGGATCGTGCCGTGCGTGAAGGACATCGGGCTGTGGAGCGAGCGGATCCGGGACACGTTCGAGGAGATGGGCGTCCTGGACGCCTCCAAGGCCGACCTGGACGCCCTCATGAGCCAGGACGAGGAGATCGCCGACAAACTGGACGCCGAGCGGTTCGCGGCCGAGGAGGCCGAGCGCAAGGCGGAGGTGGACGCCGTCATCGCGGCCGAACAAGCCGGTTGACGTCCGGCGTCCGGGCACCGGACGATTTCCAGATCGTCCCCCCAGACCCCGGAGGTAGGCACATGCCCCTCGCGCACTTCGACGGCGCCCTCGCCGTCGTCACCGGAGCAGGCGGCGGCCTCGGCCGCGCCACCGCGCTCGCCCTCGCCGAGCGCGGTGCGGCGGTCGTCGCCGCCGACATCGACCTGCCCGCCGCCGAGCGGACGGTGACGCTGGCCAAGGCGCTCGGCGCGGAGAGCACCGCCTACCAGGTGGACGTGGCCGACGCCGCCGCGATGGAGGAGTTCGCCGCCGAGGTGCGCGACACCCGCCGCGTCCCCGACATCGTCGTCAACAACGCCGGGATCGCGATGGCCGGCGACTTCCTCGACCACGAGGTCGAGGACTGGGAGCGCGTCATCGGCGTCAACCTGTGGGGCGTCGTGCACGGCTCGCGGCTGTTCGGCCGGCAGATGGCCGAACGGGTGCGCGGCCTGCCCGCCAAGCCCGACAAGCCCAACTTCGGCGGCCACATCGTCAACATCGCCTCGGCCGCCGGGTACACCCCGTCCCGGGTGATGCCCGCGTACTGCACCACCAAGGCGGCCGTCGTCATGCTGAGCGACTGCCTGCGCGGCGAGCTGGCCGGGCTGCGCATCGGCGTCACCGCGGTGTGCCCCGGTTTCTCCGGGACGAACATCCTGCGGAACGCCACGTTCGTCGGGACGGACCGGGCCACCGCCGAGCGGCTGCGCGAGCGCGCCGACCGGGCGATCCAGGCCCGCCGCTACCCGCCGGAGAAGGTCGCCGAACGCATCGTCGAGGCCATCGTCAAGAACAAGCCGTTCGTTCCCGTCAACACCGAGGCCCACGTCCTGCGGGCGCTGTCGAGGATCTCCCCCGCCTCGCTGCGCCTCCTCGCGCGGGCCCCGGCCGTCCTGCGGTAGACCGCGCCAGGGGGAGGAGAGGAGCCGGAACCATGACCGCCCCCGTCCCCGCCCCCGCCCCGCCGCGCACCCGCACCGCGCGGATCAGGTGCCGCGACGGCGACCACACGCTGGAGCTGACCGACCGCGAGGTGGTCGCCGAGCGGCTGCTGCGCACGTCCCGCAGGCACTCGTTCGACCCGGACACGGACGTGCGCTGGGACGCCCCGCAGGACCCGGACGTGTTCTACGCGCCCCCGCGGCTGGTGTCGATCTACGAGACGCCGCTGTGGGACGCGCTGGACCACCGCCGGCGGGTCGAGCTGTCCAAGCGGGAGATGTGCAGCATCGCCTCGTTCGGCATCTGGTCGGAGCTGATGCTGATGCAGTCGCTCGTCATGCACGCCTACCGGCGCCGCTACGACAGCGACCACGTCGGGTACGCGCTGACCGAGATCGCCGACGAGTGCCGGCACTCCCGCATGTTCGCGCGGATGGTGCGGACCTGCGGGCTGCGCACGCACCGGCCGCGCGCGCTGGAGTTCCAGATGGGCAAGCTCACCGGTGCCGTGTACGACCCGATGCCGATGTTCGCCGGGACGCTGGTCGTCGAGGAGTTCACGGACGCGTTCCAGCGGCTCACGTTCCCGGACGAGAGCGTCCAGCCGATGGTACGGGACGTCACCAGGATCCATGTGATCGAGGAGGCGCGGCACATCAAGTACGCGCGGGAGGAGCTCAAGCGGCTGGTCGCGAAGGCCCATCCCGTACGGCGGCGGGCGGCCGCGTACGGGCTCGCGCAGGCCACCCGGGTGATGGCGACGCAGGTGATCCACCCGTCCTGCTACGAGGCCGTCGGGATCGATCCGCGGCTCGCCCGCCGGGTGGCCGCCCGCAGCCCGCACCGCCGCGCCACGCTGGCGTGGGCGTTCCGCAAGTGCACCGCGTTCTTCGACGAGGTCGGCTTCCTGGACGGCCCCGCCCGCGGCGTCTGGCGAAGGTCAGGCCTGCTGGCCTGAGACCGCGGCGAGCAGCGCCTCGGCGGACCGCTCCTCGACCGGCACGTCCGCGGGATGGTCGAGCAGCGCCAGGCAGGCGGCGTAGCCGGCGCGCGGCGCGAGCGTGCGCATGGCCATCCGGCCGGGCAGGTCGGGGCGCCCCTCCCAGGAGAGCAGCCGGGGCGCCTCGGCGGGGCCCGACACGCGCAGGTCGGCGAGCGGCACGCGGAGCCCGTCGCGGGTGGCCTTCAGGAGCGCCTCCTTGCGGGTCCAGAACGCCGGCAGCCCGCCGGGGCCCTCGCCCGGCGCCAGGAGCAGGCGGGCGACGTCCTCGCCGATCCGGCCGGCGTCCTCCTCGACGTCCACGCCGAGCGGCCCGTACGGCGACACCGCCACCGCGACCAGGTCGCCCGAGTGCGACACCGACAGGTGCGGCCCGCCGGCGATGGCGGGCGGGCCGTGCGGCTCGTCGCAGTCGGCGCAGGCCCGGGTGATCGGAACGTGTTCTGGTGGGACGCCGAGGCGGGCGCCGGCCGCCAGCCGGCTGATCGCGGCGCCGAGCAGGAACCGGTCCCGGTCGGCCTCGCGTAGGTAGCGCTCCCGCCGCCCCCGCTCGACCGGATCGAGCAATCCGGCCAGCCCGGGCCGGGCCGCGTCCCGCGCCGCCCACCAAACAGTAACCGGTTCCACTTCCACTCCATTCTTTGAGCCGCGGACGCTCGCTTTACCCGGCGCCTTGCCCGCCATTAATCACCACGCGCCATTGGATCGTCACGACCACGATAAAGGCCGCGGGATGATGGTCCATCCCGCGGCCCAGTCGGCCGGGAGCCTCAGCTCTCAGCTCGGGTGTCACCTGACCCAGGACACTCCATCCGGCTGTGCGGCCACGTCGCCGACCTCCTCTTTCCCGGAAATGCAAGCCGTCCCGTCCCGGTCACACAGGGATACGTGACACGGCGGGACGCACGCGCCGCCCCGCCCATTTCGGAACAGCCATGGCAGCATGATAAAGCGAATAAGCCATGATCGGTCGTTTCCCGGCGGAAATGATTTACCGGAACGAGCGCAGCACTTCCCGGGCGACCCGGGTCGCATTGCCCAGGCACGCCGCCTCCCGCGCGTCGGCGCCGCCCGCGCCGGCCTGCTCGCTGTAGTGGACCGTCACCACCGCGTTGCGGACCCGCACGGTCACCTCGCCCACCGCCGTCGGCTGGCCCTTGTCGACCTTGAACCGGCGGTACGCCTCGTCCCCCATCCCGGACTGGCGGGCCAGGCTCACGGTCCGCTCCAGCCCGCCCTCGTGGGCCTGCGCCCACTGCGCCCCGAAGTAGCGCCTGGCGTCCTCCACGGGCGTCGCCGTGTGGGCCGGCGCGTACAGGTACGCCTCGACCCGCAGCCACCGGAACCCGTCCGCGCGGGACCAGTAGGTGCACGTCGTCAGCGTCTCGTTGGAGCTCTCCCTGCGCTGCGCCTCCGGGATCAGGCTGCCGACCGTCCCGGCCGCGACCGTCCCGCACGGCGGCGGGAGCTTCCCGATCGCGGCGGGCGAGGCGCCGCCGGAGGACCTCGGCGCCTCCCGGCCGTCCCCGGACGGCATGGACGCCGGCACGACGCGGTCGTCCCCGCCGCCGCCCGGCGCCAGCCAGAAGACCCCCGCGGCCGCCAGCGCGAACGCCAGCAGCGCGACGGCCATCGCCAGCAGCCGCGGCCCCCGGGCCGGCGACGGCGGATCCGGGGGCGAGTACACCCTCTGGAAGGGTTCCGGCGGACGCGGCAGGCCCACGCGTGACTCCTCGGTTGACTCCGTCGGTCGCCCCATGACACTCGCACGGTAATCGCCCCCGTCCCGGCTGACCACCTTTCGCGAAGGCAGGTGTATGTGGCGCCCGCGGTCCCCGCCGGCGCGGGTGCGGCCCGCGCGCCGCGATAACACTGTCGTACCCGGGGAAGACAATGTGACTGTGCTGCTCGTGGAGATCGCCCGTACGTCCGCGGCCGTGGCCGGGACGCCCGCCCGGAAGGCCAAGATCGGACTGCTGGCCGGCTGCCTGCGGGCGGCCGGCCCGGGCGAGGCGCCGTTCGTGGTCGCCTACCTGTCGGGCGAGCTGCCCCAGCGGCAGATCGGCGTCGGGTACGCCTCGCTGCGCGACGTCCCGCCGCCGGCCGCCGAGGCGACGCTGACCGTGCCCGAGGTGGACGCCGCGTTCACCGCGATCGGCGCCGTGGCGGGCAAGGGCTCGGTGGCGCGCCGCCGCGAGCTGCTGGCCGCGCTGATGGGCCGCGCCACGTACGAGGAGCAGGACTTCCTCATCCGGCTGCTGTCGGGCGAGCTGCGCCAGGGCGCCCTGGAGGGCGTGATGGCCGAGGGCATCGCGGCGGCCGCGGAGGTGCCCGCCGCCGAAGTGCGCCGGGCGCTGATGCTGCGCGGCGCGCTCGGCCCGGTCGCCGCCGCGGCACTGGCGGACGGCACCGGCGGCCTGCGGGCGTTCGCGCTGGAGGTGGGCCGGCCGATCAAGCCGATGCTCGCCGCCGCCGCGCCGTCGATGGAGGAGGCGTACCAGAAGATCGGCGGCGAGGCGGCCGTGGAGTGGAAGCTCGACGGCGTCCGCGCCCAGGTCCACATCGCCCGCCCGCCGGACGGCGAGCCGCGGATCGCCGTCTTCACCAGGACGCTCGACGACATCACCGACCGGCTCCCCGAGGTCGTGGAGGTGCTGCGCCGGCTGCCCGTGCGGGACGCGGTGCTCGACGGCGAGCTGATCGCGCTGCGGCCGGACGGGCGGCCGCACCCGTTCCAGGTGACGGGGGCCCGCACCGCCACCCGCGGCCGCCGCGACGGCGGCAGCGGCGGTGGTGGCGGTGGTGGTGGCGGCCCGGAGCGGGTGCCGTTGTCGGTGTTCCTGTTCGACGTGCTGCACCTGGACGGCGAGGACCTGCTCGACCGGCCCGGGGCCGAGCGGCATGCGGCGCTGGAACGGGCCGTCCCCGAGGAGCTGCGGATGCCGCGCCTGGTGACCGCCGACCCGGCCGAGGCCAAGGCGTTCTTCGACGACGCCGTGGCGCGCGGGCATGAGGGTGTCCTGGTCAAGGCGCCCGGCACCGCGTACACGGCGGGGCGGCGCGGCGCCGGCTGGATCAAGGTCAAGCCGCGGCACACGCTCGACCTGGTCGTGCTCGCCGTCGAACGGGGCAGCGGCCGCCGCGAGGGATGGCTGTCCAACCTGCACCTGGGGGCGCGCGACCCGGAGACCGGCGGGTTCGTGATGCTCGGCAAGACGTTCAAGGGGCTCACCGACGAGCTGCTGGCCTGGCAGACCGAGAAGCTGCGCGCCCTGGCCGTGCGGGAGGACGGCTGGACCGTCCATGTCCGGCCCGAGCTGGTCGTCGAGATCGCGTTCGACGGCGTCCAGCGCAGCACCCGCTACCCGGGCGGGATCGCGCTGCGGTTCGCCCGCGTGCTGCGGTACCGGCCCGACAAGTCCGCCGGGGAGGCCGACACGATCGAGACCGTGCGGGCCGTCGCCCCGGTCTTCGACTGACCCGGTCGCCCGCGAGCCGGTCTCAGTTGTGGCGGGTGGGGCGCTCCGGCGACGGCGGCTCGCTCCGGCGGTCGTGGTGCGCGTGGTCGAACGGGCGGCGCCTGACCTGCCGGCGGCGCTCCAGCGTCCGGGTGCGGTGCCGCAGCTCGGGCGGGATCAGGTCGTGCCGGCCCGCGATGAACTCCTGCACCCAGATCTTGGCGCGGATCAGCGGCCGGCGGAACCGGGCCTCGCGGTAGACGGCCGCGCGGTGCTGCCGCGAGCCCGGCGCGTACCGCCAGCGGGCCCACGGCGACCCGGGACGCGCCACCCGGATCACCCCGATCACCAGCAGGAAGGGCAGGAACAGCCCGATGAGACCGGTCCAGATCTTGCCCTTGAGCAGGGTGAGCACGGCCAGCACCAGGTTGATGATCAGCGAGCAGACGTACACGCCGACCAGCAGCGGGCGGCTGATGTCGGCGTCCAGATCCGGCTGCAGGCCCTCGAAGCCGGCCGGGCGCACGCCGAGCAGCAGCAGGCCGGTGACCGCGATCGCCACGAACACGGCGTCCACGCTGGCCCGGCCCTTCTCCGTCCAGTAGACGTCGCTGAGGTGCAGGATCAGCGCAAACTCGTCCAGCACCAGGGCCGAGCCCACGCCGAAGACCACCGCCGCGGTGACGTCCCAGCCCGCGTACTCGTCCGGGACGGCGATGGCCGCGACCCCGCCCACGAGCATCAGCACCACGCCGAACACGACGTGGTGGATGTGCAGGTCCCCCGCCTGGACGTTCTTGAACCAGAACCGGACGTCGGCCCGGATCAGCCGGACGTTCACCCGCGTCACGACGAACGTGACGATGAACGCCAGGAAGAAGCCGAGCAGCGGCGCACGCCCCGCGTCGACGATGCGCAGCGTGAAGAACTCCGACATGATCACCCCAGCCTCCATTTTGCCTTGTGGCGTGCGCGGATATCGTGCTCCCGACGGAAAGGACGGTGCCGATGACCCAGGCCGTGGACCGGTGCGACCCGGATCGGCGGGCGTGGATCGCCGAGGCGATCCGGCTGGTGGAGGCGGACGCCAACCGCAGCGCCGACACGCACCTGCACGTGTTCCCGCTGCCTCCGGAGTGGGGCATCGACCTGTACCTGAAGGACGAGTCCGTCCACCCCACCGGGTCGCTGAAGCACCGGCTGGCGCGGTCGCTGTTCCTGTACGGCCTGGCCAACGGCTGGATCCGCGAGGACACCACGATCATCGAGGCGTCCAGCGGGTCCACGGCGGTGAGCGAAGCCTACTTCGCCCGGCTGATCGGGCTGCCGTTCGTGGCCGTGATGCCCGAGCGCACCAGCCCGGAGAAGATCGAGCTGATCGAGTTCTACGGCGGCCGCTGCCATCTGGTGGCCGACCCGACCGCGATCTACGCCGAGTCGCGGCGGCTGGCCCGCGAGTGCAACGGGCACTTCATGGACCAGTTCACCTACGCCGAGCGGGCCACCGACTGGCGCGGCAACAACAACATCGCCGAGTCGATCTTCGAGCAGCTGCGGCTGGAGCGCTTCCCCGAGCCGTCCTGGATCGTCGTCGGGGCCGGTACGGGCGGCACGTCCGCCACGATCGGCCGGTACGCGCGGTACCGGCGCTTCCAGACCCGGGTGGCCGTCGTCGACCCGGAGGGCTCGGCGTTCTACGGCGCGTTCCAGGACGGCGACGCCACCCGCACGGCGGCGGGCTCCCGGATCGAGGGCATCGGGCGGCCGCGCGTCGAGCCGTCGTTCCTGCCCACCGTGATCGACCGGATGATCCGGGTGCCGGACGCCGCGTCGATCGCCGCGATGCGCTGGACCCGCGCGGTGACCGGCCGGAACGTGGGCGGCTCGACCGGCACCAACCTGTGGGGCGCGGCCGGGCTGATCGCGGAGATGCGGGCGCGCGGCGAGCGCGGCAGCGTGGTCACGCTGATCTGCGACGGCGCCGAGCGGTACGCGCACACCTACTGCTCGGACGCCTGGCTGGCCGGGCAGGGCATCGAGATCGGGCCGTACGTGAAGGCGCTGGAGCACTTCCTGGCAACGGGCGAGGCGCCCACCGTGCCGTCCTGAACGGGGCCGTCCTGAGCCGAGCCCTCCTGAGCGGGGCCGTCCTGAGCGCGCTGCCGGCGCGACGCTAACCCGCGCCGAACCGGATCGGGTTGACCAGGTCGGCGTAGATCAGCAGCCCGCCCATGACGATCAGCACCACCGCCATCACGTACGTGACGGGCAGCGCCTTGGCGACGTCCACGTACCCGGGGTCGGGGCGGCCGAACAGCCGGGCGAAGAACTTCTTGATCGCCTCCAGCAGCGCCCCGGCCATGTGCCCGCCGTCCAGCGGCAGCAGCGGGATCAGGTTGAACAGCCCGACCGCCAGGTTGAGCGAGCCGAGCAGCAGGATGAACATCTCGACCTTGTCGAGCACCGGCTGCGGGGACGCGGCGATCTCGCCGCCGAGCCGGCTGACGCCGACGACGCCGATCGGCCCGTTCGGGTCGCGCTTCTCGCCGCCGAACGCGGCCTCCCAGACGCCGACCATCTTCTGCGGCAGCCGGATCAGCGCCCCGGCGGTGTGCGCGGTCAGCTCGGCCATGTGGTCGGCAACCGCGACCGGGCCCTTGCGCTCCCGCTCCTGGAGCGGGGTGATGCCGAGGAACCCGACGGTGACGACCTTGTCGTTGTCCTCCAGGTCGTACATCTTGTTACTGGCGATGGGCACCTGGAGCGGGATGGTCTTGCCGGCCCGCTCGACCTCCATGGCGACCGTCCGGCCGCCGGAGTCGCGGATCATGGCCTGGAGCTCGGAGTACTCGCCGACCTTCTTGCCGCCGAAGGAGACGATGCGGTCGCCGGGCTTGAGGCCCACCGCGGCGGCCGGGGTCGGGGTGTAGCCCTGCGGGCAGTCGGTGAGCTTGGAGTTCGCCGGGATGGCGCACTTCTCGACCGTGGAGATCACCGGCTGCGGGGTGAGGGTGCCGATGCCCATCAGCAGGATCGCGAAGAAGATCACCGCCAGCAGCAGGTTCATCGCGGGGCCGGCGAACATGATCGTGAGCTTCTGCCACCACTTCTTGGCGTAGAAGACGCGGTCCTCGTCGCCCGGCCGCACCTCCTCCAGCGCCGCGCCCCGGGCCGACTCGATCAGCCCCTGCCACGGGCCCGTGCTGATCTGCCGCACCTGGCCGGAGGCGTCCCCCTTGCGCGGCGGCAGCATCCCGATCATCCGGATGTAGCCGCCGAGCGGGATCCACTTGATGCCGTACTCGGTCTCGCCCTTGTGCCGCGACCACAGCGTCGGCCCGAAGCCGACCATGAACTGCGTGGTGCGCACCCGGAACAGTTTCGCGAACGAGAAGTGCCCCAGCTCGTGCAGGGCGATCGACGCCATCAGGCCGAAGAACAGGATCAAGACTCCCGCCAGCCAGCCCATGCGTGCCCCGTTCCTCGACGATCTCGGACGACCTGTCAAGGGTACGTGATACGCGGTAGGCGCGACCGCGTACCGATCCACACACATGGCCCCGGACCGGACGGCGCTGCTAGCCTGGCGGCAGCCGCTGATCCCGTGCGGGAGAGTCCCTGGCAGCCGGTCAGGGACGCCGAAGGAGCAACTCCTCCCCGGAACCTCTCAGGCCCACGGACCGCACGGACCAGGCGACCTCTGGAAAGCGGGGACGCGCCCCACGGGAGCCGTCCCCCGCCGAAGGTGAAAGCCCTCCCCCGGGACGGGTGAAGCTCTCAGGCGCCGATGACAGAGGGGGAGGCCCAGACCACGCCCGGTGCGGGTGGGACGATTGACCCACGCGCCCGCGACGAAGGAGCCGACCCCGTGCCCGCCGAGAACACCGACACCACCGGAACACCGCCAGGACCGCCGCCCAGGACGACCCCGCTGTACGAGGTGCACCGGGAGCTCGGCGCCAACCTGGTCGACTTCGCCGGCTACCTGATGCCGCTGCGCTACGCGAGCGAGACCGCCGAGCACCGCGCGGTCCGCACCGGCGCGGGGCTGTTCGACCTGTCCCACATGGGCGAGATCTTCCTGGACGGGCCCGGGGCGGGCGCCGCGCTGGACTACGCCCTGGTCGGCAACCTGTCGCCGATGGCCGTCGGCAAGGCCCGCTACACGATGATTTGCGCGCCGGACGGCGGGGTGCTGGACGACCTGATCGTGTACCGGCTGGCCGACGAGACGTTCATGGTGGTCGCCAACGCCGCCAACGCCGCGGTCGTCCTGGACGCCCTCGCCGAGCGGGCGGCCGGCTTCGAGGCGCGGGTGACCGACCGGTCCGCCGACTACGCCCTGATCGCCCTCCAGGGGCCCGAGGCGCAGGGCATCCTGGCCCGCTTCACCGGCGCGCCGCTGCCCGACCTGAAGTACTACGCGATCACCGCCGACGAGGTCGCGGGCGTGGACGCGCTCATCGCCCGTACCGGCTACACGGGCGAGGACGGCTTCGAGCTGTTCGTGGACGCCGCCGACGCCGTCCGGCTCTGGCGGGAGCTGGCCGCCGTCGAGGGCGTCGTCCCGGCCGGGCTCTCGGCGCGCGACACGCTCCGCCTCGAAGCGGGCATGCCCCTGTACGGCAACGAGCTGACGGCCGAGACCACCCCGTACGAGGCGGGCCTCGGCCGGGTCGTCAAGCTGGACAAGCCCGGCGATTTCGTGGGCAAGGCCACGCTGGCCGCGCAGGCGCAGACCCCGCCAGGCCGTAGGCTCGTGGGGCTGGTCGCGCGCGGCCGCCGCGCGCCCCGCAAGGGGTACGAGGTGGTCACGTCCGACGGCACGCCGTGCGGGGTGGTGACGAGCGGCGCCCCGTCGCCCACACTGGGCAGGCCGATCGCCATGGCGTACGTCGACTGCACGGTGTCCGGCGAGCTGGCCGTGGACGTCCGCGGCAGGCGCGAGCCGGTCGACGTGGTCGATCTGCCCTTCTACAAGCGTTCCTGAGATCTGGAGAGAAAGCATCGTGAGCGTTCCGGAGCAGCTCCGCTACAGCGAGGAGCACGAATGGGTGTCGGGCCTCGGTGAGGACGGCGACGGCATCGTGACCGTCGGCATCACCGCGCACGCCGCCGACGCCCTCGGCGAGATCGTCTTCCTCGAGCTGCAGCCCGGCGAGGGCGACACGGTCGAGGCCGGCGAGCCGTGCGGCGAGGTGGAGTCCACCAAGTCCGTCAGCGAGCTCTACTCCCCCGTCAGCGGCGAGATCACCGCGGTCAACACCGCCGTGGTCGACGAGCCCAAGGTCATCAACGACGACCCGTACGGCGAGGGCTGGATCTTCAAGGTCCGGATCTCCGAGGAGCCGGGCGACCTGCTGGACTCGGCGGCGTACGCCAAGCTGACCGAGGAGGGCTGACCGTGGGCCTGTACGACTCGCTGGCCGCCGCCGACCCCGAGGTCGCGAAGGCGGTGGCCGCCGAGCTGGACCGGCAGCAGTCCACGCTCGAGATGATCGCCTCCGAGAACTTCGCCCCGGTGTCGGTGCTGGAGGCGCAGGGCTCGGTCCTGACCAACAAGTACGCCGAGGGCTACCCGGGCCGCCGCTACTACGGCGGCTGCGAGTTCGTCGACGTCACCGAGCAGCTGGCCATCGACCGCGCCAAGGAGCTGTTCGGCGCGGAGCACGCGAACGTCCAGCCGCACTCGGGCGCGCAGGCCAACACGGCCGTCTACTTCGCGCTGCTCCAGCCGGGCGACACGATCCTCGGCCTGGACCTGGCGCACGGCGGGCACCTCACGCACGGCATGCGGCTCAACTACTCCGGCAAGATGCTGAACGTGGTCGCGTACCACGTCCACCCGGAGACCGGCCTGGTCGACATGGACGAGGTCGCCGCGCTGGCCGCCGAGCACCGGCCCAAGATGATCGTGGCGGGCTGGTCGGCGTACCCGCGGCAGCTGGACTTCGCGGCGTTCCGCGAGATCGCCGACTCGGTGGGCGCGCTGCTCATGGTGGACATGGCGCACTTCGCCGGGCTGGTCGCGGCGGGGCTGCACCCCTCGCCCGTCCCGCACGCCGACATCGTCACCACCACCACGCACAAGACGCTCGGCGGGCCGCGCGGCGGGCTGATCCTGGCCCGCGAGGAGTACGGCAAGAAGATCAACTCCGCGGTGTTCCCCGGCATGCAGGGCGGCCCGCTGGAGCACGTGATCGCCGCCAAGGCGGTCGCGCTGAAGATCGCCGCGTCCGGCGAGTTCAGGGAGCGGCAGGCCCGTACCGTCGAGGGCGCGAAGATCCTCGCCGAGCGGCTCACCGCCGAGGACTCCGCCAAGGCCGGCGTCAAGGTCCTCACCGGCGGCACCGACGTGCACCTCGTCCTGGTCGACCTGGTCGACTCCGAGCTGACCGGCCGGGACGCCGAGGACCGGCTGCACGGGATCGGCATCACCGTCAACCGGAACGCGGTCCCCAACGACCCGCGCCCGCCGATGGTCACCTCCGGCCTGCGGATCGGCACGCCCGCCCTGGCCACCCGCGGCTTCACCGCCGCGGACTTCGCCGAGGTGTCCGACGTCATCGCCCTGGCGCTGCAGCCGTCGTTCGACAAGGACGCCCTGGCCACCCGCGTCAAGGCCCTCTCCGACAAGCACCCTCTCTACCCCGGCCTGTAGGGGTTCCCCGCCCCCTTCGCGACGGCGCGGAGGGGGCGCCGAGGAGGATTCATGGCGATCAGCGTTTTCGACCTCTTCAAAATCGGCATCGGCCCCTCCTCCTCGCACACCGGCGGGCCGATGGCGGCCGCCCACCGCTTCGCGCGCGGCCTGCACCGCGACGGGCTGCTGGAGAAGACCGCGTCCGTCCGGGCGGTCCTGTACGGCTCGCTCGGCCTGACCGGCAAGGGGCACGGCAGCGACAAGGCCGTCATCCTCGGCCTGGAGGGCGACAAGCCCGAGCGCGTGGACGTCGACACCGTCGACGCCCGCCTGGAGAAGATCCGTTCCGCCGGGGCGCTGCGGCTCTTCGGCTCGCACGACATCCCGTTCGTGGTGGGCGAGCACCTGGTCTTCGAGCGCAAGGAGTCGCTGCCCGGCCACCCCAACGGGATGCGCTTCACCGCGTACACCGCCGCCGGCGACGAGCTCCGCTCCAAGGTCTACTACTCGGTCGGCGGCGGCTTCATCCTGGACGAGAACGCCGCCGGCGCCGACCGGATCAAGCCGGACGACACCGTCCTGCCGTACCCGTTCGACACCGCCGCCGAACTGCTCGACCACTGCCGCGAGACCGGACTGTCGATCTCGGCGCTGATGCTGGAGAACGAGCGGGCGTTCGGCCGCACCGCCGAGGAGATCCGCGGCGGCCTGGTCGACCTGTGGCGGGTCATGCGCTCGTGCGTCGACCGCGGCTGCACCCGCGAGGGCCTGCTCCCCGGCGGCCTCAAGGTCCGCCGCCGGGCGCCGCAGCTGCACCGCCGCCTCCTCACCGAGGACGGCACCGACCCGCTGCACGCCATGGACTGGGTCACCCTCTTCGCCCTCGCCGTGAACGAGGAGAACGCCGCCGGCGGCCGCATCGTCACCGCCCCCACCAACGGAGCGGCGGGCATCATCCCGGCCGTCCTGCACTACTACGCGAAGTTCGTCCCGAACGCCTCCGACGACGGCGCGGTCCGCTTCCTCCTCACCGCCGGGGCGATCGGCGCCCTGTTCAAGCAGAACGCCTCCATCTCCGGCGCCGAGGTCGGCTGCCAGGGCGAGGTCGGCTCCGCCTGCTCCATGGCCGCCGCCGGCCTCACCGAGGTCCTCGGCGGCACCCCCGAGCAGGTGGAGAACGCCGCCGAGATCGGCATCGAGCACAACCTGGGCCTGACCTGCGACCCCGTCGGCGGCCTCGTCCAGGTCCCGTGCATCGAGCGCAACGCGGTCGGCGCCGTCAAGGCCATCACCGCGACCCGCATCGCGCTGCGCGGCGACGGCCGCCACTTCGTCTCCCTGGACCGGGCCGTCAAGACGATGAAGGACACCGGCCGCGACATGCTCGACAAGTACAAGGAGACGTCCCGGGGCGGCCTCGCCGTCAACGTCATCGAGTGCTGACGATCGGGTGAACCGGGCCGTGCGCCCCGCTGCCAACTCGCGGGGCGCGCCGTGCGTCTGAAGGTCGGGAAGATCAACACCCGGCCCCCCGAGAGGAACGCCATGGCCGCCTCGCCGCTCGTCCCCGGAGACCCGCGCCAGCTCGGCGGCTACTGGCTCGCGGGCCGGCTCGGCGCCGGCGGCCAGGGCGTGGTGTACGAGGCGTACGGCCCGGCGGGCGACCGCGTCGCGGTGAAGGCGCTGCACGGCGAGTTCGTCGAGGAGCGGCGGCGCGGCATGCTCGCCAAGGAGGTCGAGGCGGCCCGGCGGGTGGCGGCGTTCTGCACCGCCCGGATCCTGGACGCCGACCTCGAGGCGGACCTCCCGTACGTGGTCAGCGAGTTCGTCCCCGGTCCCGACCTCCAGCGGGCCGTCGAGCACGGCGGCCCGTACGGCGCGGACGCCCTGGAGCGGCTGGCGGTCGCGGTGGCGACGGCGCTGGCGGCGATCCACCGGGCCGGCGTCGTCCACCGGGACCTGAAACCGGCGAACGTGCTGCTCGGGCCGGACGGTCCCCGGGTGATCGACTTCGGGCTCGCCCGGACCGAGGACATGACCCGCAGCCGGACGGGCGTGAAGGGCACTCCCCGCTACATGGCTCCGGAGGCGTTCGGGCAGGAGCCCGTGGGGGCGGCGGCGGACGTGTGGGCGTGGGGCGCGGTGGTGCTGTTCACCGCGCTCGGACGCGCCCCGTTCGACGGCGGCAATCTCGCGGCCGTGATGAACGCCGTCCTGCACCGCCGTCCTGACCTGGACGTGCTGCCGGAGTCGCTGCGCCCGATCGTGGCGGCGGCGCTGTCCCGCGACCCGAAGGAGCGGCCGTCGTCGCAGCAGGTGCTGATGGCGCTGCTGGACGGCGGTACGGAGACGGCGGCGCTGCTGGCGGCGGGCAGCGAGGCGGCGGCCGGTGCCGCCCCGGCGGGCGAGGCGCCCCAGCCCACGCTCGGGGACGCCGCGGAGTCGGTCTACGCGCGGCTCGACCCGGTGGCGCAGGAGGCCGTACCGCGCGTACTGCTGCGGATGGTGCTGCCCGGCGAGGGCGCCGACGACACCCTGCGGCGCGCACCGGCCGCCGACTTCGCGGGCGACGACGCGGCCGGCCGGGTCATCGGGGCGTTCACCGCGGCCGGCCTGCTGACCAGGGACGGCGGCATGGTGGCGATCGCGAACGCCGCGCTGCTGCGGGCGTGGCCGAGGCTGCGCGCGTGGGTGGACGCCGAACGCGGCGGTCTGGCCGTCCACCAGTCGCTCGCCGAGGCGGCGCGGACCTGGGCGGACGGCGGCCGCCGCAGCGGCGACCTGTACCAGGGGACGCGGCTGCGCCGCGCGCTCGACTGGGCCGCCACCGGCCGCACGTACCTGGTGCTGAACGCGGCCGAACGGGCGTTCCTGGACGCCGGTTCCGCGCTGGCCCGCCGCCGCGTCCGGCTGCGCGGCCTGCTCACCGGCGTGCTGGCGGTCCTCCTCATCGTGGCCGTCACCGCCGTGGTCATCGTCTTCGACCAGCGGCGGACGGTGACGCTCCAGCGCGACGAGGCGGTCGGCGCGCGGCTGGCCGACCGTTCGGCTCAACTCCGCGACTCCGATCCGCTGCTCGGACGGCGGCTGGCGCTCGCGGCGGCGGACCTGACGGGCGGCGAAGAGGCCCATCGCGCGCTGGTGGCCGCCCGCTACCAGGGACAGCGGGACGTCTGGCTGCCGCCGGGCCGGCAGTCGTCCGACACCGATCTGTCGCTCGGCCACGACGGCGAGGTCGTGATCGGCAGGACCTCGGACCGCGTCGTCCTGTGGGACGCCGGCACGCACCGGCGGATCGGCACGTTCGGGGCGCGGCTGCACTCGCACGTCGCGCTCGGCCCCGACCGGCGGCTGGCCGCCGCCCGGGAGCTCCAGGGCGGGAACGCCCGGCTGTTCGACGTCGCGACCGGCCGTCCCGTCGGCGCGTCCCTGGGAACGGACCTGAGCCGCTTCCGCTTCTCCTCCAGCGGGAACCTGCTCATGGCCGACCGCGAGGACGCCGAGGACGACTCGCGTCCCGCTCCCGGCGAGGACGGGCGTGCGGTGCTGTGGGACGTGCGGGGCGGCAAGCCCGTCCTCGAATGGGACCGTTCGCCCGGCGAGTGGGCGGTGAGCCCGGACGACCGCCGCGTCGCGCTGGCCTTCGGCAAGGCGGTCGAGCTGTGGGACGTACGGCAGCGCAAGAAGATCTCCGAGGTCCGGGACACCGGCATGGGGACGGTCCACAAGATCGCCTGGCGGCCGGGCCGCGACGAGCTGGCACTGGGCTTCGCCCGTTCCGTGTGGTTCGTCGACCCTGACGAGCTGGAGGACCCGCAGGGCGGCACGCGTACGGTGAACGATCCCGGCTTCGTCCTGGAAGAGGGCGCGTACCCGAACAGGTCGGTGGACGTCCCCGTGTTCAGCGCCGACGGCCGCTTCATGGCCATCGGCTTCAGGATGTGGGACCTGGACGTCTACGGAAGCACCCACGACATCGCGGGGCAGCCGCTCTTCGACCTCCCGGCGCGGCGGCCGGACGGGGAGCAGAGCGAGTTCAGGGAGGACTGCCGGTTCACGCCCGACGCCCGGGTCCTGCGCTGCGCCGGCGCGGGCCGCGTGGTCTCGCTGAACATCGGCGACGTCACCGGACGTACCGTCATCGCCCCGCCCGGCGGCCGGTCCGCGCTGCTCAACAGCACGTTCAGCGCCGACGGCTCGCTGCTGGCGACGACCGGCGGCGGCCAGGTGCACCTGTGGGACGCCCGGCGCCGCACGCTGCTGCCCGGCCTGCCCACCGGCCACAAGGAGGTCGAGCACGACCCCACCCCGATGCGGCTGAGCCCGGACGGCCGCTACCTGGCCATCATGCCCGGCGACCACGGCGACCCGAATGCGGCCTACAGCGTCCCGCGCCCCACGATCGACGTGTGGGACACCCGCCGGCGCACCAAGATCACCTCCTTCCGCCCGACGGGCCGGGCGGAGAACGCCGTACCGGTGTTCCTGGACGGCGGACGCACCATCGCCGTCGAGAACGGCACCGACACCGGCAACCGGCTCCTGACCTGGGACGTGGCCTCGGGCCGGTTCCTGCGCGAGACACCGATCGGGGGAAGCGGCGCGGCCGCCTTCGACCCGGGCGGCCGCTGGGCCGTGGTGCCGTCCCGCGGCCTGGTCGACACGCACACCGGCGAGGCGCGTTCCCCGTACCCCCCGATGGTCAGGACCCTGGCGGTCAGCCCGGACGGGACCAGGGCGTTCGGCCAGGACGCCCGCGACCCGGTGCTGTGGGACCTCAAGCGCCGGACCCGCGTCCCCGCCGGCGACATCGCGTCCGCGCTCAAAGGCCGGCTCGGCGTGCTCGCGGCGTTCACCCCGGACGGCTCCCTGCTGGCCACGGCCCACCAGGACGGCGACGTCCAGCTGTGGGACGCCGCCACCGGCCGCCAGTACGGCACGGTGATCGCCAAGCACGCCGGAAAGGTCAAGACCCTCGCCTTCTCCGCGGACGGCGCGATCCTCTACAGCATGGGCGACGACGGCAGCGTCATCGCCGCCTCCATCTCACCAGGGCGCCTGCTGGACGAACTCTGCGCCACGGTCGGCCCTCTCACCGAACGCCAGTGGGCCCAGCAGATCCCTCAGGCCCCGTACCGAAACCCCTGCCGCCCCTGACGCGCTACGCTCTCGAACCATGTGCACGTACGCCGAGGTCACCTACAAGGTCCACTACGTGTGCGTTCCGTGCCGCCAGAGCCGCAAGCTCCCCTGGGACGGCGCCGAGCACCTGTGCACCACGTGCCGCGCCCCGATGATCTTCGCGGGGCACGACTTCGCCGCCCCCCGCAGGAGGGACGACCGCCGCTGGGCCGCCGTCGCCGCCGTCCTCCAGGCCGGCCTGCGCTACGAGGGCTTCGAACCCTGCGGCTGCGGCCGGGAGCCCAAGTACCGCCCCCGCACCAGCGCAGAGGTCCGCGCCCGCCGCCGCGTGGCGTCCCGCAAGGGCCTGACCGAGAGCGAAGCCCTGGCCCTCCGCGACGCCTGACCCTGGCTAGGACCGCAGTTCGGCTTGCTCCGTCACCGCGCCGCCGTCGTGGCGGACGGGAGCGTGGATCTCGCTGTAGGCGCCGTCCGCGCTCATCACGATGCGGCCGGTCTCGTAGCCGTGCACGGCCTCCTCGCGTTCGCGGGCGACGAGCGCCAGGCACATCCAGCGGGTGATCACGAACGCCAGCACCGGCCCGGCCAGGACGGCGACGCGGAAGAACGCCGTCACGGCGAACAGCGACAGATGGAAGGTGTCGGCGATCTGGTCGTTGGCGGCGGCGGCCCACAGCAGCCCGTAGAAGGTGACCCCGGCGGCGCCCAGCCCCGTACGGAAGGCGTGGTCGCGAGGCCGGTCCAGCACATGGTGCAGGCGGCGGTCACCGGTGATCCGCTCCTCGATCCACGGATAGGCGGCCAGTGCGGTGAAGAACGCGCCGGGAACGATGATGGCGGGCACCAGCACCGCGAGGGTGATCGGGTGCCCGGCGACGTCGATCTCCCAGCCGGGCATGATCCGTACCGCGCCGTCCAGGAACCCCATGTACCAGCCGGGGACGGCCCCGGCACTGATCGCGCCGGGCTCGAACGGCCCGTACAGCCAGATCGGGTTGACCTGGACGAGAGTGCCCAGCAGGGCCAGCACCCCGCACGTGTACAGCAGGAGCGCCGCCGACCGCAGGCGGCCGTACCGACCGGGCACGGCGTCCCGGAAGCGAGTGTGCCCGAACCGCCTGACCAGCAGCCTCCGCGCCGGGAACAGCACGGCGATGACCACAGGAATCAGCACGATGTGCGCCCAGTACATGCGGGGGATGATGTCGTCGCCGGGAATGCCGTCCCCGAACAGCAGGAACGCCAGGTCCGTTCCGATGACGGGAATGGACTGGGTGATCCCCTGGATCAGGCCGAGGCTGCCGCCCGAGAGCATGTCGTCGGGCAGGACGGTACCGGTCACGCCCGCGGCCATCGCCAGCGGCAGCATGCCGGCCCAGATCAGCCAGTTCAGCCGCCGCGGCCTGCGGAACGCGCCGGTGAAGAACATCCGCAGGAGCTGGCAGCAGATGGCGGCGATGAAGATCAGCGCGGCCCAATGGTGGATCTGCCGCATCAGCAGCCCGCCGCGCACCTCCAGGCTGAGATGCAGGGTGGAGTCGTACGCCCTGCTGACCTCGATACCGCGCAGCGGAGCGTAGGAGCCGTCATAGGTGGTCCGCGACATGTCCGGGTCATAGAAGAACGTCAGGAATGCCCCAGTGACCACCAGCACGATGAAGGAATGCAGTGCGATCCGCGCGAACAGGAAGCTCCAATGATCGCCTTCGGCGCGCCACCACTTCCCGCCCACCGCGTCGATCGGCTTCTTTCCCGTCATCAGGTCTCGCCCCCTGAATAGCCGTCTAACCAATAGACGGCTTCAGGCCTCCCCCTGTGACAGATCTGCCGAGTGACACGGACCACCCGCCCACCCCGCAGCCAGAGGACGGCGCAACCCCGAACACCCCGCGCCCCGCCCGCCCCGAAATTCTTTACCTTCCATTGAGTGAATCACACACAGTGATCTACCGACTACAGCTAGCTTCCTCTCGTGCCAACGATCGATCACGAGATGCCGCTGGAGATGGTCCGGAACCGGCCGGCTCTCGTCCCCGAACTCCTCCGGACCATGTTCGACTTCGACATCGCGGAGACCTCCAAGTCCTTCCTGGGCTCTGAGGCGCTGAACGACTGCGACCCCAGGGAGTACCGCTGCGACGCCGCCGTCATGCTGGGCGACCCCGAGAAACCCAGCCTGGGCGTCATCGTCGAAGTGCAGTCCCGCCCGAGCAAGCGCAAGCGCTACACCTGGCCCGCCTACATGGCCGGGATGCGCGCCCGCAAGGAGTGCGACGTCGTACTCCTGGTGCTCTGCCCCGACAAGACGACCGCCGCCCGGTGCGCCGAGCCGATCGAGACCGGCCATCCCGGCTGGATCCTGACACCGCTCGTCATCAACCTGGCCGACATCTCCCCCATCACGGACGTGGACCGGGCGCGCCGGCTCCCCGAACTGGCCGTCCTCGGCGCACTCCTCATGACCGGAGGTCCCGAGACACGTCCCGTACTGCACGCGTTCTGCGCCGCCCTGACGGCACTGCCCCGAGACATCGGCGGGAAGTACTATGACCACGTAGAGTCACGGCTACCCGCGGAGGCCCGCTCGATCCTGAGGGAGATCATGAAGACCGAGAACTACGAGCTCCAGAGCGAATTCGCCCTCCACTACGCCGCCATCGGCAAGGCCGAAGGCAAAGCCCAGGGCTGGGCCGAAGGCCGGGCCGAGGGCCGGGCCGAGGGCAAGGCCGAGGGAGCGGCTGAAGGCGAGGCCAGGTCGATTCTCAAGGTCATGGCCGGGCGGGGGCTTGAACCCTCCGACGAGGAGCGTGCACGGATCCAGTCGTGCACCGACAAGGAACAACTCGACATCTGGCTGGACCGGGCGATCAGCGCCGCGACCGTCGCCGAAGTCTTCGACTGACCCGCGGCAGCGAGGGGCTCCCGCTGAACGGCTGGGACCTGGACGACCCCAGGGACGCGGTCGAGCAGCGGGAGCCGTTGCCTTCAAATGCGTTCGACCGAGGGATCATGAAGTACGAGCTCCAGAGCGAATTCGCCCTCCACTACGCCGCCATCGGCAAGGCCGAAGGGGTGGCTGAAGGCGAGGCCAGGGCGATTCTCAAGATCTTGGCGGCGCGGGGGCTGGAGCCCTCTGATGAGGAGCGGGCGCGAATCCGGTCGTGCAGCGACGAGGAGCAGCTGGACGTCTGGCTGGGCCGGGCCGTCAGTGCGGGGAGTGTCGCCGAGGTCTTCGGCGGAGCACGTTCGTAGAGGTCGGGCGGACGGTATTTGCGGTGCGGGCGGCCCCTGGCGGGTGGTAGAGCTGGGGGTTTCGATGGGAGGTTCGCATTGGCGGATGTTGTCGTGCGCGAGGCCGAGGGGGCCGATGTCGCCAGGGCGGCGCGGACGTTGCGGGAGGCGTTCGCGGATTATCCGTTCACGCGGCATGTGATCGCGGAGGACGATCATCTGGGGCGGCTGGAGCGGTTCCAGGAGCTGTTCGTCGCCCGGGTGGGGCTGCCGTACGGGAAGGTCTGGGTCGAGGACGATGTCCGGGCCGTGGCCGTGTGGACGACGCCGGAGACGCCGCCGGACGTGTTGGGTGAGCTGGTGCCGCGGTTCGCGGAGCTGGCCGGGGACCGGCTGGAGGCGTACGAGGCGGCGGAGGCCGTGATGGCGGCGCAGCGGCCTGAGGGGCCGGTGTGGTTCCTCGGTACGGTCGGGGTCGATCCGGCGGCGCAGGGGCTCGGGCTGGGCGCGGCGGTCGTGCGGCCCGGGATCGAGGCCGCCGAACGGGCCGGGGTGCCGGCGTTCCTGGAGACGTCGGAGGGGCGGAACGTGAAGTTCTACCAGCGGCTGGGGTTCGAGGTCGTGAGCGAGTACGACCTGCCGGACGGCGGGCCGCGGACCTGGTCGATGATCAGGCGTTGAGGACGCCGCGCCCCACGGGGGTGTGGGCGCCGGAGACGGCGGGGCCGCCGCAGTGGGCGCAGACCATGGCGGGGTCGAGGAGTTCGCCGCAGGAGTGGTGCCAGCGGACGGGCGGATCGTCGGCGTTCAGGTGGCGGTCGCCCCATTTGGCGAGGGCGAGCAGGACCTCGCCGAGCTCCCGCCCCGCGGCGGTCAGGTGGTACTCGTGGCGGGGCGGGTGGTCGCTGTAGCGCTCGCGGCGGATGAGGCCCGCGGACTCCAGCTTGCGGAGCCGGGTGGTGAGGATGTCGCGGGACGCGCCGGTGTTGCGGGCGATGCCGTCGAAGCGCCGGACCCCGTGGAACAGCTCGCGGATCGCGAGGATCGTCCAGCGTTCGCCGATGATGTCGAGCGTGTCGGCGATCGAGCAGGGGCGCGGTTCGGCGTCCTTCGGCATGCGCTCCATCTTAGGAAGAACGTTCGATGACCGTGGCGTTCGCCAGGCCGCCGGCCTCGCACATGGTCTGGAGGCCGAAGCGGGCGTTCCGGTCCTCCAGGGCGTGCAGGAGCGTGGTCATGAGGCGGGCGCCGCTGGCGCCGAGGGGGTGGCCGATCGCGATGGCGCCGCCGCGGACGTTGACGCGGGACAGGTCGGCGCCGGTGTCGCGGGCCCAGGCGAGGACGACCGGCGCGAACGCCTCGTTCACCTCGAACAGGTCGATGTCGGCGAGGGAGAGGTCCGCCTTCGCGAGGGCCTTGGCGGTCGCGGGGATGATCGCGGTGAGCATGAGGAGGGGGTCGTCGCCGGCGACGGCGAACGCGCGGAAGCGGGCGCGTGGCCGCAGGTCCAGGCGCTCGGCCACGTCCGCGCCCATGATCAGTACGGCGGCGGCGCCGTCGTTGACGGGTGAGGCGTTCCCGGCGGTGATGTCCCAGCCGATCTCGGGGAAGCGGGCGGCCGTGGCGGGGTCGTGGTACGCGGGCCGGAGGCGGGCGAGGGCCTCGGGCGAGGTGTCGGGGCGTACGGTCTCGTCCATGCCCGGCCAGGCGAGCTCGCGGTCGAACTCGCCGGCGGCGTGGGCGGCGGCCGCGCGGCGGTGGGACTCGAACGCGAAGGCGTCCATCTCCTCGCGGGTGAGCTTCCACCGGGCGGCGATCAGTTCGGCGCTGACGCCCTGGCCGACGAGGCCCTCGGGGTAGCGGGACGCGAGGGGCGCGAACGGGTCGCCGCCAGGCAGGACGGCCGAGCCCATCGGCACCCGGGACATCGACTCCACGCCGCAGGCGATCGCGATGTCGTACGCGCCGCTCTGCACGCCCTGGGCGGCGATGTGGACGGCCTGCTGGGACGAGCCGCACTGCCGGTCGACGGTCATCGCGGGGACGGTCTCGGGGAATCCGGCGGCCAGCACGGCGGTGCGGGTGAGGTTGAGGGCCTGGTCGCCGGCCTGGGTGACGACGCCGCCGATGACGTCGTCGACGGCGGCGGGGTCGATTCCGGCGCGCTCGACGAGGATCCGGAGGGTACGGGCGAGCAGGGCGGCGGGGTGGTCGTCGTGGAGGGCGCCGTTCGGGCGGCCCTTGGCGATGGGGGTACGGACGGCCTCGATGATCACTGCGTCGCGCATGGCACGCTCCCTAGTGAGTTGGAAAACACAACTTACCACCGGAAAGCGTTCGGGGACCGTGACCGCGGTCACGATCCCCGAGACGACGGGCCGCTCAGTGGAAGGGGCCCGCGGAATGGTCCGTGATATCCCCCCGTACGTCGAAGGGCTCCGTGTTGGAGCCGGCTTGTGCTGGAACGTCCTTCAAGCTGAACCCTCCATCCCCTCGACGCCGATTTCTTCGCACGATAGCCCAGCGAGCTGGGCATTTACGGATACCAGCCGCCAAAACCCGTCAAAACCGGCTTCAAGGTGTCAGCGTCATGTTCGCCAGGACGCGGCCGCCCAGCGCGGTGTCGCCGGTGACGTCCACCGCGACGTCGGCGGGGGTGCGGCGGCCCGCGACCAGGACCATGAACGCCTCCCAGTCCATCCGCAGCGTGACGTCCGGCGTGCCCGCCTCGACCGGTCGGGCGCGGCCGTCCTCGCCGACCTGGATCCGGGCGGCGAACGGAACGGCCCCGCTGACCTCGAACAGCACGGTCTGCTTCGGCGCCGCACCCGACCGCCTGCCCACGATCACCGGCAGGCCCGGCTCCATGATCCGCCGCGCGCAGGCGGCGGCCGGGGCGTCCAGATTGCCCGGACGGCCGACCGCCCGGCGGATGTCCTGCTCGTGGATGTAGCAGTCGAACGCGCGGAAGACCATGAACTCCTTGTACGGCACCGTCGCGCCGGTCGGCGCAGTGGTCGGCCGCTCGGGATCGGTGGCCGCGAGCGCCTCCAGCCGCCGGTCCAAGACCTCGCGCAGCTCCGCCAGGACCTCCGGCCCGGACCGGCCGCGCCGGGCGTCGACGCCGGGCTCGATCAGCCGGCCGAGATCGTTCCGTACGTGCGCGGGCTCCTCGGCCAGCACGTGGCCGCCGGCCGGGTCCTCACCGAGAAGCATCAGCTCGGTGCCGACCATGTGCGACACGACGTCCTGGACCGACCAGCCGGGGCAGTCGGTGGGCCGCGTCCAGTCCCCGGCCGCGAACGTCCCGGCGAGCGCGATCGTGGACCGCAGCGTCTGCTCGAACGCCGCGACGTTCGCCTGCATCTCCGTCTCCATGCGTCGCACGGTGGCACGCCGGGACGTACCGAGACAAGATCAGGCGACCCGCCGCTTGGCCTTCTTGCCGGCGGCCGGCCGCAGCCGGACGGCGGCGGGCATCGTGTCGCGTTCGAGGGCGGTCCTGAGATGGGCGACGCCCTCGCGGTCGATGCGGTCGCGCAGTTCGGCGAGGTCCGTACCGCGCCGGTACGCGACATGGAGCCGCAGCCGAGGCCGTGCGGAGCTGCCGAGCAGGCGGGCCCGGACGCCCTGGACGCCCGGATAGTCGCCGATCTCGTCCTCCAGCGCCGCCGTGACGGCCTTGGCCGACAGCCGGGTCGAGCCGCCCGCGCCGCCGGGGTTCAGCGCCAGCCCCGGCAACCGTTCCGACCTGGCCTGGGCCAGCAGCCACGCCAGGCCGAGCAGGGCCAGGACCACTCCGACGGCGGCGATCGTGGGCCAGAACCAGTCCTGGTCCCGCGCGAACGACCGCATCCCCTCGCTGATCAGCGGGTCGGCGGCCGCGGCCGTGCCGAAGGCGCCCAGCCCGCGGGCGAGCCCGGCGGCCCCGGCGGCCAGCAGGAGCAGGCCCAGCAGGGTGAGGCCGATGTGGTTGAGCCGTGACGCATGGCGGTCCATGGCGGCACCTCACTCCTTCGGGGCGCGGATCCGGGCGGCGACTCCGCGCCGCGGCAGCGGATCCAGCTCGTCGAGCCGCCGCCGTACGGCCTCTTCCACTCGTTCCCGCAGGTCGCCGGGGTCGCGCATGGCCGTCTCGGCGGTCACCTTGACCTTGCGCCCCCGCACCTTGGCCTTCGCCGCGGTCACGCCCCCGGCCTCCGCGGCGGCCGCCGCGACGGCGGACCGCAGCCCGCGCCGGGTGATCGCGACGGTCAGCCGGGGATCGCCGCCGCGCAGCGGCACCAGCCTGCTCCGGCCCGGCCGCAACCCGGCCAGCAGGAACAGCAGCCCGAGCAGCGCGGTCACGCCGGACGCGGCCAGCGCGGCCGCCTCCTTCCACGCCGTCCCGGTCGCCCACGACGTCACCCGGTCGTACGGGACGAGCCGCGCGGGCCCCCCGGCCAGCGCCGAGATCGCCTCGATCGCGAGCAGCACCCCGGCGGCCGTCACCAGCAGCGCCGCGATCAGCGCGGGCAGGATCCGGCGGGAGTGGAACGCGCGCCGCGCCGCCCGGCCGCCCGCCCGGCCGCCCGCCCGGGACCCGCCGGCCGGTGCCCCGACTCCGGGGAGCCGCCCGGCGCCGGTGGTCACGCGACCACCCGCCGGGTGTCGCGGCCGGGCCGCTCCAGCGACTCGACCTCGATGTCCACCTGCCGTACGGCGAGGCCGGTCAGGCTCTCCACCCGCTCTCGGACGCGCTCGCGCACCCGGGCGGCGACGTCCCGTACCGGCGCCGGGTAGACCACCGACATCCGCACCCGCGCGGTCACCACGGAACCGGCGATCTCCACGTCGGTGCGGGCCGTGTGGCTACGCCCGAGCCCGCCGGCGTCCGCGGTCTCGGCCACGGCGCGGGCGACGATCCGGCCGACCGCGCGTTCGGCGATCTCGGTGCGGCCGCGCCCGCCCCCGTACGGGTCGCCCGCGGCGGGCGAGCGCTCGGGCCGGGGCGGCGGCTCCGCCGTCGGCGGCAGTACCTCGGCGGTCACGGCCGCCCCCTCCGCGAGCCGACCGACGAGACCATCTCGCCGACGTCCAGGTGCCCGCTGACGGCGAACCCGACGGCCATGCCGATCAGGCCGATCACCAGCACGAGCACGAACGTCCCGAACCCGCCGAACGCGCCGGCGAACCCGAGCGCCGTACCGAAGGCCAGCCCGACGACCGGCGCCCACCTCTTCGCGTCCATCTCAGTCCTCCTCCGCGATGTCCGCGACCAGCACGTGCACCGGCCGGCCGCCGGCCAGCGGGAGGGCGGCCCGCCGGACGCTCTCGGCGATCGCGGGCAGCGGCCGGTCCGGGCGGGCGACGGTCACGCCCACCTCGATCTCCCCTTCGCGGACGGCGACCCCGGCGTACGGGGCGCCGACCCGGTAGGTGACCACGTGCGCGCGCGGCCCGGCGCTCAGCCCCGCCACCTCGGGCAGGTCCGCCACGGCCGCGCCGATCCGCTCGGCGAGCCGCACCCGCTCCGCGGCGCCGGACGCGCCCGCCGCGCGGGCTCCCGCGGTCGCCGTACCGGCGGTCATCGCACCCGCGGCTCGGACGGCTGCGAGTCCTCCCGAGCCTCCTCGCCGGGCAGGTGGATGTCGGCCACGTCGATGTTGACCTCGACGACGTCGAGCCCGCACATGTGCTCGACCTCCTCGATCACGTTGTCGCGGACGGCCGCGGCCAGCTCCGGGATGGACGCGCCGTACTCCACGATCAGGTCGATGTCGATCGCGGCCTGCCGCTCGCCGACCTGCACCGACACGCCCTGGGCGCTGCTCTGCCCGCCGCCCATGCCGCCGGGCAGCCGTTCCTTGACCGAGCCGAGCGTGCGGCTCATCCCGGCGCCCATGTCGTGCACCCCGCCGATCTCGCGGGCCGCCATGCCGGCGACCTTCGCGACCACGGCGTCGGCGATCTTGGTACGGCCGTTCGGCGTGACGAGGTCGCTCCGCTCCCCGCCGGAAGCGCTCCCCCGCCCGCTCACCGTCCGCCGGGCCTGGCCCGGCAGGCTCGCTCCCGCGGGCCGCTCGGTGGCCTGCGTGTTTCCCTCAGTCATGGCGGCATCCCCCTGAAGAGCCGATGGTGTGCAGTACATACTCGGCGGGGGCGCCGGAAATCACCCTAGGGGCCAATAACCAGGTCAATCCCTCTTTGCCGGAAGCGGGTAGAAGCGGACTTCGGGGCGTCCCACCTGGCCGTAGCTGGGCCGGCGCTGCGCCAGCCCGTTGTCGGCGAGGTACTCCAGGTAGCGGCGCGCGGTCACCCGCGACACGCCCGTGAGGGACGCCGCCGACGCCGCCGACAGGCCCCCGGCCGCCCCCGTCAGCACCTCGGTGATCGCCTCCAGGGTGGCGCCGCTCATGCCCTTCGGCAGCGACCGCTGGTCGGTGGTGCGGAGCGCGGCGAGGATGCCGTCCACGTCGGCCTGCCCGCTGACCTCGCCGGGCTGCTCGGCCCGCCGCCGGAACAGCGCGTACCCCTCCAGCTTGTCCCGCAGCGACGCGAACGTGAACGGCTTGAGCAGGTACTGGACGACCCCCACCGACACGGCCGTGCGCACCACCGCCAGGTCCCGCGCCGACGTCACCGCGATCACGTCCACGGCCAGGCCGCCCGCGCGCAGCGCCCGGCACACGGTCAGGCCGTGGGTGTCGGGCAGGTAGAAGTCCAGCAGGACGACGTCCACCTTCTCGCGCTCGCAGAACCGCAGCGCGTCCGCGCCCGAGTGCACCACCCCGGCCACCTCGAAGCCCGCGACCCGCTCCACGTACTGCCGGTGGGCCTCGGCGGCCACCTGGTCGTCCTCCACCACCAGAACCTTGATCACGAGCTGATCTCCTCCGGGGAGCGCAGCGGGAGCCGGACGCGCAGCACGGCGCCGCCGTCCCGCTCCACCTCGATGGTCCCCCGATAGCGCCGGACGGCCTGCCCGACCAGCGCCAGCCCCAGCCCGCGCGGCCCGGCCGGGCCGTCGGCGGCCTTGGTCGTCCAGCCGCGCCGGAACATGTCCTGCGCGCTGTCCGGATCCAGGCCCGGCCCGGTGTCGCGGACCTCGATCACCAGCTCGCCGGCCGACGTGGCGGCGGTGACCCGCACCCGCGGCGGCCGGTCCTCGGCCAGGCCCTCGATCGCGGCGTCCACGGCGTTGTCGATCAGGTTGCCGAGGATGGTGACCAGATCGCGCGGCTCGACCGCGCCCTCCGCCCCGTCGATCGTGATGTCGTCCGCGACCTCCAGGTCCACCCCCCGCTCGGCGGCCTCGGTGGACTTGCCGAGCAGCAGCGCCGCCAGGACGGGCTCCCGGACCGCGCCCACCACCCGGTCGGTGAGCCGCTGCGCCGTCCGCAGCTCGGCGGTGGCGAACTCCACCGCCTGCGCGGGACGGTCCAGCTCGACCAGCGACACGACCGTGTGCAGCCGGTTCGCCGCCTCATGGGCCTGCGACCGCAGGGACTCGGCGAAGCCCCGCACGGTGTCCAGCTCCCCCAGGAGGGCCTGCAGCTCGGTGTGGTCGCGCAGCGTCACGACGTTTCCCATGGCACGGTCCCTGGACCGTACAGGCGCGGTGTTGACCACCAGCACCCGGGTGTCGCCGACATGGATCTCGTCGGTACGGGGCTCCGCGGAGTTCATCGCGCCGACCAGCTCCGGCGGCAGGCCCAGCCGGCCCGCGTCCCTGCCCTCCGGCTCGGGCGGCAGATCCAGCAGATCGCGGGCGGCGTCGTTGCACAGCACGATCCGGCCGTCCCGGTCCAGCAGCACCAGCCCCTCCCGCACCGCGTGCAGGATGGCCTCGTAGTAGTCGAACATCCCGCGCAGCTCGCCCGGCGCCACGCCCCGCGTCTGCCGCCGCAACCGGGTGCTGACCAGCCAGCTCCCAGCGATCCCGAACGCCAGTACCCCCACCGCCACCGCGATCAGCGGCACCAGCCGGTCGCGCAGCTCCGCCGAGATCGTGTGGATCGTGATGCCGACCGCCACCAGCGCCACCACCCGCCCGGCGTCGTCGAAGACCGGCGTCACCGTACGGACCGACGGCCCCAGCGTCCCGGTGTAGGTCTCGCTGAACGTCCGGCCGGCCAGCGCCGGCGCCGTGTTGCCGACGAAATGCTGCCCGATCCGGCTCGGATTGGGATGCGTGTACCGCACCCCCTCCGGACTCATGATCGTGACGAAGTCCACGTCGGTGTCGTGCCGGACCCGCTCGGCGTACGGCTGGAGCGACCGGCTCGGCTCCGTCGCCGACAGCGCGGCCCGCACGCTCGGCGCGTCCGCGATCGTCAGCGCCACCACGGTCACGGTGTGCCGGGCCTGGACGCGCGCCGCGCGCTGCGAGTCCATGTACGCCGCCACGGCCCCCACGACCACCAGCAGCCCCACGATCGCGGCCTGGAGCACCAGCAGCTGCCGGGCCAGGCTCCACCCCTTCCCCGGCCCCGCCATCATCCCTTTTCGCCGCATCCCGAGCACATCCCTGAACCCGATCCACCAGGCCACCGCATCCGCCCGGGCTCCTGGAACCGGCGGGACGGCCGCGCATCGCCGCGGTCGTGAACGAAATGTACACAAGAGTGACCGTCGCCACGGGGTCGCGCATAGTCACCGTGCAGACATATGAACCGTACAGACATGTGATCCGCGGACGGCCCCGGCGGCGTCCCCGGCTCCTCCCGCTCGGAGCCGGGGACGTCATCGGACGCCACATCGGACACCGCCCCCGGTTCGGACTCGCGCTCCCACGTGGCCGACCCGGGGGCGTGTTTATTTTTTTGCCCTTGGCGTCAGGCCTTGACGGCCTTCCTTCGGCGGGCAAAACGGCGATCGCTGCATCGCTCCGTCTCGCCTTGGCGGCTCGCTGCGCGATCAGATTCTCGCTTGCGCTCGAATCTGCCTTCGGACGCGATCGCAACGCTTCCGGCCCGCACCACCTCAGCCGGCCTGCTGGGGTTGTGCGGGCCAGAGTGGTTCGGTTGGTGATTCAGGCGGGGACCGGGGTCGGTGGGGTGGGGATCGGGTCTTCCATGTGGAAGCGGATGACCACTATCAGGCCGTCCATGTCCATGGCGGCCCGGTAGCGCTCGATCGGGCCGTTGGACAGGTCGGTGTGGATCTCGGCGGGGGCCGCGTCGGGGGCGCAGAGGATAGTGACCAGGAGGCGCGGGCGCAGGCGGCTGCCTGTGAGGCGTACGCGGGCGTCGCGGACTCCGGGGACGTGGCGGGCCTCGCGGAGGAGTTCGCCGCCGGCCACCGCGGCCAGCTTGCGGGTCGGGGCGTCCAGGGCGGCGCGGCGGGAGAGCGTCCACGCGCGGATCTGCGTGCCGAGCCACATCAGGCCCGCCAGCGCCACGGTCTCGGCGACACCGCCCGCGACCGGCCAGAACCAGTCGTTGTCCCCCGCGTACCTGGCCATCTCGGAGGTGAGCAGGGGGCGCTCGGCGAGGCCGGGGCCGAACGCGCCGAGGCCGGCCAGCAGGGCGCCGATCCCGGCGGCGACCACGAGCAGCCCGGTCGTCAGCGTCGCTAGTCTCATCTCAGTCCTTCCGCCAGCTCAGCCGGACGCGCACGCGCCGCGGGTCCATCAGGTCCATCTCCGACAGCCGGGCCGCCAGCGCCCCGCGGACCAGGTCCGTGAGGTTGGCGGGGTTGCGGTAGCGGGTCACGGCGCGGACGGTCACCCGGCGGCGGAACCGGCCGCCGCGCACCCGGACGCGGACCTTCACGATGCCGGGCACGCTCAGGCCCGCCGAGACCAGCGAGCGCTGGAGCGTGCGGCGGCTGATCGCGGCGGCGAGGTACGGGTCGGCGCCGTGCAGCGGGATCATCCGCGGGCGGCGGGCGGGCAGCAGGCTGAGCAGGAGGGCCAGGCCCGCCGCGGTCACGCCGCTGGCGGCGGCCAGCACCCGTGGATCGTTCCAGGACGTGCGGTGCAGCCAGGCCGCCCAACGGTCGGCCGGGACCAGCCCGGCCGGGTCCCCGATGAGGACGCTCACCACCTCGATCGCCGCGACGCCGCCCGCCAGCGCCAGCAGCAGCGCGGCGCACAGGCCCGCCGCCGCGCGGCGCGGCCGGAACTCCCGCCTGGCCAGCCGCCGGGCGCGCTGCCCGCTTTCGGCGTCCGCGGCCGGTTCCGCGACCAGCGTCTCGCTCGTCACCACATCACCACCCCCGAGGTGTGCAGGTACACCTCACCCATAGTGGTGGAAGATCACATTCTGTGAAACCCGGCGCGCGGATCAGCGGAAGACGACGGTGCTCTCGCCGTTCAGCAGGATCCGGTGCTCGGTGTGCCAGCGGACGGCGCGGGCCAGCGCCAGGCACTCCAGGTCGCGGCCGACCGCCATCAGGTCCTCCGGGCTGTGGCCGTGGTCCACCCGGGCGACCTCCTGCTCGATGATCGGCCCCTCGTCCAGGTCGGCGGTCACGTAGTGGGCGGTGGCGCCGATCAGCTTCACCCCGCGCGCGTGCGCCTGGTGGTACGGGCGGGCGCCCTTGAACCCCGGCAGGAACGAGTGGTGGATGTTGATCACCCGGCCGGGCAGCTTGGCGCAGAAGTCGTCCGACAGGATCTGCATGTAGCGGGCCAGCACGACGACGTCGGCGCGGTAGTGCTCGACGAGGGTGAGGACCTCGGCCTCCTGAGCGGCGCGGGTCTCCCTGGCGACCGGCAGGTGGTGGTAGTCGATGCCGTACGACTGGGTGAGCGGCCGCAGGTCGGGGTGGTTGGACACGACCGCGACGATGTCGATGTCGAGCAGCCCGGACCGCTGCCGGTAGAGGAGGTCGTTCAGGCAGTGCCCGCCCTTGGACACCATGATCAGCACGCGCTGCCGGTCGGTGGTGCCGGTGAGGCTGTACTCCAGGCCCAGCTCGGCGCTCAGCGCGCCGAACGCGCCGCGCAGCTCTTCCGGGTCGGTGTCGGGCAGCCCGGCGAACTGCACCCGCATGAAGAAGCGGCCGGTGTCGCGGTCGCCGTACTGCTGGCTCTCCAGGATGTTGCAGCCGCGCTCGGCGAGCAGGCCGGAGACGGCCGCGACGATCCCGGGACGGTCCGGGCAGGAGAGGGTCAGCACGTATTCGGGCACGGCCCGAGCTTACGCCGAGGAATGCCGCGGGACGTGCGGTGTTGCAGGAGATGTGAGCCTTGGAACGACGCGTTTCTCGATCCTGGACAGGTCCCGCACGCGGGAGGGCGAGGGGCATCCGCGGGCCCTTCAGGACACGGTGGAGTTCGCGCGGCAGGCGGAGGCGCTGGGGTACCACCGGTTCTGGGTGTCGGAGCATCACGGCGTGCCGGGGGTGGCGGGGCCGGCGCCGACCGTCCTGGCCGCGGCGGTGGCGGCCGCGACGTCCCGGATCCGGGTGGGCACGGGCGGCGTCATGCTCCCCAATCATCAGCCGCTGGTGGTGGCGGAGCAGTTCGGCGTCCTGGAGTCGCTGTTCCCCGGGCGCATCGACATGGGGCTCGGGCGTTCGGTCGGCTTCACGGGCGGCGTGCGGCGCGCGCTCGGCCACGACCGGAAGGACGCGGACGACTTCGAGGCGCGGCTGGCGGAGCTGCTCGGCTACTTCAGCGGGGACCAGAGCGCCCATCCGGGCGTGCACGCCTGGCCGGCGGAGGGGCTGCGGGTGCCCGCGTTCGTGCTGGCCACGGGGGCGGGCGCGGACATCGCGGCGGCGTCCGGGCTGCCGCTGGTGATCGCGGCGGTACGGGGGCGGGCCCGGATGGTCGAGGCGATCGAGCGGTACCGGGCGGGCTTCCGGCCGGGGCCGTGGGGGCGCGAGCCGTACGTGATCGTCTCCGGGACGGTCGCGATCGCCGACACGCGCGAGGAGGCGTGGCGGATGCTCGTGCCGGAGGCCTGGTCGCACGCCTACTCCAAGATCCACGGGGAGTTCCCGCCGCTCGTCCCGGCGGAGCGGATCCTGGCGATGGACCTGGGTGAACGGGAGCGGCGCTACTTCGACGAGGCCCTGCGCGGGCACGTGCACGGGACCGAGGACGACGTCGCCGAGGAGCTGGAGGATCTCGTGGAACGCACCGGGGCCGACGAGATCCTCGTCCACACCAGCACCCACGACCGCGAGGCGCGGCTGGAGTCGCACCGGCGGCTGGCGCGGCTCGCCGGGCTGACCGGCGGTTCCTACCAGCGAGTAGTTTCGGCGGCCTCCTGAGGGTTAGATTCGCTCGCATGCGGCGGATCCTTGCCCTCCTCTTGACCCTCACCACGGCCGCCACGCTGGCGCTGGCGGGCTGCAGCGACGACTCCAAGGGCGGCGGGGACGGCGGCCCCGAGCCGCCGGCCGCGACCGAGAAGCGGCCCGAGAGCGTGGACGGCGTCCCGACCGGCACGGGGACCCACAAGCAGAAGATCGACGTGGGCACGCCCGGCCACCGCGAGTACCTGCTGCACGTCCCGCCCAAACTCACCGGCGGGAAGTGGCGCGACGGGAAGCCGGCCGAGCCGCTGCCGCTGGTCCTGGCCCTGCACGGCGGCGCGGCCAACATGGACCAGATGCGCGAGCTGACCGGGTACGACCGCATCTCCGACGACAAGGGGTTCCTGGTCGCCTACCCGGACGGGTTCGTGATGAGCTGGAACGCCGGCGACTGCTGCGGCCCCGCCAAGCTCGGCAAGATCGACGACGTGGACTTCCTGGCCAAGCTGATCGGCAAGCTGACCGGCGCCGGGCTGGCCGACCCGAAGCGGGTGTTCGTCACCGGATTCTCCAACGGCGCGGGCATGGCGTACCGGCTGGCCTGCGAGCGGCCCGGGCGGGTGGCCGCGATCGGGGTCGTGGAAGGGGCGCTGGTGACCGAGTGCGACCCGGAGCGGCCGCCGTCGGCGATGATCGTGCACGGGACGGCGGACGGGAGCGTCCCGTTCGACGGCGGCGGGCGGCGCGACTTCAACGACGGCCGGCCGTTCCCGCCGGTGCGCGAGGCCGTCGACTTCTGGCGGAAGCGGGCCGGGCTGCCCGCGCCGTCCAGGCCGCTGAAGGGGCTGAGCAACGGCGCCGACTGCGAGGGGACGGGCAAGGGCCGCGGCGGCGTCGAGGTGACGTTCTGCAAGATCGAAGGCGGTAGGCACCGCTGGCACGCGGGGACGAGCACGATGCTGTGGGACTTCTTCGCCGATCATCCGCGGGTAGGCTGACGACCGAGTGATCAGCGGCCCTCCGGCTATCGTGAAAACTTCTCATATTCGGTGGTTCTGTGGCACTGTGACCTCATGAACCTCCGGGAGCGATACGACGCCGCCACCGCGTCCATCGAGGCGCCGTTCGCGGTCGTCGACCTGCGGGCCTTCCACGCCAACGCCGCCGACCTCGCTCGCCGCGCCGGCGGCAAGCCGATCCGGGTCGCGAGCAAGTCGGTGCGCTGCCGCGCGCTCCTGGACGAGGTCCTGAAGCTGGACGGGTTCGCCGGGATCATGGCGTTCACGCTCCCCGAGGCGCTCTGGCTCGCCGAGCAGGGCACCAGCGACGACATCCTCGTCGCCTACCCGACCGCCGACCGCACCGCCGTCGCCGCGCTGGCCGCCGACGAGCGCGCCGCCCGCACGGTCACGCTGATGGTCGACTCCACCGAGCACCTCGACCTCATCGAGTCGGCCGCCGGAGGGCGCCCGATCCGGGTGTGCGTGGACATCGACGCCTCGTACCGGACCCTGGGCGGCCGGGTGCGGTTCGGCGCCCGCCGCTCCCCGCTGCACACCGCCGCCGACGTGCGCGCGCTCGCCGAGCGGATCGCGAAGCGGCCCGGGCTGCGGCTGGTCGGGCTGATGGCGTACGAGTCGCAGATCGCCGGCGTCGGCGACACCCCGCCCGGCCGGCCCGCGATGGCCCGCGCCATCCAGACCATGCAGCGCCGCTCCCGGATGGAGCTGGCCCGCCGCCGCGCCGCGATCGTCGCCGCCGTCCGCGAGGTCGCCGACCTGGAGTTCGTCAACGGCGGCGGCACCGGCAGCGTCGAGAAGACCGCCCGCGAGCGCGCCGTCACCGAGGTCGCCGCCGGATCCGGGCTCTACCAGCCGCACCTGTTCGACAACTACTCCAACTTCACCGGCCGCCCGGCCGCGCTGTTCGCGCTGCCGGTCGTCCGCCGGCCCGGCCCCGGCGTCGTCACCTGCCTGGGCGGCGGCTACCTCGCCTCCGGCCCGGCCGACGCGCTGCGGCTGCCCCGGCCGTACCTGCCGACCGGGCTGTCGTACGACCCCAACGAGGGCGCCGGCGAGGTGCAGACGCCGCTGCTCGGCTCCAGCGCCGACCTCCTGAAGGTCGGCGACCGGGTGTGGTTCCGGCACACCAAGGCCGGCGAGCTGTGCGAACGGTTCGACGCGCTGCACCTCATCGAGGACGGCCGCGCCGTCCGCACCGTCCCCACCTACCGGGGCGAAGGTCGCACATTTCTTTGACCCCGGGGGCGCCCGACCGGTTACGTTGGCCGGTATGACCAACGCGCCCCTGATCAGCGTCCGCGGCGAGGCCGTCCTGGAGGTCGAGCCGGAGATCGCGCACCTGTCGGTGCACGTCCAGTCGCAGGAACGCGACCGCCGGCAGGCCCTCGACCGGCTGGTCGAGCGCAACCAGCAGGCGCTCGACCTGATCAAGTCGTACGGCGACGCGGTCGAGAAGCTGGAGACCGGCGGGCTGTCGATCACGCCGCAGCTCAAGTACCGCCGCCGCGAGGGCGACATCCGGGCGTACCAGGGCACCGTCTGGATCCGGCTGGTCATCGCCGACTTCGCGGTGCTCGGCGAGCTGGTCACGCGCCTCGGCGACGTGGAGCGAGCCTACGTCCACGGCCCCGACTGGGGCCTGCGCCGCGACAGCGAGGTCTACAAGCGGGCCGCCCGGCAGGCCGCGAACGAGGCGGTCGAACGCGCCCGCAGCTACGCCGAGGCGCTCGGCGCGCGCCTGACCGGCCTGGTCGAGCTGGCCGACGAGGGCCTCACGAGCGACAGCGCGACCCGCGGCGCCCAGCCGGTGTCCCTCATGGCGGCGCCCGCGGCGGCCATGGAGGGCACCGAACCGCCCGCGATCGACCTGGAACCCGCCACGCAGATCGTCCGGGCCGCGGTGGAGGCCCGCTTCACCGCCACCGCACCCGAACTGGGGTAGGTGATCGCGAAGTGACCTCGGCCACCGCGCGAGCGCGCTACCTGCCCGGGGAGGCCAGGCCGAAGGCGAGCCTCCCCGGGCAGATCGCGAAGCGATGTCGCGCTCGCCCAGACGCGGTCACGGCCGCGAGCCGTCAGGCGAGCGGCCGTGGGCCGGGGCTGTAGAAAAAGAGGGGGACGATGAAGGCAGGAGAGCAGGGGGCGCCGCCGCGGCCGTCGATGGCGGATCCCTGCACCGAACGGGGGCCGGCCGGCGAGCTTCTGCACCGGCACCAGCACCTGCACGGGCACCCGGGGGCGGCGGCGCGCGAGCTGGACGTCTTCCTGACCGGCCAGGTCTTCATGGACATGATCTTCACGGGGCTGCCGGGGCTGCCGCCGCCGGGCACCGAGCTGGTCACCGACGGGCTCGGCTCGGCGCCGGGCGGGATCGCCAACATCGCGGTCGCGATGAGCCGGCTCGGGCTGCGCACCGGGCTGGCCGCGGCGTTCGGCGACGACATGTTCGGCGCGTACCTGTGGCGGACGCTGTCGGAGCAGGAGAACGTCGACCTGCGCTGGGCGCGGCGGGTCGCCGGCTGGTCCACGCCGGTCACGGTGTCGCTGGCGTACGCGTCCGACCGCAGCATGGTGACGTACACCCGGCCGCTGCCGCTGCCCGCCGACGAGCTGGTCGCCTCGCCGCCGGGCGCCGCCACCTGCTTCGTCGACATCGACCGGCCCGTTCCCGAGTGGGCGCTGGAGATGCGGCGCGGCGGGGCGCTGGTGTTCGCCGACCTGGGCTGGGACCCGACCGAGACGTGGTCCACGGACGTGCTGGACCGGCTGGAGAACGTGGACGTCTTCCTGCCGAACGCGGTCGAGGCGATGGCGTACACCCGTACCCGTACGCCCGAGGAGGCCCTGGAGGCGCTGGCCGAACGGGTCCCGGTCGTGGTGGTGAAGCAGGGCCCGCGCGGCGCCATCGCGATCGACTCCCGCTCCGGTACGGGGGCCGGGACCCGCGCGTCGGCGCCGGCGCTGCCCGTCACGGCGCTCGACCCGACCGGGGCCGGCGACGTGTTCGCCGCCGGGTTCGTGTTCGGGACGCTCGCCGGGTGGCCGCTCGACCACCGGCTGCGGTTCGCCAACCTCTGCGCGGGCCTGTCGGTACGGCACCGCAGCGGCTCGCTCGGCGCACCGTGCTGGGGGGAGATCGCCGCGTTCGGGGAGACCGGCGAGGTGCCGCCCGAGGTGCTGGAGCAGTACGCGTTCGTCGTCCCGTACATCCCGGAGACCGAGCTGGAGAGCGGGGCCGACTCGGTCACCCGCGCGGAGCCGACCCTGCGGCAAGGAGCCTTCTGAGCGTGAAGATCGCGATCATCGGAGCCGGGAGCGGCTACATGCCGGGGATCGTGCGGGGGCTGCTGCACCGCGCGGACGATCTGGCCGGGACCGAGCTGGCCTGCCACGACATCGACGCCGACCATCTGGAGCTGATGGCGGGGCTGGCGCGGCGGATGTTCACCGCGCGCGGCGCCGCGTTCACCGTCACCGCGCACACCGAGCCGAAGGCGGCGCTGGACGGCGCCGCGTACGTGTTCACCACGTTCCGGCCGGGCGGGATGGTGGGCCGCCACCTGGACGAGTCCATCCCGCTGCGGCACGGCGTCGTGGGGCAGGAGACGGCCGGGCCGGGCGGGTTCCTGATGGCGTGCCGGTCCGTCCCGGTGCTGCTGGAGATCGCCGCCGCGGCCGATCCCGGGGCCTGGATCGTCAACTACACCAACCCGACCAACGTGGTCACCGACGCCGTCGCGCGGCACTCCGGCGCCCGGATCATCGGGCTGTGCGACCAGCACGTCGGCGACACCGAGATGTGGGCGGAGCTGCTCGGGCTGCCGTTCGAGCGCCTGGAGGCCGACTGGATCGGCCTCAACCACGCCACCTGGGCCGAACGGCTCCGCCTCGACGGCGAGCAGCTCGACCTGCCGGCCCTGCTGGACGGCCTGGAGGTCCCCGGCGGCGGCGCCACCCCGTGGCGCGACCCGTCCCGGATGGCGGAGCTGGCCAAGGCGCTCGGCTTCCTGCCCAACTCCTACTCCAAGTACTACTTCTTCCACGACGACGTCGTGCGGGAGCTGCGCGAGAAGGGCCGTACCCGGGCCGAGGACATCCAGGCGATGCTGCCCGCGTACTACGAGCAGATCCGGAACGAGGCGGGCAAGGACGACCCCGACCCGAGCCGGGAGCGCGGCGGCGGCGAGCACGGCGAGTTCGCCGTCGACACGATCTGCGCGCTGCACCGCGACGAGGGCCGCCGCATGATCGTCAACACCCGGAACGACGGCGCGATCTCCTCGCTGGAGGACGACGCGATCGTGGAGGTCCCGGCGCTGGTGGGGAGGGCGGGACCCGTCCCGCTGACGATGGGGGCGCTGCCGCGGCCCGTACGGGGGCTGACGCAGGCGATCCACGAGTACGAGCGGCTCGCCGCCGACGCCGCCGTCACCGGATCCCGCCGGACCGCCCTCCAGGCCCTGATGGCGCACCCGTTCGTGCGGAGCAAGCACACCGCCGAGCGGATCCTGGACGAGGGGCTGGCCGCGCACCGGGCGCATCTCCCCCAGTTCGGCTGAACGGCCGGGGGCGCTCCCGCGTACACCAGGTGTGAGACCAACCGACTGCGGCGACTACCGGATCGGCCTCGGCGTGTACGCCCTCGGGCGGCTGGCCGAGGGCGAGGCCGACGAGCTGCGCGACCATCTGGCCGGGTGCGGCCGGTGCCGCGGGGAGCTGGCCGAGCTGCGCGGCGTGGTCGACGTCCTGGCCCGGACGCGCCGAGGCGCCGGTCCCCGCGCACGCGCGCGGGCCGGCGCCTCGTTCCTGCTGTTCAGCGGCGGCGGCGCCTGCGCCGCCAGATCACCAGGGCGGTGACCGCGACGGCCGCGCCGACCCCGGCCGCCACCATCCGGGGGTCGATCCCGCCGCCGGGCCGGTCGTCCTCGCCGTCCTTGCCCTCGGCCGGGGTGAACATCGCGCCGACGGCCTTGGCGACCTGGCCCGCCTCGTCCTTCAGGCGCTCGGCGCCGCGCTGCGCCACGTTCCGCGGGTTGACCCGCTCGGCGAGCTCGTCGATCGTCTGCGCGAGCTCCAGGCGGGCGCGCTCTATCTGCCGCTCCAGCGCCTCCGGGTCGCGGGACCTGTCAGCCATGCCTGTTCCTTCTCGTTCGAGCCTCAGCCACGCATGATCCGAACAGTGTTGCAGGTCTGCCCGCGAAACGCCCGCGCCGCCCCAGCCGGTACGGTGGAGCCGACCAGTCCACAGAAAGGCGGTACAGGTGTCCGAGCGGTTGGAGCCCGGCGACGTCGCCCCCGGATTCGAGCTTCCGGACGCCGACGGCGCGCCGGTGACGCTGGAGTCGCTGCGCGGCCGGCGCGTGATCCTGTACTTCTACCCGGCGGCGATGACCCCGGGCTGCACCAAGGAGTCGGTCGACTTCCAGGGCAGCCTCGCCGAACTGGAGGCCGGCGGCGTCACCGTCGTGGGCATCTCCCCCGACAAGCCCGCCAAGCTCGCGAAGTTCCGCGAGAAGGAGGGGCTGACCTTCCCGCTGCTCTCCGACCCGGAGACCGAGGTCCTCAAGGCGTACGGCGCGTACGGCGAGAAGAAGCTGTACGGCAAGGTCGTCGTGGGCGTGATCCGCTCGACCTTCATCATCGACGCCGACGGAAAGATCGAGAAGGCGTACTACAACGTGAAGGCCACCGGCCACGTCGAGCGTCTGCGGCGCGACCTCGGCGTATAGCCCCGGGGAGAGGTTCCAGTGCGGACGGGGGGACTCGAACCCCCACGGTGTCTCCACCAACAGGACCTAAACCTGCCGCGTATGCCGATTTCGCCACGTCCGCCCGGGTGACTCCGGAGACGAGGCCCCGGAGCTGCCCGGCCAGCTTAGCGTCCTGATCGTGGGGCACTGCCGGGAATTCTCAGTTGGTGAAAATCGCTCTCGGCAACCGGGCGCTCGCGGCCTAGGCTGGACGGGTCCCGTTTCTCGCCGGTCCGGGACGCCGCGATCACCGACGGCCGACGCAGGTGGGCATCGTGAGCGATTCCTTCACTCATCGCGTGCTTCCGTACGACGGGATGGACGACTATCTCGCCGGCGCCCTCCCCTTCCTGCGCGAGGGCGCCGCGAGCGGTGACCGGGTCCTGGCGGTGACGCCGCTGGCCAGCGGGCTGCTGCTGCGCGACGAGCTGGGGGCGGCGGCGGACGCGATCGAGTTCCACGAGTCGGCCTCCTGGTACTCCCATCCCGCCCGCACGCTGGCCGGCTGCCTGGACATGGCGGACGCGGCGGAACGTGAGGGGCGGCGGCTGCGGATCCTGGGCGAGCCCGGCTGGAGCGGCCGGCCGGCGCCGGAGGTCCTGGAGTGGCAGCGGACCGAGGCGCTGGTCAACGTCGCGTTCGCCGGCACCCCGACCGCGATCCTGTGCCCGTACGCGCGGAGCCTGCCGGCGGGCGTCGTGGCCTCGTCGCGGCGCACGCACCCGGAGAGCGTCCGGGGCGTCAGCGCCGTCCGCAATCCCGGCTACCTGGATCCGTGGACGTTCAGCGCCCGCTGCGACGGGGAGCCGCTGCCCGCGCCGCCGCCGGACGCCGAGTCGATGGCGCTCGACCGGCCCGACCTGTACTGGCTGCGGGCGTACGTCGGCGAGTTCGCCCGCCGCGCCGGGCTGCTGCCCGCCGGAGACCTGCAGCGGCTGCTGGTCGCGGTGACCGAGGTGGTCACCAACGCGACCCGGCACGGCGCGCCGCCGATGGCGCTCACGATGTGGGCCGACCCCGCGGACGGCTCGGTGGTCTGCCAGGTCACCGACGCCGGACGATGGGCGCCGGGGGCCGGGCACGGGCTCGTGCCGCCGCGCGCGGCGGGGGCGGGGCCGGGGCGGTTCGGGCTGTGGGCCGTCCGGCTGCTCTGCTCCGCCGTCCAGATCCGTACCGGAGAGCAGGGCACCACGGTGCGGCTGCGCCTCCGGCCGTCCGCCGTCCCGGCGGGCACCGCACATCCGGTCGACACAGCGTGAGGCACTCAATGCGTTGGGCTTCTGATTCCCGCCGGGCGGCGTACTCTTGTCAGCACCCCGACGATCCCGATGGGCAGGCCATGGACACCGCCTGGTTCGCCAAGCGCCCCGTCACCGAGGTCCGGCCGGGCGACCACGGCTGGCTGGCCTACTCCGGCGCCGAGGAGCGCGACCGGGTGATCGGCACGTTCATCGAGGCGGGGCTGCGCCACGAGGAGAAGGTCGTGTACGTCACCGACACCCCGCCCGAGCGGCTGCCGGGGATGGCGCTGCGCACGTCCCTGGACCTGTGCGCCTACACCGGGTCCGGGCAGCTGCGGGTGATCCCGACGCAGGAGGCGTGCCGGGGGCGGAACGGCGCGTTCGAGCCCGGCCGGCTGCTGGACACCCTCGGCCGCGAGGTCGACGGGACGTTCGGCCAGGGGTTCCGCGCCGCCCGCCTCACCATCGACCACAGCTGGGTGCTGGCCGGCCGGGACGGCGCCGACCTCGGCCCGATGCTGGGCTGCGAGCAGGGCTTCGGCGACGCGGTCTCGCCGAGCACGATGGCGATGGCGATCTGCCAGGTGTCCCGGCGCGCCTGCTCGCCCGGGCAGCTGGCCGCGCTGCGCGCCACCCACGAGGTGCTGATCGAGGTCGATCCGGAGTTCGACGACGGGGTGCTGCGGATCGTGCGCACGTTCCAGCCGCACGGGCTGCGGCTGGCGGGCGAGCTGGACGCCGTCCGGCACGCCCGGTTCACCGAGGAGCTCGGCCGGGTCGCCCGCGCGCACCGGCGGATCCATCTCGACTTCGCCGAGCTGGGCTTCATCGACCTCGGCGGCCTCACCCTGCTGGCCGAGCACGCCACCCGGCTGGGCGGCGGCCGGGCGCTGGTCCTCGACCACCTGCCGCCGGACGTGGAGAGCGTCATCGAGATGGTCGGCTGGCACCGGCTGCCGGGGCTGGTCCGCGGCCGCAGACGCGCCCCGCACGCCCCGGGAGGCGGCCGCCCATGACGCTGGAGCACCGCGCGTTCATCTACGACGGCGCCGACGACTTCGTCTCCGTCGCCGTGCCGTTCCTGACCGCGGGGCTGGAGGCCGGCGAGGCGGTCGTCGCCGTCCTCCGGAGGGCCGGGCACGGCCCCCTGCGGGAAGCGCTGGGCGAGCACGCGGAGGCGATCGCCTTCCATGCGTCCGAGGACTTCTACCAGCATCCCGTGCGCACGCTGAAGATCTACCAGGAGCTGGTCCAGGCGGAGCGGCCGCGCCGGGTCCGCGCGCTCGCCGAGCCCGTCTGGGACGGCTGGAGCGCGCGCGAGACGCTCGAATGGGCCCGGTACGAGTCGCTCATCAACGTCGCGTTCGCCGGCTCGGGGGCGAAGGCCCTGTGCCCGTACGACCGGACCGCGCTGCCCCCCGAGATCATCCGGCATGCGCGGGAGACGCATCCGCTGCTGGCCTCCGGCGCCTTCACGGTGCGCAATCCCGAGTACGTCAAGCCCGCCGACTTCGGCGCCCGCTGCGACCGCACCCGCCGCTTCGACCGTCCCCGGGACGCCGCGTACCTCCCGATCGACTCCGCCGACCTGCGCGGGCTGCGGGCGTTCGTCGGCGACCGGGCCGCGGCGCACGGCCTCGCCCGGCAGGCCGCGCAGAACCTCGTGACCGCCGCGAACGAGGCGGCCGCGAACGCGCTCCGGCACGGCGCGCCGCCCGCCGGGCTGTGGCTGTGGACGGAGGGCCCCGACCTGGTGTGCGAGGTCGGCGACCACGGCAGCTGGCCGGACGCCACGCCCCTGGTCGGCTTCGACCCGCCCGAGTCGGCGCTGCAGCGCGGCTTCGGGCTGTGGACGGTGCGCCTCCTGGTCGATCTCATGGAGCTGCGGGCCGGCTGGGACGGTACGTTCGTGCGGATGCGGCAACGGCGCTGAGGGGACCCGGCGCGAGCGACGGTGGAGGCACCCGTGGGGAGCATGGAGAGCCTCTGGACGGTCCGGAGGCCGGTGCGCGAGCTGCGCCCCGGCGACCACGCCTGGCTGGCGTACACGGGCCGCGAGGAGCAGCACCATGTCACCGGCGCGTTCGTGCGCGCCGGGCTGGACGCCGGGGAGAGGGTCGTCTACCTGTCGGGCGCGGCCCCCGTCACCGCGCCCCGGCTGCCCGCCCACGAGCGGCTGAGCGTCGTCGCGCTCGGCCGCGGCGGGCGGCGCGGCGGCCACTTCGATCCGGCGGCGCTGATGCGCGCGGTGGCGGAGGCGGTCGCGGACGCCGGCGACGAGGACCACCGGGGCGTCCGGATCGCCGCCGACATGACCTGGGCGGTCCGCCGGCCGGGCGGGCTGGAGCTGCTGCTGGACTGCGAGCGGCGGATCGACATCGCGATCGGGCCGAGCACCCGCGCGATCGCGCTGTGCCAGTTCGACCGCGCCCGCTGCACCGCCGCGGAGCTGGAGGCCCTCGGCGGCTCGCACGGCGTGGAGGTCGTGCCCGATCCCGAGTTCGAGGACTCCGTGCTGCGGATCGTGCGCACGTTCCGGCCGCCCGGGCTGGCGCTGGCCGGCGAGCTGGACGCGTCCCGGCACGCCGTCCTGCTGGAGGCGCTGACCACGGTGGCGGCGGGCGCCGGCCGGGAGGTGCATCTGGACCTGTCCCGGCTGCGGTTCATCGACCTGGGCGCGCTCAACATCCTCGCCGACACCGCCGCGCACGCGAGCGGCCGCGGCGCGCTGGTGCTCGACCGGATGTCGCCGCAGCTCCGCACCGTCGTGGAGACGGTCGGCTGGCACATGCTCCCCGGCCTGCGCCTGGGTCCCTGACCGCGCTTCACCCCGGCGTACGCGACGGGACGGGCGCCGAGGGGCCCGATGGTGCCGAGGTGGGCGCGGGCCCGGCCGGCGGGAGGCTCCCGCCGCGCGGATCCTGGCCCGGAGGGGTCGGCCGGGGCACGGGCGACGGCCCGGTCGGCGTCGGCACCGGCACGGTCAGGCTCGGCGCCGGGACCAGCGGTGCGGGCCGCTCCTCGCGCCGCTCCCCCGACCCGAGCAGCGCGAACGCCAGCACGGCGGCGGCCGCGGCGAGCACGGGCACGGCCCACAGGCCGGCGCGGAGCCACGGACGGCCCGGCCGCGCGCGCGGGCGCGGGGTCGCCGGATCGGCCGCGTTCCGGAGCCGATGCAGCAGTTCCGCGTCCGGGCCGATCCGGTCGGCGCCGCGCCGGTAGTGCTCCCGCAGCAGGGTCTCCAGTTCATCGTTCACGGCCCGGACCTCCTCCCTGCTCCATATGCTCTCTGTCCGCCATGTGCCGCCGGAGGGCGGTCATCGCCCGCGCGGTGTGGCTCTTGACCGTGCCCCGGGAGATCCCCAGGACGGCGGCGATCTCGTGCTCGCTCAGATCGCACCAGTACCGCAGGACGACGACGGCGCGCTGCTTGACCGGCAGGGCGCGCAGCACCTCGTCCAGCTCGCCGCCGGGGCCGCCCGCGCCGCCGCCCGGCACGGCCGCGTACCGCTCCACGTCGGCGGGCGTGCCGACGGGCAGGTCGCGGCGGCGCGACCGGCGCCGGTGCTCGTCGATGGCCAGGTTGACCAGGATCTTGCGGGCGTACGCCTCCGGCTCCCCCGCGGCGACCCTCTTCCAGCGCCGGGCGACGCGCTCGTACGTGACCTGGAGCAGGTCCTCGGCGAGATGGCGGTCGTACACGAGGAAGACGGCGGTGCGCAGCAGCCGGCCCGCGGTGGCGGTCACGAACTCCTCGAACGTGATCTCCGCCCCGCGGGCCTCCCGCGCGGTCATCGTGAACAGCGGACGCCTCCGCTTACGGCCGCCGCGGCGGGGACGGTGCCGGCCGCGGCGACTCGTACGTCGGCTCGGGGACGGGCGCCGCGGACGGCGCGGACGGCGCCGGCACCGGCGCGCGGGAGGCCGTCGGCGACGGCGCGGGCACGGCGGTCCCCGTGGGCTCGGGCACCGGCAGGGCCGGCGCGGTGGGCGTCGGCACCGGCTTGGCGGGGGCGGGCGCGGTCACGGTGGGCACCGGGGTGCTCACCCCGGCCGGTTCGGCCACGACGGGCCGGCCGGCGGCGGTGGCGACCCAGACGCCGGCCGCCAGGGCGGCGGCACCGAGCCCGGTGGCCGCGACCAGCAGCGGCAGCCGGCGGGAACCCTTGTCGTTCATGTCGCTCCTCGGAGGGGGACGTTTCCGTACACCCCTCTCAACCCCCGCCGGGCGGCCCGCGGTTGTCACGCCGCGGATCTTTTTCGGCTCAGCGCGGGCGGGCGGTGGCGAGCGCGTCCGGCAGCAGCTCGGCCAGCGCGCGGAACGCGCGGCCGCGGTGGCTGATCGCGTCCTTCTCCTCGGGGGACAGCTCGGCGCTGGTCCGGTCGCCGTCCTCGGTGAGGAAGATCGGGTCGTAGCCGAAGCCGCCGGTGCCGCGCGGCGCGCGGATGACCCGGCCGTGCATCCGGCCCTCCACGACGTGCTCGGCCCCGCCGGGCACGACCAGCGCGGCCGCGCAGACGAAGTGGGCGCCGCGCTCGCCGTCGGCGACGTCGGCGAGCTGGTCGAGGACGAGCTCCAGGTTGGCGCGGTCCTTGCCGCCCTCGGCGGCGTCGCCGAACCGGCCGGACCAGCGGGCCGACAGCACGCCCGGCATGCCGTTCAGCGCGTCCACGCACAGCCCCGAGTCGTCGGCGACCGCCGGCAGCCCGGTGTGGGCGGCGATGGCGCGCGCCTTGAGCAGGGCGTTGCCCTCGAAGGTCAGCTCGGTCTCCGGGACGTCCGGCGCGTCCGGGAACGCCTCCAGCCCGGCCACCTCGACGCCCTGCCCGGCCAGGATCCGCTCCAGCTCGACGATCTTGGCCTTGTTCCGGGACGCCAGCACGATCCTGCTCACCGGCCGAGCACCTCGTTCTGCATCCGGGTCAGCTGGGCGCAGCCCCCGGCGGCCAGGTCGAGCAGCGCGTCCAGCTCCGCCCGGTCGAACGGGGCGCCCTCGGCGGTGCCCTGCACCTCGACGAACCGGCCGTCGCCGGTGCAGACGACGTTCATGTCGGTCCCGGCGGCCACGTCCTCCTTGTAGCAGAGGTCGAGCCGGGGCTCGCCGTCGATCACGCCGACGCTGACCGCGGACACCGAGGTCGCCAGCGGGTCGCCCTTGCACAGGCCGCGCTCGCGCATCCAGCTCACCGCGTCGGCCAGCGCCACGTACGCGCCGGTGATCGCGGCGGTCCGGGTGCCGCCGTCGGCCTGGAGGACGTCGCAGTCGAGCTGGACGGTGTTCTCGCCGAGCGCCTTGAAGTCCAGGCAGGCCCGGATCGACCGGCCGATCAGCCGGGAGATCTCGTGCGTGCGGCCGCCCACCCGGCCCTTGATCGACTCGCGGTCGTTGCGGGTGTTGGTGGCGCGGGGCAGCATCGCGTACTCCGCGGTGACCCAGCCCAGCCCGCTGTCGCGCCGCCAGCGCGGCACCGAGTCCTGCACCGACGCGGCGCACAGCACCCGGGTGCCGCCGAACTCGACCAGCACCGAGCCCTCGGCATGGTCGAGCCAGCCGCGCTCGAAGCGGACGGGGCGGAGCTGGTCGGGTGAACGATCATCAGGACGGGCCATGGGGACCACCCTAATGCCCGCCCCCGGCCCCGCGCGGCAGCCCCGAGCCCACCCCCAGCCCAGCCCCCAGCCCACCCCGAGCCCACCCGGAACCGTTCCGGATTCCCGCCGCGACCTGCCGGAAAACCGGTTGATCTCACGAACGGTGGCAATCAATGACGGTGAGTCACATCAGGGGGACGGGTAATGAACAGATATATCGCGGAAGGGGCGGGTACCGCGCTGCTCGTCTTCTTCGCTGTGGGAAGCGCCGTGTTCGGGCTCGCCGAGATCGGCACGCTCGGCGTCGCGCTGACGTTCGGGCTGGTGCTGCTGGCGCTGGCGTACGCGATCGGGCCGGTGTCGGGAGCGCACGTGAACCCGGCGGTGACGCTCGGGATGCTGCTGGCGAAGCGGATCACGCCGATCGAGGCGGGCGTCTACATCGTGGCGCAGGTCGTCGGCGGCATCGTCGGGATGGCGGTGATCCGGCTGGTCGCCGCGGTCGGGAACGCCACCATGCAGGTGAACGGCGCCAACAGCTACGGCGAGAAGATCAACGCCGGCGGCGCCTTCATCCTGGAGGTGATCCTGACGTTCATGCTGGTCATGGTGGTGCTGATGGTCACCCGCCGGAACGACGTGTACGGCTTCGACGGCCTGGCGATCGGCCTGACGCTGGCCCTGGTCCACCTGGTGGGCATCCCGCTCACCGGCACGTCGGTGAACCCGGCCCGCTCGATCGGGCCCGCGCTGTTCGGCGGCTGGCACGCGATGTCGCAGCTGTGGCTGTTCATCCTCGCCCCGCTGGTCGGCGGCGCGCTGGCGGCCCTGGCCGAGCCGTACCTGCGCTCGCGCCGCGACCGCACCCCCAACGAGCCGCCGCGGGCCGGCCCGCGCGAGCCGCACGGCCAGGAGTCGTAGCGGGCGCCGGATCAGAGGTCGTAGACGGCGCCCACGGTGGCCAGCTCGATCGGCCCGCGGTACGCGCTGCCCTTGGCCTCGGTGAGCGACATCTGCGCATCGTTCCACGGCACGAGGTGGGTGAGCACCAGCCGCCCGACCCCGGCGCGGTCGGCGTGCTCGGCCGCCTCGCGCGCGGTCAGGTGCAGGTCCGCGGGCTGCCCGGGCCCCTCCAGGAACGACGCCTCGCACAGGAAGAGGTCGGCGCCGCGGGCCAGCTCCACCAGGCCGTCGGACGGGCCGGTGTCGCCGGAGTAGGCCAGCGTCCGGCCGCCGTGCTCGATCCGGAACGCGAACGCCTCCACCGGATGCGGCATGAGCGCGGTCGTCACCCGGAACGGGCCGATCTCGTACGGGCCGGACCGGAGCGTGTGGAACTCGAACGTCTCCGACATCCCCGGATCGAGGGGCAGGTCGTACGCGGCGGCCATCCGGCGCGGGGTGTCGGCCGGGCCGTGCACCGGGATCACCGGCGGCGCGCCACCGGGCCGGTACGTGCGCGCCACCCAGTACCCGCACAGGTCGAGGCAGTGGTCGGCGTGCAGGTGCGACAGGCAGATCGCGTCGATCTCGTACAGCGGATGGAAGCGCTGCAGCGAGCCGAGCGCTCCGTTGCCCAGGTCCAGCAGCAGGGAGAACCCCTCGGCCTGGATCAGGTAGCAGGACGCGGGGCTCTCCGGCCCCGGGAAGCTGCCGGCGCAGCCGATCACAGTGACCCGCACGCTCACTCCTCCTCTTGCTTCTCCCGAGGAATCAGGTGGACAGAGCCTTACTCTCGGCGGTTTCCACCAGACCGATCTCCGGCCCCAGGAAGCGGCGGCCGAGCGCGGCGAACACGTCGGGGTCACCGGTCGCGCGGAACCGGTGCTCGGGCGGGGGCGACGCCTCCGCGCGGGCAAGCCCCCTGTCGTGCAGCACTCGATAGACGTCCTTGGCGGTTTCATCGGCACTCGACACCAGTGTGACGCCGTCGCCGACGACATACGAGATCACGCCGGTAAGCAATGGGTAGTGCGTGCACCCGAGGATCAGGGTGTCGCACCCGGCGTCGGTGATCGGCCGGAGGTAGCCGCGCGCGGTCTCCAGCAGCTCGTCGCCCATCGTCACGCCCGCCTCCACGAACGGCACGAACCGCGGGCAGGCGGCGGCGGTCAGCTCGATGTGCGGCGCCGCCGCGAACGCGTCCTCGTAGGCGCGGCTCGTCACGGTGGCCTGCGTGGCGATCAGCCCCACCCGGCCGTTGCGGGTGGCCCGGGCGGCCCGGCGGGTGGCCGGGTTGATCACCTCGACCACCGGGACGTCGTAGCGCTCGCGCGCGTCGCGCAGCATCGCCGAGCTGGCGCTGTTGCACGCGATCACCAGCATCTTCACGCCCTGCTCGACGAGCTCGTCCAGCATCTCCAGCGCGAACGCGCGCACCTCGGCGATGGGCCGCGGGCCGTACGGCTGGCGGGCCGAGTCGCCGAGGTAGACGACCGGCTCGTTCGGCAGCTGGTCGAGGATCGCGCGGGCCACGGTGAGCCCGCCGAACCCGCTGTCGAAGATCCCGATCGGCGCGTCGGGATCCGGGGGACGGCCCCCCCAGGAACGATCAGACATGGTGTCCAAGGCTAGGCGAGAACGCGCCCGTCAGGCGCGTCATGCGTCGTACATCACATGGTCACATGCCTGAAACCCGGGCGAGTTGGGCGCGGTGTGACCGACGGCATGCCCGGGGGTTGCCGTGACTTGCCGGAACGGGCCGGCGCGGGGTCACCCGCCGCGGCCGACGCGGGCGATCTGGCGGCTCTGCGCGACCAGCCGGCCGGCCGAGTCCCAGACCTCCACCTCCTCGTCGAACCAGCCGCCGGTCAGCAGCCGCCCGGTGCCGTGCAGGGCCAGCGGCCCCGGCGCCGGCACGGCGCGCATGTGCCAGGTCAGCTCGACGGTCGGCGCCCAGCCCTTGGCGCCCAGGTTGAGGGCGACCGGCGGCAGCGCGTCCACGGCGAGGGCCAGCGCGTACGCGTCGGCGTCCTCCCCGTCCGGCAGCCGGAACCAGGCCCGCAGCTCGGGCCGGCCCATCGGCTGCCCGTCCAGCCAGCCCATGGTGGCCGGGTCGAAACGCATGTCGACCCGGTCGGCGAAGCCCCGCTCGCGCTCCTCGGTGACCGGCTGGAAGCCGGTGCACTTCTCGACCGGCGGCAGCTCCGGCACGGGCGGCTCGCCCGCCCAGTCGGGCTCGGCGGCCGGGTCCAGCGTGCCGGTGGTGATCAGCGCCTCGACCGCGACCTGCTCGTTCTGGACGAGGCTGACCCGGGACGTCGCGGCGGTCCGGCCGGTCTTGCGGGTGTCGACCAGGATCTCGGCGGGCCCCGCCTTGGCCACCCGCAGGAACGTGGCCGCGGTCGAGATCGGGTGCTGGTGCGGCGTCGCGTCCACCGCCGCCCGGTCCAGCACCGCCATCAGGTAGCCGCCGTTCAGCGCCGCGCCGATCGCGAACCCCGCGTCGAGGTCGATCGCGTACCGGCCGTCCCCGACCCGCTCGATGGCCGTAGCCCGCCCGAACCTGCTCATATAACCCGCTCGCCTCCGAGGCCACTACTAGAATCGCATTCGAGTATGCCGTCCGCCCGTCCCGGCGTGCAACGCGGCCCCCGCCGGAGCACCGGCGAGGGCCGCGAAGGGGCGGGACGAGGGTGCTACGCCCAGAGCTGGCCTTCGAGGCGGGCCTCCGCCTCTTCGAGGGTGCCGCCGTACGCGCCGGTGGACAGGTACTTCCAGCCGCCGTCGGCCACGACGAACGCGATGTCGGCGCGCTCGCCCGCCTTCACCGCCTTCGCCGCCATGCCCAGCGCCGCGTGCAGCGCGCCGCCGGTCGAGATGCCCGCGAAGATGCCCTCCTGCTCCAGCAGCTCGCGGGTACGGCGCAGCGCGTCCCGGGAGCCCACTGAGAAGCGGGTGGTCAGCACCGAGTCGTCGTACAGCTCGGGGATGAACCCCTCGTCGATGTTGCGCAGCCCGTACACCAGCTCGCCGTACCGCGGCTCGGCGGCGACGATCTTGACGTCGGGGCGCTGCTCGCGCAGGTAGCGGCCGACGCCCATCAGCGTCCCGGTGGTGCCCAGCCCGGCCACGAAGTGCGTCACGGTCGGGAGGTCCTCAAGGATCTCCGGGCCGGTCGTCTCGTAGTGCGCCAGCGCGTTCGCCTCGTTGCCGTACTGGTAGAGCATCACCCAGTCGGGGTTCTCCCCCGCCAGCCGCTTGGCGACCCGGACCGCCTCGTTGGAACCGCCGGCCGCCGGCGAGGAGATGATGCGGGCGCCCCACATCTCCAGCAGCTGCCGGCGCTCGGCCGAGGTGTTCTCCGGCATCACGCACACCATCGCGTAGCCGCGCAGCTTGGCGACCATGGCCAGCGAGATGCCGGTGTTGCCGGACGTGGGCTCCAGGATCGTGCAGCCTGGGGTGAGCAGCCCCTCCTTCTCCGCCTTCTCGATCATGTAGAAGGCGGGCCGGTCCTTCACCGAACCGGTCGGGTTGCGGTCCTCCAGCTTGGCCCACAACCGCACCTCGGGGCTCGGCGACAGCCTGGGCAGCCCTACCAGGGGCGTGCGGCCCAGGGAGTCCAGCAGTGATTCGAAACGCATGTCGGCACGGCTTCCGGGCTCAGCCCCCGGCGACGGCCGGGAGGATCGTCACGTTGTCGCCGTCCGAGACCTCGGTCTCCAGGCCGTTCAGGAAGCGCACGTCCTCGTCGTTCAGGTAGACGTTGACGAACTTGCGCAGGCCCTTGTCGTCCACCAGCCGGCCGCGCAGGCCGGGGTGCCGCTCGTCCAGGTCCGAGAACAGCTCGTCGAGCGTGCCGCCCTTGCCTTCGACGGCCTTGGCACCGTCGGTGAGGTTGCGCAGGATCGTCGGGATCCGGACCTCGATCGCCATCGCGAAGATCTCCTTCAGGTCGTACGGGCACCCCGCCCGCGGCCGTCTCAGGCATCACAACAGGGCGGGGCGCAGGGGAATTCCGGGCGAGAATCGACGCGTCAGCGACAGTCGTAGACGACTTCGGCACGTGAGTGCCCGAAGAGGAAGCTCTGCACGGGCGGCGGCGAGTCGGCCGGGTACGGGCCCGCCGGGCCCGGCTGCCGCTCGCTCGTCCACATGGCCGCCAGTTTACCGGCCCGGTCCGCCGGCGCCTTCACCCGCCGTCCCCGACGATGGTGACCTCCTCCTCGGTCACCTCCCCGTCGAGGATCCGGTACGAGCGGAACTCGTACGTCTCCGGGTCCCGCGTGGAGACCAGCACGTAGTGCGCGTTGGGCTCGGCCGCGTAGGAGATGTCCGTACGGGACGGGTACGCCTCGGTCGAGGTGTGCGAGTGGTAGATCACCACCGGCTCCTCGTCGCGGTCGTCCATCTCCCGCCAGACCTTGAGCTGCTCCTGGGAGTCGAAACGGTAGAAGGTCGGGGAGCGCTCGGCGTTGACCATCGGGATGAACCGGACCGGCCGGTCCGACCCGAGCGGCCCGGCGATCACGCCGCAGGCCTCGTCGGGGTGGTCGGCGCGCGCATGCGCGACGATCTGGTCAACCAGGGCACGCTCGATCGTCAGCATGGTGCGAAGGCTACCCGGCGCGATCGTCCGGCCCCGCCGCGGCGTCCGCCAGCCTGAGGTGCATCCGGACCCGCGTGCCGCCCGGCCCCGACCGGATCTCCACGATGTGGCACAGCCGCCGCACCGCCCACATCGCCGTCTCGCCCGGCTTGTAGTGCCGCGGCGGGAAGCAGCCGAGGAAGCGGTCCTCCAGCCGGCCCTCCGGATCGCCCACGTCGCACAGCAGCTCGCCGCCCTCCGCCCACACCCACAGCAGGCCGCGCCCGCCGCCGTGCCGGATGACCGTGGTCGCGACCTCGTTCACCGCCAGCACGAACGGCAGCGACCGGTCGGCGGGCAGGCCCAGCCGCTCGGCCTCCGCGGCCAGGAACGCCCGCAGCCCCGCCAGCCCGCCCGCCGCGAACCGCCTCCACGCCGCGTCCCTCGGCGGCGCGCTCAGCGGGCGCGCGTTGCACTCGGCGTAGAAGACGGCGGGATCGACGTACCGGCCGCTCGGCCGCGGGCCCCGGTCGTCCACCACGTCGGGATGGGTGCGGGCCGCGTCGGTGATCACGTGGGCCGGCAGGGAGGCCGCGTCGTACGCGCACATCAGCAGCGTGGGCGTCCCGGCGAACGCGACGTTCAGCAGCGCCTCGTGCCGCTTCCACTCGCAGACCTCCAGCTCGCTGCGGCCCGTCCACACCGGCTCGGCCAGCAGCCGCAGCCGCCCCACCGGCCACCAGTCGCGGCGGGACCGGTCCTGGTAGGCCGCCAGCGCGTCCATCGGCCCCGTGAACCACGACCCCGCCTCGATGAACTCGACCGACCGCGACGCGGCGGAACCGAGCTGGCGGCGCAGCAGCCGCTCGGCCGCCGGAGCGACGACGGCCACCACCGCGTCCCCCTCCGCCAGCCCCTCCCGCAGATGCGGCACCGCCGCCGCGGCGAACTCCCGCCGAGTCGAATACACCAGCGCTGTGTGTCGTGGGGGGGGGGGGCCCCCCCCCCCCGGGCAGGTTGGGGGGGGGGCGCCCCCCCCCCCCCCCCCCCCCGGGGGGGCGGGCCGCGCCGCGCGGGAGGCCCCCGGCCCC